>NZ_JAHLNC010000007.1:0-203050 GCF_018916625.1 Clostridium senegalense
TTTTCTTCGCTAATATCTGATGCTCTCCTAAATTTATACTTATATCTAAAAATTCAAAGCCAGTCCCCAACAATTTAAAAGAAAGTGGTTGTCACTTTCCTCCTGAACTTTTAACTATTAACTCTTAACTTTTAACTATTTTAGGGGACTGGCTAACCTTTTTTTATTTATGGTAACCAAATCTAAAGAGTTACCCTCTATTTTATGGGTATACACCATTCGCGCCTGTCCCATTTGTTACGGCTGTACATTTTGAATATATCTTTAGTTTATTTTATTTCTCAAATTCAAATTTTACTCCCTCTAATTTAAAGAAACTGGCAGTCCAGTTTCCTCCATCATTGTCAATTGTCCTTTGTCCATTGTCAATTTCCAAAGAACTACATCAAATAAACAAGCAATACCTCTAATCATTTGTTCCATCACAATAGGGATTTTTCCAGTTAACAATGAATAGTTAACAGTTGTAGTTATTACTACTCACTTTGTTCCTAGTAATGCTAAACGTACTTTTATATAAATTTGCAAGACAAATTATATTAGTAGATTAAAAAAGAAACTGGTAGTCCAGTTTCCTCCTCAACTCTTAACTTTTAACTTTTAACTCTTAACTAACTAAACTCCAGTTTCAACCACTTATTATTTTTAATCATCTACCAGCCTATATCCTACCCCTACTTCTGTATGAATATATTCTGGATTCATTGTATTTTTTTCTATTTTTCTTCTTAAACTTGCCATGAATACCCTAAGGGTTTGTGTTTCATTCCCAATACTTCCGCCCCAAACCTCATGAATTATGAAATTGTGAGTTAAAACTTTTCCTGCATGTTTACATAATAGTGAAATCAATTTATATTCTATTGGTGTTAGATGGATTTCTTTTCCTTCTATTGTAACTTTTCTCTTTTCAAAATCTACATTTAAGTCTTTCACTTTGAAACTCTTCATAACCTCTTTCTTATCTTCCATAGTTTGTTTGTGCCTTAGTGATACTCTTATTCTTGCTAATAACTCACTTATTCCAAAGGGCTTTGTTAAGTAGTCATCAGCACCTCTATCTAATGCTTCTACCTTTTGTCTTTCATTATCCCTCGCCGAAACAATTATTATAGGGGTTTTTGTCCATTCCCTTATCTTTTCTATAACTTCTAGTCCATCAATATCTGGCAGTCCTAAGTCTAGTATTATTAGATCTGGATTATGTGACATAGAAAGAGCTATCCCTTCAAATCCTTTATCAGTTTCAATATACTTATATCCTTGAACCTCCAAAGATGCAGTAATAAAATTTCTTATTGGCTTATCATCTTCAATTACAAGTATATAAGGTTTATTATCCATATCAACACCACCCTTTATTAACTTATTTTCTATTTAGGTAAACTAAATTTAAATATAGCTCCACCTTCTTTTTTATTAATTGCTTTTATTGTACCCCCATGAGCCTCTACTATAGATTTACAAATAACAAGTCCTAATCCAACACCTCGTCTTGAATCAGAAGCCTTTTTCCCATCAGTAAAGAACCTATCAAAAATATATGGTAATATCTCTTCTGATATTCCTGCACCATTATCTATTACTTCAAAAAACACATACTGTTCTTCTTCATATAAATTAATATTTATTATACCGTCTTTCTTTGAAAATTTTACAGCATTATCTATAAGGTTTATTAAAACCTGTTGAATTAAGTTTCTATCCATAGGTAATAATATTATATTTTCAGGAAGCTTAACCTCAATTTTATTATCTTTAAAGTACTTGGAACTTCTTTGAATAGCTTCATATATTACCTCTTCAACTAATTCCACTTCCTTTTTAATTTGCATTTTCCCTTCATCTACCCTTGTCATACTAAGTAAATTTTCAACTAATCTTATTAGCCATTGTGTATCTTCATAAACACCTTGAAGAAGTGTACCTTTAGTTTCTTCTGAAATATCTTTTCCATTTTCAATTATAGTACCAATAGAACCTTTTATTCCAGCTAAAGGACTTCTTAAATCGTGTGATATAGCTCTTAATAAGTTACTTCTTAATCGTTCTCTTTCAATTTCCATCTTTGAGTTTTCCTGCTCTTTTAAAAATATTTCACGTTCTATTGCTATTGCTATTTCACTAGTTACAGTTCCAACTATAAATTTTTCTTCTGGATCTAATGTCCCTTCACTACAAGAAACGCCTATAACTCCTAAGACTTTATTATGCCCTTTTACTGGTATATAGTATCCTTTTGCACCATAAAAAGTATTAGTTCCTGAACCAGATTCTTTATCATTTAGAAGAGTCCAATATGCAACTGCTTCTTCATTTCTTGTTAATATTTCACTATTACCATCTTTTCCATCAATCTTATATATAAAAGGTGTTGAAAGTGTATCTTCATTTACTAAATAGCATACAACAGTTCTATTAGTAAGTCGTGATATATATTTTATACCTATTGATACAGCATCTGCTGTTCCTCTAGCACTCAATAATTTTTTACTTACTCTATATAAAATTTGAGTTCTTTTTTCTCTTGCCACTGAATTAATTGCTTGTTTTTGTATTTTATTAGTTAACATTCCTATTATAAATGCAACTATCAACATAATAGGAAAAGTTATTAAATAATTTTTATCATAAAAATGTAGCGATAATCGTGGCTGAGTAAGTAAGTAATTAAAGAGCATAACTGCTATTACTGAGGATATTATTCCTATTAAATGCCCAGTAGTTACAATATATATTAATATAACGCCTAATGTAAATACCATAATAGAATTGGCTTCTGAAAGACCTGCATAGTCAAAAAACAAAGTAATTATTGTTGCAATAGTCATAATACAGCTAGCTTTTAAAACTTCTTTTATTAAATCCTGTGAGTCTATTTTAGAATTTTCTTTTACTTTCTTTATATTCTTTTTTTCGTTTGAACTTGGAATTATATATAAGTCAATACAATCATTGTAATCTATTATTTTTTGGGAAATATCTTTTTTAAAAAACTTGAATATACTTTTTGATTTTACATGATTTTTACCAACTATTATTTTAGTTATATTTCTAAACTTAGCATATTCAATTATTTGTTCTACAACATCTTCACCATAAACAGTTACAATTTCCCCTCCTAATTCTTCTACTAAGTTAAAATTATCTTTTAAAGATTTTTTTTCTTCCTTACTAAAGTTTTCACATTCTGTATTTTCTACATATATAGCTATCCATTTGCAATGATGAGCCTCAGCCATTCTTGCTGCACTTCTTATTATTTTAGATGAAGATGGTGAAGGACTAATACACGCAAGTATTTGTTCTACTGTAGCAAGTACTGTAATTTGACCTTTTGAAAGTCTTACACTTTCAACCTCATAATTTACTCTATCTGCGGTCCTTCTTAACGCAATTTCTCTTAATGCAAAAAGATTACTCTTTTTAAAAAAATTATTAAAAGCCTTTTGAGTTTGTTCCTTGCTATAAATTTTCCCATCAGAAAATCTATTTAAAAGTTCGTCTGGCTCTATATCAATCAGCTCTACTTTATCTGCATCGTCAAACACTTTATCTGGTATTGTTTCTCTAACAAAAACATTTGTTATATCTTCAACTACATCATTTAAACTCTCAATATGTTGAACATTTAATGTAGTATATACATCTATTCCTGCGTCTAATAACTCGTCTATATCCTGCCATCTTTTTTTATGTCTTTCTCCAATTGCATTAGTATGGGCAAGTTCATCTACTAAAATTATCTCTGGTTTTCTAAGTAGCGCTTCATCTAAATTGAACTCTCTTATTTTTACTCCTTTATAATTAATTATTTTAGGTTTTATATTTTCAAGTCCATATATAAGACTCATAGTTTCTGGTCTTGCATGAGGTTCAATATATCCAATAACTATATCTTTTCCTAATACCTTTAAGTCATGAGCTTCTCTTAACATAGAATATGTCTTTCCTACACCTGCTGCATATCCAAAAAATATTTTTAATTTTCCTCTATTAGAAGTCTCTTCTTCTTTTTCTATTTGATTTAAAAGGTACTCTGGGTTTGGTCTTTCATAATCCATTTTAAAACTCACATCCAATTCTTTTAGATTTTAGTTTGTATATTTATCAATCTAAATCCTAATATATATATATTCCTTTATTTTAATGAAATAAGCTAAAATTTTAAATTATAATCATAATATTAACTATTTTTTACATAAAAAGAAACTGGTTTTCCAGTTTCTTTTTAATTAATTAATATATACAAAAACTATTTTTTATTAAGTTCTGATTGTATTGCTATATTAGCTTTAAGAATATTTACTTTTTCTTCTCCAAATATTCCTAATAACTTTTTATCTGTTGACTTTTCAACTATTCTTTTTAAATTTTCTTCACTTATACCTGATACCTTTGAAATACGTGGTATTTGGATTTCTGCTGACTTAACAGTTATATTAGGATCTAACCCTGATGCTGAACTTGTTAACAAATCTGTAGGGATATCTTCCTTTTTAACTGTTGGGTTTTCTTTTAAAAATTTTTCTATATCCTCTTCAACTCTTTTTGTTAAAAGCTTATTTGATGCACCTAAATTTTCTGATCCTGAAGATGGTCCCTTATAATCTGTATCTGAGGAATAGGTATTATAATTTACACTGGATATTCTTCCTTTAAAAAACTTAGAATCTGTAAAGTCCTGTCCTATTAATTCTGACCCTACTGCTTCTTCCCCTATTTTTATTATACTTCCATTAGCTTTTTTATTAAAAGCCAGTTGGCTTATTCCTGTTAGTAACAGCGGATAAATAAATCCACATAGTATTAATAAAACTACACTTAAAAGAACTGCTTTTTTTAATACTTTCATTTTAAATATTCCACCTTCCTTAAACAATTTATACATTAACCACTATAAAATTCTATTTATTTTAAATTACCTATAAATAATTGTTATAGTTTTCCAAGTTTGCTGTTAAAGTTATTCGTTCCATAACTTGGATACCTAAAATAGTGAGACATGCTCCGAATCACTTACAATTCAACACTTCATTTTGTATAAAAATATTTTGAGGTTATTGAATAAATTTAATTTGGAGCTTGTTTATCTATAATACTTATAAACTTAAAATTGTTATTATTGGAGATATCATTAAGTCTATAATTTTTATTCCTAAAAACGGAACAATTATTCCACCTAATCCAAATATCAACATATTTTTTAATAACATAGCCTCTGCTTTCATTGGCTTATACTTTACACCTTTCATTGCAACTGGAATAAGAATTGGAATTATTATCGCATTAAATATTAATGCTGATAATATAGCACTGTTTGGTGTTGATAACTTCATAATATTTAACATTTGCATTTTAGGTATAGCTATTGTAAAAATTGCTGGTATTATAGCAAAATACTTTGCAACATCATTAGCAATACTAAAAGTTGTTAATGCTCCACGAGTTATTAAGAGTTGCTTACCTATTTCTACAACTTCAAGTATTTTAGTTGGATCTGAATCTAAATCAACCATGTTAGCTGCTTCTTTTGCCGCTATTGTTCCACTATTCATTGCAAGCCCTACGTCTGCTTGAGCTAATGCTGGTGCATCATTTGTTCCGTCACCAGTCATTGCTACTATTTTTCCTTCTTCTTGTTCTTTTTTTATTGCATTTATCTTATCTTCTGGTTTGCACTCTGCAATAAACCCGTCTATTCCAGCTTCTTTTGCTATAGTAGCTGCTGTTAATGGATTATCTCCTGTGCACATTATAGTTTTTATTCCTATCTCTCTAAGTCTTTCAAATTTTTCTACTAGACCTGGTTTTACTGTATCTTTAAGATAAATAACTCCGTAAATTTTTTCATCTACTATAACGACTAAAGGAGTTCCCCCTAGCTTTGCAACCCTATTTACTATATGCTCCACTTCTTTTGGTACAATCTCTCCAAATTCAGTTACCCTTTCTTTTATAGCTTCAAATGCACCTTTTCTAATAGTTATTCCATTTTCTAAATCTACTCCACTCATTCTTGTCTGAGCTGTAAATTCTATAAATTGAACGTTTTTATATAAATTTTCATCAATTTTAATCCCTAATTTATTTCCTAAAGATACTATTGATTTTCCTTCTGGAGTATCATCTTTTAAAGAACATATTACCGCATATTTTATTAATTCATTTCTATTTACACCTTCTATTGGTATAAAATCTGCTGCTAGTCTATTTCCAAAGGTTATAGTACCTGTTTTATCCAATATCATAGTATCTACATCGCCACAAGCTTCCACTGCTTTCCCTGACATTGCTATAACATTAAACTTTGTAACTCTATCCATTCCAGCTATGCCTATAGCAGATAAAAGCCCACCTATTGTAGTTGGTATTAAACATACAGTTAATGCTATTAGTGTTGCAATAGGAAGTTTAACTCCTAAATAATTAGCCATAGGATACAGTGTTACAATTACAACTAAAAAAATTAAAGTAAGACTTACTAGTACAGTATTAAGTGCTATTTCATTAGGAGTTTTTTGTCTTGATGCGCCTTCTACTAATGCAATCATTTTATCTAAAAAAGATTCTCCTGAAGATGTTGTTATTTTTATTTTTAGCCAATCACTAACAACCTTTGTTCCACCTGTTACTGACGAAAAATCTCCACCACTTTCTTTTATAACAGGAGCCGACTCTCCTGTTATAGCTGATTCATCAACGGATGCAACCCCTTTTATAATTTCTCCATCACTTGGAATTATATCTCCATTTTCAACTAATACTATATCTCCTTTTTTTAAGTCGCAAGCACTTATAATTTTCACTGTGCCCTTATCATCTAATAACTTTGCTGTAGTATCTTTACGAGTTTTCTTCAATGCTTGTGCTTGTGCTTTTCCACGACCTTCCGCTACAGATTCTGCAAAATTTGCAAAAAGAACTGTTATTAATAAAATTACTGAAACTATACCATTGTACATTCTAAGATTATTTCCACTATCTCCAAATAAATTTGGAAAAGCTGTTAATAATACTGATATAACAAATCCTATTTCTACTACAAACATAACTGGATTTTTCATCATATATTTAGGATTTAATTTCTTAAAAGCTTGAATTATAGAGCTTTTAAAAATATCCTTTGTTATAAATTTAGATTTTTTCTCTTTACTATCCATAATTACAAGTCCTTTCATAACTTATATAGAGTTGTAAACTAAGTTCTAAAGTTATTCATTTATCATGTGAGAAAACTTAACGAATAAACTTAGATATTAACTTGTTTTCCTATATAGGTCCCAAAATTACATTTCAACATTAATACCAAAGATTTAAATGTTCAGTTATTGGTCCTAATGCTAATGCTGGCAAAAATGTAAGTGCTCCTATTATCAGTATGATAAACACTAATGTTATAGAAAAAGCAACTCCATCTGTTCTTAAAGTTCCTAAACTCACATTTACCGGTTTTTTAGCTAACAAAGAACCTGATACTGCAAGTAGTATTGCCATAGATAAATACCTTCCATAGAACATTACTACTCCTGCTATAACATTCCAAAATGGTGTATTATCAACTAATCCTTCAAACCCAGAACCATTATTAGCTGCAGAAGATGCAAACTGATAAATTACCTGTGTTAATCCATGAAATGATGGATTCGATATGGCTGAAACTCCACTTGATGTTATAAATGCTATAGCTGAAGAAATTAATATTAAAAATGGATGTATCATTATAGCTAATGCTATTAATTTAATTTCTTTTCCCTCTATTTTTTTTGACAAGAACTCTGGTGTTCTTCCAACCATAAGTCCACATAGAAATACTGCAAGTATTGCGTACATAATTACATTCATAAATCCAACGCCTTCACCACCAAAAACAACATTAAGCATCATATTCATAAGTGCTACTGCACCACTTAATGGCATTAATGAATCATGCATATTATTTACACTACCGGTTGTAAAAGATGTTGTTATTGTAGTGAACAAAGTAGATTGTCCTACACCAAATCTTACCTCTTTCCCTTCCATATTCCCCATAGACTGATTTAAACCTATTTGGGATAATGCTGGATTACCTGCCATTTCTGATTTATAACAGATTACTAATCCTAAAACGAATATTATTGACATTGCTAAAAATATTGCGAATCCTTGTTTTTTGTTTTTTAGCATTAATCCAAAAGTATATATTAATGCTCCTGGTATAAGCATCATCGATAACATTTCTATTGTATTACTTATAATTGTAGGATTCTCAAAAGGATGTGCTGAGTTAGCCGCAAAAAAACCACCACCATTTGTTCCAAGATGTTTTATAGATTCTAATGCTGCTACTGGCCCTAATGTTATATCCTGCATTTTGCCCTCTATTGTTGTTACTGTTTCTATACCTTTTAAAGTTTGCGGCACTCCTTGTGAAACCAAAACAAGTCCTATTATTATTGATAATGGTAATAAAACTCTTGTTATAACTCTTACAAAGCTTACATAAAAGCTCCCCATTGTTTTTCCTGTTATACCTTTCATAAATGCTACAACTGCTGCAAATCCTGTAGCTGCTGATGTAAACATCATGAAAATAATAACTGCCATTTGACTAAAATGTGAAAGAGCTGACTCTCCTGCATAATCTTGAAGATTAGTATTGGTCATAAAACTTATTATAGTGTTAAAAGCTAAATCTTCTTTCATTGTTCCTACATTGTTAGGATTTAAGATATGAAATTTTTGAGTCCTTAATATGATATATCCAATAAGAACCATAACTCCATTCACCACTATAAGTGTTAAGATATACTGTTTCCAATTCATATCCTCATCTTTATCTATTCCACATATTTTATAGATCAAATTATCTACTTTATTAAAAATCCTATCTCCAAAAGCCTTTTCACCAGTAATTACTTTATATAGATACTTTCCCATTGGTATTATTAATAAAATAAATACTAATAAAATCAAAAATATTTGAATCCAATCCATAAGTCTCCCCCCTAATAGATTCTAAAATTTTTCTGGATTAAAAAGTGCGTAAAACAAATATATAAATAACAGAACTAATGTTATTATTAAAATCCACATAAAAGTTCCTCCTTATTTGTACTTTCTATTAATTTGTTTTTTACACCAAGTTGTAAAAAAACTTATTGAACAAAATGCTAATAACAGGCTAGCACTAAAAACCAAATCCATCATTTTCTAATTCCTCCACTAATTTTTGTTAACATGATAAAAACTATATTAGCTTTTTTCAGTATGTAAATTTCTCTATGGATTTTATATTAGCACTGCCTATATAAAATTAGCATTAAGATTTCTTATGCTATATAAAGATTGTATAAAGATTATAAATTAACTAAAATTCAGCTTAAATATTTATACTTTCTTTATACTAATTGGTAATTTCTTAATCCTATCTTCATGTTAAAGTTGCTAAAATTTACTTATTACAAATAAATTTTTATTATTGATTAATTTAAATATGATAAATATGTTTTGAAAGGTGAGAACTATATGAGATTTGATAATTTAATTAAAAAAGCTATTATTGAAATTAAAAATAAAAATTTTCTTAAAGCAACTGAATATATACACTTAGCCATATCTGAAGATGATAATTCAGCTAAACCACATAATTTACTTGGTATTATTGAAGAAATTAATGGTAATCTAGAGCTTGCTAACAATCACTATAGGGCCGCTTATTCTTTAGAGCCAACTTTTAAAGCTTCAGACAATAACTTAAAACGAATAACATCTTTTTATTATGTATTTGATTTTGATGAAATTGATTTTGGAGAAACCATAGAGAAACACGCTCTCATTTAAATTTATTTGTTAAATTGTAAAATATAATGTATATTTTTATGTTTTTTATCCATAATAAATATTGAAACGATTTGAAAATCTTATTTTTACAAAAGATATTTCAGTAAGAAACTAAAGAAAATCTCATCAGATACCAAAGAAAAGAGGGAACTTTAAGTTCCCTCTTTATCTTTTTAAGATTATATTTTTATTTAATTATAATAATCAATTTGTAAATTCTTTTAAAAGCTTGTTTACTATATTACAAGGCTATAATAATTTAAATAGGAATTTATTGATTAATCTTTTTTTATTAATTCAATTTCTTTCTTTAATTTTGTTATCTCTAATGTTAATTCATTTATTTTTTTAGTAATCATAATAAGTTCTTCATCATAATTTTTTCCATTATCACCCTGATTAACATTATTATTATTTTGATTAACATTATTATTATCTTGATTAACATCAGGATTATTTATATTAAAGTTATTGCAATCAAAACACCTTCCCGGTCCACCTTCAAAATATTGTTGCTGAGCATTGTATGTTACTATTGCCTGGCCGATTAACATTAACCAATTTCCTATTGCATTTTGAACATTAAATGGAGTATCTCCACCTATGAAATTGCCTATCATTTCTGCAATAACTATAAATGTTTGTGGATCCATTCCTTGAAAATCATTATAGCCCATTAAAATTCCCTCGCATTGCTTGATTAATATATATTATTCTAATCTTAAAATCAATATGCCAATTTATTAGGCTTCTTTTTCTTTCAGTTTTTCTAGCATATCTTTTGTCATTTTGGCTAAATCATATTCTGCCTTGAATCCCCATTCTTCTTTAGCACAAGTACAATCTATTGAATTTGGCCAAGAATTTGCTATTGCTTGTCTTATCGGATCTGGATTAAATTCTATTTCAAATTCAGGTATGTGTTTTTTTATCTCCGCTGCTATTTCACTTGGTTCAAAACTCATAGCTGTTATATTGAATGCATTTCTATGCTTTAATTTTGAAGAATCTGCTTCCATAAGAGTTATTATTGCATTTATTGCATCTGGCATATACATCATATCCATATAAGTTCCTTTATCTATATATGAAGTATATTTACCATTTTTTAGCGCTTCATAATAAATGTCTACAGCGTAATCTGTTGTACCGCCTCCTGGAGGAGCTACATAAGATATTAATCCTGGAAACCTTACTCCTCTAGTATCTACACCAAATTTAGTATGGTAATAATCACATAATAATTCGCCTGAAACTTTAGTTACTCCATACATAGTTTTTGGTCTTTGTATTGTGTCTTGTGGAGTACTATTTTTTGGTGTATCTGGTCCAAAGGCACCTATAGAACTTGGTGTAAAGAACTTGCAATTTAATTCCCTAGCTACTTCTAACGCATTTACAAGTCCACCCATATTTATATTCCATGCAAGTTGAGGTTTTGCTTCTGCAACTGCTGAAAGTAATGCTGCTAAATGAACTATAGTATCAACCTCATACTTTTTAGCAACTTGAAGCATTTTTTCTTTATCAAGTACATCTATTATTTCAAATATTCCACCTTCTACAATTGCATTGCCTTCAGGTTTTCTAATATCACTTGCAACTACATTATCTTTTCCATATCTCTTTCTTAACTCTGTTACAAGTTCTGTTCCTATTTGACCTAAACATCCTGTGACCAAAATTTTTTTCATAATTTGTGCCCCCTATTTTTTGTTAGTATCTCTTTTATTTTTTTCTTAACCTAAATTATCCCCATTTCTTTTCCTACTTTTTCGTATATAGCAATTGCTTTATCAAGCATTTCCTTTGTATGTGCTGCTGTTGGCATATTTCTTACCCTTGCTGTTCCTAAAGGTACTGTTGGAAATACTATTGATTTTGCATATACACCTTCCTCGTATAATTTTTTGCTAAATTCTTGAGCTTTATCAGCTTCACCTATTATACAAGGTGTTATTGGTGTTTCACTATTTCCTATATTAAATCCAAGTCCCTTTAGGCCTTTCTTTAAATAGTTTCCATTTTCCCATAGTTTATCATTAAGTTCTGTGCTTTCAGTTAATATATTTATAGCTTCTATACAAGCTCCTGATGCTCCTGGAGTAAGTGATGTTGAGAATAAAAATGGTCTTCCTCTAACCTTTAACCAATCGATTAAATCTTTAGATCCTGCTACATAACCACCTACAACACCTATTGCTTTAGATAATGTTCCTATTTGGAAATCTATCTTATCTGATAATCCAAAGTGCTTAACTGTTCCTGCACCTTCACCTAGAACCCCTGAACCATGAGCATCATCAACATAAGTTATTAAATCAAATTCTTCTGCTATTTCAACTATTTCTGGAAGTTTTGCTATGTCCCCATCCATAGAAAATACACCATCTGTTATAACCATTATTTTTTCATAAAGTCCTGACTCTTTTGCTTCCTTTGCTTTTTCTCTTAAATCAACCATATCTGAATGATTTACTCTTATGATTTTTGCACCTGATAATCTACATCCATCTATTATCGATGCATGATTTAAGGCATCAGAAAGTATAGCATCTTTTTTATTCATAACTGCTGATATAGCAGCCATATTGCAATTAAATCCTGATTGAAATGCTATAGCTGCTTCTGTATGTTTAAATTTAGCTAATTTTTCTTCTAGTTCAACATGTATATCTAATGTTCCATTTATAGTTCTAACTGCACCTGCACCTGCACCATATTTTTCAGTTGCTTTTATTGTGGCATTAATCATTCTAGGGTCTGTTGCAAGACCTAAGTAGTTGTTAGAAGAAAGATTTATTAATTCCTTTCCTCCTATATTGATAATAGGTCCATTAGATCCATTTATTACATTTATTTCATTATATAAACCTTTACTTTTTAAGTCTTGTAAATTTGTTTTTAAAAAACTTGATAACGCTTTACTTCCCATTTTTAACCCTCCAATACTTAACTTTTTTTAAATTTAATTTTAATTTATATTATTAATTTATAAATTAAATGCAATTTTATAAAACTCTTAATTAACTAATATTTCTAAATGTGCATCTATAAAAAATATATAGATGTGAAATCATTTAAATTTATTTATACTTTCTGTATAAATTAAATCTATAAATTTTATTTTCATATTATATATTTATTAATTAATAATTCAAATAGACAAGCTTATATTTATTATTAATCATTTATGATTTTCTACATTTTTTTAGGAACTCCTTCTTTATTTTTTGAATAGTTTAAATTTTTAAATTATTTTTTCTTTTAAACCTTTTATTTTGTAATTTTTTTATATTTAATTTTATATTCTTATGAAATAGTTAAAATTCAGTACCTCTTAATAACTTTATTCTAAATTCAAATAAATCAATTGAGAATTATTTACCAATAAAATATCTTAATTTTATTATTGACTATATCGTAATATGTGGATATAATGATATAGAACTCACACATAGAATATATTTCTTTTAAAAACATAATAATAATTTTAGGATTTAAAATAACACATAAGAAGGGGTAGATTGAATGAATTTTTATAAAAAATATGGTTACATTATATTTTTAGCATTTTTAGTACTTTCATTGTTTAATATGGCATTAGCTAGCATTGCAGTAATTTGTATGATAGCTCCAGTTATTTTAGCTTTATTAGGCAAAGGTAGATTTTGGTGCGGAAACTTTTGTCCACGCGGTAACTTCTATGATAATATTATGAAAAAAGTTTCACCTAAAAAAGAAGTACCTAAATTTTTTAAAAGTACTATACTTAGAACTTTCATGGTATTTTTCCTTATAGGAATGTTTTCAATGGGCGTTAAACAAAACTGGGGGAATCCAGCTGGTATCGGCATGGTTTTCTATAGAATTATTGTTATAACAAGTATTGTTGGAATAATTTTAAGCATGTTTTATTCTCACAGAACTTGGTGTAATTTCTGTCCAATGGGAACTTTATCTTCTTTGGTTGCTAAAGTACGTGGAAAAAATGCAGCTCTTAAGGTAGATAGTTCTTGTGTAGGATGTAACCTTTGTGCTAAAAAATGTCCAATGGGCATATCAGCAAAAGAATATAAAAATTCACATATAACAAATACAGAATGTATACACTGTAATGAATGTGTATATGCGTGCCCTAAAAAAAGTATAAATTTAGATACTAACTTATAGTTATAGAGGGACAAGCTCCAATTTAAATTTATTTAATAACTTTGAAATATTTTCATACAAAATATAGTGTTGAATTTCAAATAATTCGGAGCATGTCCCACTATTTGGGGTATCCAAATTTTGAAGTAGATAATTTAGAGAGTGAAATTGGAACCCTATAATATACAGCTTTTAAAAAACATAGCTAAATTTTATTTTAGCTATGTTTTTTTATATAGTTATAATATAATCACTACTCACTATATTCCTAATAATTTTAACCGAACTTTTTCTATTTTATATAAATTTGCAAAGCAAATCACATTATTGGATTAAAAGAAACTAGACTACAGTTTCATCTTAAATTATTGTCTTTTCATTTTAATTTTTAACTATAATGAGTAATACCCTCTATATTCTTCTGGTAATAATTTTGATATAGAAGTCATTATTTCCCACATAGCTCGAGTATGATATTCTTCTCGTGTTTCCTCTTTAGTTTTAGCTGGTAATTTGAATGGTTTTCCTATTTTCATTGTTACATTAGCACTGCAAATTTTTTCTTCTTCCATTGAGCCTTCTGGATTTATAGGTAAAAACTTTTCTGTATCTGTAAGCCCTATTGGAACTATTGTTGCTTTAGTTAATTTAGCTATTAGTATTATACCTTTTTTAGCTTCTATCATTTTACCATCTCTACTTCTTGTTCCTTCTGGGAAAATCATTATATTTCTTCCTGATTTTAATTTATTTATTACAGCTGCTATCGCATCCTTATCTGCAGAATTAGGTTTTATCATAACGCACTCTATTAACTCTAAAATTAAGCTTGTAAATTTATTATGACTTAGTTTTTCACCTGCTACAAAAACAGGTTTATACTCTTCTAATTCATTATTTATAAATATACCATCTGAATTACTTAGATGATTAGATATAAATATTATAGGACCTTCTACTCCTTTTAAGTTTTCTTTACCCTCTACTTTTAAGTTAGCATATTTATCTATATACTCATTTACTTTTTTTCTTATTACCTTACTTCTTAATGGTTTTGGTAATTTGCCTACAATAGTCATTTGGCTTTTTATACTCATTATTTTTCACCTTTCTCATTTTTAAATATTTTATCATAATAATCCTTTATGTATGGGGAGTTTATAGTTTTATATATGTCATCTATGTCTTTATTTTTTATACTTTTATATGTAACCATTGCATTTCGTATTAATGTATTTTTCCCTCTCCATCCACAGCTACAATTTTTATATTTATTTTTAAAATCATTATTATTTAAATTTATAATATCTAATAAACTATCATTCTTAAAAAAATCAAAGGGTTTAAATTCATCTATATTAGAATATTGTATTTCTTTGTTGTAAGGACATACATTTTGACAAATATCACAACCAAAAATTTTTCCTTCAATATATCTTAATTCATCCTTCGATAAATGTTTTTTTTGAGTTATGTATGATAAACATTTATTAAAATTATTATCTATTTTATTTTTTTCTAATGTTTTAGTTGGACATGCTTTTAAACATAATTCACATCTTCCACAATCTTTACTTATAGGTGTGTCTGGTTCTAACTTTAAATTTATTATAACTTCTCCTAAAAATACATAGGACCCATATTTTTCAGTTATAAATGTATTGTTTTTTCCTACAAAACCCAAGCCAGAAAGATATGCTATATATCTTTCCGGTAATGGATTATTATCCACAAACCCTTTAGAATCTATCCCCATATTCTTTAGATAATCACATATCAATTGTAGATAACTTTTAACTACTTCATGATAATCTTTACCCTGTGTATATTTAGAAAAATATTTACTTCCTTCACTTTCTTTATAGCAATAGGGAATAGCAATAGATATTATACTCTTACCATTTTCCATAAGACTAAATGGATTTATCTTTTTTTCTATATTTTCTTCTTCAAATTCCACATAAAAACCATTGTTTTTTCTATAAGTATAGTATTCTTTTAGTTCATTAAAAACTCTACAGTTTGTTATACCTACTAGTTCTATTCCTATAGAGTTTATATATTTTTTTAAATCTTTTTTTATTTTATCATTCATAAAATTAACCTATCCTTAATTTAGTTAAGAGTTAATAGTGAATAATTAAGAGTTTAATTTAAAACTTATATAACCTGTAAACTATTTAAATATTCTAAAGCAGCATGTGCTGTTTTTTCACTATTTTTTATTACTTTATCCATTGTTTCATATCCTGTTGTTACAGTACCACAAGCAAAAATTCCTTTTGCAGAAGTTTGCATACTTTTATCTACTACTATTTCGCCAAATTCTTTAGTTTTAATTCCAATTTTCTCTGCTATTAAAGATTCTGGCTTCATATATATAGATAATATTAATGTATCACAGTCCACTAATTTTTCTGTGTCTTTTATTGGTTTTTTATTATCGTTAAGTTTAGTTATTTGAACGCTTTCTACTCGTCCTTTACCAATAACTTTCGTTACTCTTGTATTTGTCATTATGTTTATATTAAAATCTTTTATAAAGGTTTTAGCTTCTTTACTAACTGCTTTTATTTTATTAGTTGTTTCTATTATGCCTTTTACATTTGCACCTTCTAAAATCAAGCTTCTTGCTGCAAATATAGCTGTATCTTCTGAACCTAATATAATAACATTTTTTCCTGGAAGTATTCCTTTATTATTAATTAATTTCAATGTTGAAACTGCACCAATTATTCCTGCACATCTATGACTTAGTATGTTTTTATATCCTAATGGACGTTCTCTACAACCCATTGCTAATATAATTGCTTTGCTTTTAAAATTTAATATTCCTTCTGGACTTATAGCTATAATCTTATCACTTTTATCTATCTCTATAACATTTGTTAATGTTTTATAATCTATATTATATTCTTCTATCTTTGTTTGTAATAAATATATATATTCTGGAGCTGTTAATACCTCATCAGAATATTTATTTTTAAATCCACTATGAACACAACAATTTAAAATTCCCCCAAGTTCAAATTCTCTATCTAGAATTAAAATATTCTCTACACCATTTTCTTTTGCAGTTAATGCAGCAGTTATTCCACTAATGCCACCACCTACTACTATTAAATCGTATTCCCTCACAAAATCACCTCTATAATTATAAATAACTAAGTTACTATACAGTTGTAATTTATATTTTATCAAATAAAATATTTTTATATAAATAAAACTATATTACTGAAGAATTAATAATTATCCATTCCCAAACTTGGAGCTTGTTTCCCTATAGAACTTCAAACTTAAGATTAAATATATACATTAATTATAATATATATATTTAATCTCTTCCACTTAATAGGTTAAAGGATTTAATATTTAACAACTTAAACTTTTTAAATTCTAATGTAGAAAATTTAATAAATATCTTTATATTAATGATTATTAAAGAAAACTTAAAAAATAGTAGCCTCAAATTCATAATTTGAAAGCTACTAATTTTTATAAAATAAAGTGTTAAACAAAATATATTTTTATTTTTTACTATTTTTTATTTGCGTCCATATTTCATCATAAAGTTTAGTTGCTTCACCTACATCTTTTATTAACTCATTTTTTTCTACTGCCTCTCTTGGTGGATAGACAGCTATATCTTCAAGCTTTTCTTTTGACATAAGTTTTTGAGCTTCTTTATTAGGATTTGCATATGGAAACTCTTCTGAAACTTGTAAACTTACTTGTGGATCGTATATATAATTTATAAACTTTTCAGCCAATGCTTTATTTTTTGCTGTTTTAGGAACTACAAAATTATCATATTGTGGAACAACACCTTCTTTTGTAAGTATTGTTTCTAAATTAGGATTTTCTAACTTAGCAAGATATGCTTCTGTTCCCCAAACATATCCTATTGATGCTTCTCCATTTATTAATAGTGTTTTTGGTGATTCACTATCAAAAGCCTTTATATTTGGCATTAATTTTACTAAGTCTTGTTTCGCCTTTTCTAATTCTTTTGGATTTTTAGTGTTTATAGAGTAGCCATTTTTTTGAAGTGCCACTCCTATCATAACCCTTGGATCATCTAAAACTACCATAGAATTTTTAAACTGTGAATCCCACATATCTTCAAAAGATGTAATATCTTTATCTATTTTGCTTCTATCCACAACTATATAATTTCCACCCCACATATATGGAAAACTATATTTATTTCCTGGATCAAAATCTAAATTTAATACATTGTTATCTATATTAGACATATTAGGTATATTACTTTTGTCTAATTCTTGTACTAAATTTTGTTTTATCATAACCTCAATTGCATAATCACTTGTTATTATTAAATCGTATGGAACATTTCCACCCATAAGCTTTGCAAGCATTTCTTCATTTGATGAAAATGTCATGTAATTTACGTTTACATTATATTCTCTTTCAAACTCTTCTACTACAGACTCAGGCAAAAATTCTGACCAGGTAAATATGTTTAAAGTTTCTTTTGGCGTAGCTGTTTTACCTGAAAATATTGTAAAACCAGCTCCAAAAATTACTAGTACTATAGCAATAAATGTTATAACTTTTTTTATTTTTTTATTCTTTAATACATTTCTTCTAATACCTTCAGCAACTATAACTATAGTTAATGTAAATACCATCATTACAGTAGATAGTGCATTTATTTCTGGTGTTACACCAAATTTAACCATAGAAAATATTTTTAATGGTAATGTATTACTTTCAGGACCTGCTGCAAAGAAACTTATTATTACATCATCTAAAGAAAGTGTAAATGCAAGTAATCCTCCTGCTATTATTCCTGGTGATATTATAGGCAAAGTTACTTTAGTTAATGTTTGCCAAGGCGTAGCACCTAAGTCTAATGCTGCTTCTTCTATAGAATTATCAAATCCTTCTAATCTTGCTCTTACAACAACTACTACGTATCCGATACAAAATGTTATATGAGATAATATTAGTGTTGTTAACCCTGCCTCTAAATTTAACATAGAGAAAAATACAAGCATTGATATTCCCATTACTATTTCAGGAATAACTACAGGCACATATAAAAGTCCCTCTATAGCCTTTTTGCCCTTAAACTTATATCTATACATTCCAATAGCAGCTAAAGTCCCTATTATAACAGCAAAAAAAGTACTTATGAATCCTATTATTAAACTGTTCTTTAGTGCCATTAATATCTGATCATTTGTAATTAACTTCTTATACCAGTCTAGTGTAAAACCTGTCCATGTAGCATTTAATTTTGAGCTATTAAAAGAAAATACTATAAGTACTACAATTGGTAAGTATAAGAACATATATATTAATGTAGTGTATATTTTTGATATTATACCTATTTTGTTTTTCATTTTATAAAACCTCCTTAGAGGCATTTTTACCTTTTGTTGCTTTAAAATATAGTCCTATTGCTATTAACATAAGTAATATTAATATTACTGCTATAGCTGCCCCAAAAGGCCAATCTCTAGATGTTAAAAACTGATTTTTTATTAAATTAGATATTAACATTGTTTTACTTCCACCCATCAAGTCAGAAATAAAGAAATATCCTAAAGTTGGTATAAACACTAGCATACATCCAGCTATTATTCCTGGTTTTGTAAGCGGTAATGTTACATCTTTAAAAGTTTTAACTGGTGATGCTCCTAAATCACTAGCTGCTTCTATATAACTCATATCTAATTTTTCAATTGATGTATATATAGGAAGTATCATAAAAGGTAACATAATATACACCATACCTAAAAGTACAGCTCCGTCAGTATATAACATTTGGATTGGTGATGATATCATTCCAATCTTCAGTAATAATGTATTTATTACTCCTTCTGTCCTTAAAAGTATTATCCATGCATAAGTACGAACTAATGAATTTGTCCAAAATGGTAATATTACTAAAAGTAATAATATAGACCTATACTTTTTTTTCGCTCTTCCAATGAAATATGCAAATGGATACCCTATAATTAAACATCCAACAGTTGTTAAAATCCCTATTAAAACTGTTTTCCAAAGTATTTGTAAATATATTGGCGATAACAGTCTTTTATAATTTTCTATTGTTAAAGGTAATTGAACTTCTCCGTATTCACCTCTTGATAGAAAACTGAACAAAAATACAATTGTAAGTGGCACAACAAAAAAAGTCACTAACCACAAAGTTACGGGTCCTACTGTAGCTAATAGTGATTTTAGTTTATTTCTATTTTTGTGAAGCTTATTAACTTCCTTTGTTTTCTTTAACATTATTGAACCACCACTGCATGTTTAGGATTCCATATAGCAAATATATGTGGTTTATTCTGCTCTTCTAATGAATAAACTTGACTTATAGGCTCTGCTACAATAAACTCTGTTCCATTTTCAGTTGTAACAACAGTTTTTATTACAGAACCATTATAAATTCTTTCTTTTACTTTTACTTTTATTCCGACCATTCCATTATCTATATTGTTAGAAAGTTTTATCCTTTCTGGTCTAATAGCTAAACAAATTTCCTCAGTAATAGAATTCTCAGTGTGTCCTATGAGAATATCTTCTCCAAATTTGTTATCTACAAGATATAATTCTTCTCCTCTTTCTAACACAGTTCCCTCAAATAAATTCGTTTCACCAATGAAGTTTGCCACAAATTTTGTTCTAGGTTTTTCATAAATTTCTGAAGGTGTTCCCACATGTTCTATAACCCCATTGTTCATTACTACTATCCTATCTGACATTGTTAGTGCCTCTTCTTGGTCATGAGTAACATATATAAATGTTATTCCAAGTTTTCTTTGAAGCTGTTTTAATTCAAGCTGCATTTGTTTTCTCAACTTTAAATCTAAAGCTCCTAAAGGTTCATCTAAAAGTAATACTTTCGGATTATTTATTACCGCTCTTGCTATTGCAACCCTTTGTTTTTGACCTCCTGAAAGTTCGCTAGGCATCCTTTTTTCAAAGCCTTCAAGTTGAACCATTTTCAGCATTTCATGCACTTTTTCTTTTACTTCACTATCTTTTACATTTTTAACCCTTAGTCCAAATGCTATATTTTCATAAATGTTCATATGTGGAAATAGTGCATAACTTTGAAAAACTGTATTTACACATCTCTTATATGGTGGTACTTTTGAAATTTCCTCTCCGTCTATAAAAATCTCACCATTTGTAGGATTTTCAAATCCTGCTATCATTCTTAGTGTAGTAGTTTTGCCACAGCCACTAGGTCCTAGAACAGTTAGAAATTCACCCTTTCTTATATCTAAGGAGATATTATCTACTGCCAAAAAATCGCTTTCTAAAAATCCTTTGCTTATTCCTTTTAATTGAACCATTACATCAATCAAGAAAATCACCCCTGCTTTCTAATATTTTTCATTTATATATTTTTTAAGGAATATACCGGAAATAACATTTTTCCCTTAATATACCTAATTCTTAACAAAATAAAAATCCCTTGCATTTTTATTGCAGGGGATATTAGTACTCATAACTTATTCAGCATTAGCTAATATAAATTGATTATGAACTAATTTATAAATTTAGAATAAATTCTAAAGTGTTAACCTAACATAATTAACCCCTTCTCGTATCTATTTTTAATAATTGGTTTATTGTTTTGCAACAATTTTTCCATATTAGTAAATATACCTATTATAAAAAATAAAACTTACTTGTAAAATTAAAATTTACTTGTAAAATTTAAACTTAAATTTATTTAAAATCCATAGTCTTAGTTATATATAGCATATGTAATATATTTAGTTTTAAGACATTTTTGATTTTTAAAATAAATATTGTTTTATCTGACTCTTTTTAGTCTACAATTTAAATTCTATGTCTAAATCTGTACGTAGAATTTAAATAAACCATATAACATTTAAATGCCATTAAATATTAATAAAAATCATTACTTTTGATTATAGCAAAAGCGAAAATAAAATTCTACATTTATTTTCTTTTTGTTATATTTTTTTTACATAAAAAAAATCAGTAGTAAAAACTACTGATTTTTATGGCAGGGGCACGAGGACTTGAACCCGGAACCAACGGTTTTGGAGACCGCTACTCTACCAATTGAGCTATACCCCTATATTAATTAGCACATTTGTTATATTAACATTTTGTATAGATTATGTCAATATTAAGTAAATTTATTTTTATATAGAATAAAACTCTCTTTTGTATTATTATAGTTTTAGATAAGAAATATAAATTTAAATATAAATTGGTATAAATATTAAGTTTTGCATACAAAATAGTTTTAAATAGATATATATTTAATTCAGATTAATATTTCTTATACTTTCAACTTTAATTATAATTAAAGTTTTTAATATTCAAAAAATTTAAAGGTGGGTTGATTTTGAACAGATTTAAAGATTTAAAAGAAAAATTTAATGCTAATCTTTATATATTATTGCTTATTTTATGTGCGTACATAGGCGTTAAAATTATAGATAATTATTATATATTGTTTAACTTATATGATTTATTGTTAGGTATACTTTGGCCATTTATATTGGCTGCAATAATTGCTTATGTGCTTAATCCTATAATGAAAGTCTTTGAGAATAAACTTAATTTATCACGAGGGCTAAGTTTACTCTCTACTTTGATTCTTGTAACACTTGTTTTAGTACTTTGTGCAATTTACTTAATTCCAGGAATAGTTTCTAATATTACAACTCTTATTAACTCTATACCTGAGATGGTTAGAGTTTCAGAAAAATGGTTTAATAATGTTATAAATAGTGAACTCACAATGGAAATTGCAAATAAAATTAATATATTAGAAAACCTTGGTAATTGGTCTACAACTTTCTTTAATACAGCTTTAGCATCATTAGTAACTGTTACTTTATCCATAGTTAATTGGATATTTGCATTAATTATAGCTGTTTATTATTTATTTTATAAAGAAACCTTTGTTAAGTCTTCAAGAAAATGGTTGTTTATAATTTTTAGAGAAAGATTAGGAAAAAAACTTTTAGAATTTTTCCACGCTGTAAATTATATGTTAGGTACTTATTTATGGGTCAGAGCAGTAGAATCTACTATAGTTGGAATAGCTTGTTTTATAGGCCTTATATTTATAAAATCTCAATATATAGTTTTAATTTCGGTAGTATTTGGTATAACTAACATGATACCTTACTTTGG
Source organism: Clostridium senegalense (assembly GCF_018916625.1). Taxonomy (NCBI): domain Bacteria; kingdom Bacillati; phylum Bacillota; class Clostridia; order Eubacteriales; family Clostridiaceae; genus Clostridium; species Clostridium senegalense. The sequence goes on from NZ_JAHLNC010000007.1 coordinate 23,143, forward strand.
ACCTTTTGTCGGCATAGTGTTTGGTGTAGTACTAAACATATTCTTCAATCCGATGACAGCTTTAATAGTTTTAATTTGGCTGTTTGTGTTACAACAAATTGATGGAAATTGGCTTGGACCTAAAATGTCATCTAATAGTATTGGCATAAACCCTGTAGCTTGTTTACTTGCACTTAGTGTTGGTGGAAAGCTCTATGGAATGATAGGTATGCTTATAGCTATTCCTATAGCTGGAGCTTTAAAAATTTATTATGAACGCTATTTAAATAAATATACAAATAAAAACCCTAAGTTAGTTGATGCCATTAATAATTATAAAGTTGATATTAGTCATATAAAAGTTAAAAAGAATTCTGGTATTAAATCTTCTTCAAATAGAAAAGATGATAATTCTAGTAATTAATTTAAAAATAACAGATTAAAATATCTATTTTAATCTGTTATTTTTGTATAGCCATAAAACTTTATTTTATAAACTCTATAGTAACTTCTGCGTACTTTTTATAATGTCATTGTATAGAAACCCTATGATTTAACTTATTGGAAATTTCTTTTACAATGCATAAACCTATACCTGTAGAAATTAAATTTTCTTTGCCGTTTATACTAATAAAAAAGAGATTCAAAAATAACATAAATTATTTTTAAATCTCTTTTTATTACATTACTTTGCTATAAAGTTCTTCTTTTCTTATCATAGCCCAAAGTTCAACGTTTATATAACTTTTTTCTTTGTAGTTATAATAATGTTCCTTAAGCATTCCTTCTTCTTTAAAGCCTAATGATTCTACTAATTTAATAGATGGATCATTGTTAATATCTATGATTGCTACAACTTTATGCATATATAATTCTTTAAATGCAAATTTTAAAACCCTCTTTATACATTCAGTAGCTACCTTGTTTCTCCAGTATTTTTTTAATATGGTATATCCTATTTCACATCTATTAGAATACAAATCTAAATTATATATTCCTATTTCTCCTATAAATTTATAATGAACTTTATCAATGATTACCCAATGTATACCTTTTTTATTGTTATAATCATTTATTAAATGCTCTAAATATAATTTTACTTGTTTTTTTAAATCAAAAATTTCAGTTCCTGAGTATTTCATAACTTCATCATCTGATAATAAACTCTCATAATCTTTTTCATAGGCCTTATCACATTTTAGTAATAGAAATCTTTCAGTTTCCATAGTTGGAAATATTGAAAAACACCTTTCTCTAAAGTCCTTATAGTCTATCAAATTGTCAGGCATAACACTTCCCCCTCGCCTATACTAAATGATTAATTTTGTATTCTAATCAGCGGTAAACTTTATGTATTATATGTTATAAACTTTATTTATGTACTACAAAAAACGCTTACATCATAAATTTTGTATAATTTTTTCTATATTTATATTATATCAAATTTTCTGATTTTTTAAACTAACTTTTTGTAAACTTTATTATATTATGTGTAGTTTTATACTATATAATTAGTTTTAATATACTTTTTTTACCTACGATTATTAAAATTAATATATTTTCATACATTATATAGTGTGCACGTTATAATTTTAATTTATACACTTAAAAATTTTATCAATATATAAATTTAATTAACTAGTTGTATATATATCTATCTATTGAGATAATTGAGTTATTCCAATATAATCAATCATAAAATTTATTAGTATTAAAACTATAGAAGGGATTGATATTATGACTTTAAGTACATTTTTTATAAAGGATAAAAAAGATAAAGATATTCATATTTATAAATGGGACTGTGATGTTTCTTCTCCTAAAGGAATAGTTCAAATTTCTCATGGTATGGCAGAACATGGACTTAGATATAATAATTTTGCTAAATTTTTAAATGATAATGGATTTATTGTTTACGCAAATGACCATCGTGGTCATGGTAAAACTAGTCCTAATGATTTAGGTTATATGGGAAAAGGCGATGCTTTTCACTTAATGGTAGATAATTTAAAAGATGTAACTAATTTAATAAAAAAAGAAAATCCTAATCTTCCTATATTTCTTTTTGGCCATAGTATGGGTTCTTTTTTATCTCTTAGGTATTCTGAGATTTTCGGAAAAGAATTAAATGGTTTAATCTTGTGTGGAAGTAATGGGAATCAAAAACTATTATTTTCTTTTGCTGAAAAATTAGCTAAATATCAAATGAAAAAACATGGTGAGAAAACCCCTGCTAAATTTATGGATAAATTAAGTTTTGGTAATTTTAATAATAAATTTAAACCTATAAGAACAAATTTTGATTGGCTTACTAGAAATAAAGAAGAGGTTGATAAATATATAGATGACCCTTTATGTGGAGCGATACATTCAAACTCTTATTTTTATTATTTATTAAAGGGATTAAAATGTAATCATAAAAATGAGAATTTATCTATGATTCCTAAATCTTTACCTATATTACTTATAGGTGGAAGTGATGATCCTGTTGGACTTATGGGGAAAGGTGTTGAAAAATTACAAAAGAGTTTAATAAAACATGGGATAAATTCTGTAGATATGATTTTATATCCTGGTGCAAGACATGAGCTTTTAAACGAACTAAATAAAGATGATATTCATTTGGATGTACTAAAATTTTTAAATGATATATTATAGAATTATAATTTCAGTATTTACACACCAAAGTGGGTGGTATAAAGTTTTAATAGTTATTTATACCACCCACTAAATAATATTTTAGTATTTTAATTTTTATTACTATAGTTAAATATTATGTTACTATCTGCTGAACGCATTGTATTATTTAATTCATATAGTAAATCATATCTATCCATAAAAACTATATGAATTGCCTCCCATAAAAATACCCATCCACCGATACTTACACTTTCAACTAAAACTCTTTTCAAAGATGTTTCTTCAAATATATAACCTGCACCTAAAAGTGCTATTGCGATTAAAATGTATATCATAACTTTTATTCTCATTCTATTAAAATTTCGCAATAAATATTTTGAGTCAAAATTATATGTATTTTTTATTGCTCTAATTATATTTTTTTCCATTGTTTCACTTTTATTCTCATCTAAAATTGTTATTCTTAACTCTATATCAAATAGATTTGGTATATCCCTAAAACTTTGCTGCAAAAAATCTTTTACTTCGTTGTTAAGTTTTTTATTATGATATGGCCTATTATCATAAATATTAAATATGTCTTCATATTTATATAACACTAAATTTATTATAAATTCATCTGACTTACTATTTTTCTTATATAATTTTTTTAAATATTTTATATTTTTTCGTTGTGGGCTATGTCTTTTCTTTAAATAATCCCATTTAGTAATAATATTCACGGAAATACACCACCTTTTACTAGTGATACAATGTTTAATTTCAAATTATATATTATTATTTTTAGTATTTCCTTATATTTAAAATCTATTTATTTTTTGCATAAAAAAAATCAGTAGCTTTGCTACTGATTTAATGGCAGGGGCACGAGGACTTGAACCCGGAACCAACGGTTTTGGAGACCGCTACTCTACCAATTGAGCTATACCCCTATAACAATAAATATTTTAGCATAATATTCATTGCTTTGTCAATATACTTTCAAAATAAAATCACACCTGAAATTTAGGCATGATTTTATTTAAGCTATAAAATTTTAAACCCAGCTGACTTAACTTTTGACAATATTTCATCGAAATTATCTGTTCTTAATCTTACTACAATTTCCTTAACTTCTGTTTTACTTTTAGGGTCAACTACTACAAAACTCATTATGTCACCTTTGTTTTCTGTTATTATTTTAGATAGTTTTGATATTTGACCTGGAATGTCATGAGCTATTACAGCTAAACGATTACCCTTATTTAAACCAAACAATTCTGTGAATTGATGAAATATTCCATAGTGAGTTACTATGCCTTTAAATACTTCCCTATTGTCTACTACTGCTAAAAAAGAAACATTTTTTGTTTCTAAAAAATATGCTGCTTCTTCAACTTGTTCCAATGGTTTTATAACTGGAACATCAGTTCTCATTACATTTTCAACTAAAAAATCTGATAAAAGACATTCTCTTTCTACACTTTTTTCATAATAATAAGTATAGATTTTTTCTTTTGATATGACACCTAGAAATTTATCCCCTTCTGCTACTGGAATTGATAGAAATCCGTGTTTTTCCATAAGCTCTAAAGCTTCACCTATAGTCATTTTAGGCAAAGCTGTTATTAACTTATCTCTGGTTAACATCAAGTTACTTACAAACATTTTTTTCCTCCCTATCACTATTTTATTTTTAGTTTTTATAAGGCTTCAAAATCTTGTTTTATAGGTTTTGAATACCCCTAAAGTGAATACATACTCATAAATAGCTTAAGTGCAATAGTATGTTTAAACTAAAGCTTTTTTTATTTCACAAATAAATTTAAATACGAGCCTGTTTCACTATAAGAATGCAAAATTTCTAATTATTTTAATTAAGAGTTATGGTAATTGTTACTGAATATAATCCTAATAATACTAAAGGTATTTCTTATTTTTAAGTTAGATAAAACCATGTATAATGGATAGTTATGGTAATTTTCGTAATCAATTATATTTTCTTAATATTCTTTCTTTAATTAGTGTATAAAATACTAACTTATAGTTTAAATTTATATTAATAACACTTTTTAATGCAATTTTCATATTTTTAGCATTATTTTTTATATTTTATCCAAAATATTATATATTATTTAATTATACATTATTTTCTAAATTATATAAATATCAAGTGTATATTACTATTTTAAATTTATCGCTCTATTTAGCTTATGTTAATCAGTCTAAAATCTTTACTAAAATATATATTTTAATAAACTCAATTTGTAACATTTTTACTTTATTGCTTTATAAATATAATATATACAAATTTTATATATTATAAAAACAACAAAAAATTAAGAGTTTGTGTATTTTCTTTTCTTTTTATTATTTTTGGGCTAAAATATTATATGAGGTGAACGTAATGGAATTTATCGTTAATACTGTAGAAGAAACTCAAAAACTCGGTATTCAAATTGGCAAGCTTTGCAATAGTGGGGACATTATTTGCCTTATTGGTGATTTAGGAACTGGAAAGACTCATTTAACTAAAGGAATTGCCCTAGGTCTTGAAATAAATGAAAGCATAACTAGTCCCACCTTTAACATTGTTAACGAATATGACGATGGAAGATTAAAATTTTATCATTTTGATGTTTATAGAGTAAACGATCCTGATGAAATAGCTGCTATTGGCTTTGATGAATATATATTTGGTGATGGGGTTAGCGTTATAGAATGGGCTAACTACATTGAAGAATTAATTCCTGAAGACAACTTAACTATATTACTTGAAAAAGTACCTCAATTAGGATCTTCATTTAGAAAAGTAACTATTAAATATCAAGGTAAAAGATATGATTATATAAAGGAGTTAACACTATGATAATTCTTAGCTTAGATTGTGCAACAGAATGTGCTACAGCAGCATTACTAAAAAATGATGCAATAATTGGTGAAATTAATATTAATAATAAGAAACAGCACTCATCAATTCTTATGCCGATGATTGATCAACTTTTTAAAAATACAAATTTAACATTAAATGATGTTGATGGATTTGTTGTTTCTAAAGGACCTGGATCATTTACTGGTCTTAGAGTTGGAATGTCTACAATAAAAGGGTTAGCACAAGCTTTAAATAAACCTTTTGTGTCTGTTTCAACTTTAGATGGACTTGCAAATAATTTATATTTTGCTGATGGAATTATATGTCCTATAATGGATGCCTTACGTGGCAATGTATATACTGCTCTTTATAATTTTGAAAATAATAGTCTAAAGGCTTTGACAGAGCCAATGATTTTATCTATAGAAGATCTTATACAAAAGATTAAAGAGGAAAATAAAAAAGTTTATTTTATAGGTGATGGAACTTTTAAATATGAAAATCAATTATTAAGTTCTATTTCAAATTGCTATATTGCACCATGTCATTTAAATGTTGCAAAAGCTTCTTCTTTAGGTGAGGTAGGATTAAACCTTCTTAATAAAGGAATAACAGATGATATATATACTTCAGCACCACTTTATTTAAGACTTTCTCAAGCTGAACGTGAATATGAGGAGCGCATGAAAAACAATGGATAATTTGTCAGTTGAAAATATTAATGAAAATAATATTTTTGGTATAGAAGAAATTTCCAAACTAAGTTTTCATAGCCCTTGGAGTTTAGAATCTATAAAAAAAGAACTTTCTAACACCTATGCTAATTATGTAGTTTTAAAACTACAGGATAAACATATAGGTTTTGCAGGTGCATGGGTTATTTTTGATGAAGCCCATATAACTAATATAGCTATTCATCCTAACTATAGGGGTTTAGGTTATAGCCATATTATTATGGATGCACTTTTAGAAAAATGTAAAAATGCTGGAGCCAATTCTATGACTTTAGAAGTCCGTGCTTCAAATATTGCTGCACAAAAATTATATGAAGGATATGGCTTTAAAGTTGAAGGAATTAGGAAAAATTATTATGATAGTCCTAAAGAAGATGGCTATATAATGTGGAAATATGATATATAATAATTTTATAATATTATAAAAAGCAGATTGATTAGATTTTCAATCTGCTTTTATATCTATAATTAAACTTTTTTAGGTCCTCCAAGCATTGGTTCTACCTTAAACAATGTAACAGATAACCTTTTATATAATAAAAATGTTGTAAATGAAACTATTATTGATTTTACTCCATTAAAAGGTATTAATCCAAATACTATATAATTAATTAATTCTTTTCCTGCCATATGCATACCGAAAGCTGGTAATAATATATACATATTTACTAGTATAGCAACTACTTCTATAGATAAAAATCCTAATATCATTCCTATAATAGCAGTCTTTTTGCTTTTATTTCGGTGATAAATAATTGATGCTGGTAATACTAATGAAATTCCTACTAAAAAGTTTGCTAATTCACCCACCAACCCTGTTGCTGTTCCTTTAAACAATATTATTAAAATATTTTTAAATAATTCTATTATTACTCCAATTAAAGGCCCAAAAGCAAATGCACCCATAAGCGCTGGAACATCGCTTAAATCCATTCTTAACCATGGGAATGCAGGTATAACCGGAATTTCCACATACATAAGTATAAATGCAATAGCAGATAGTAATGAAATTTTAATCATTTTGTTCAATCTTTTTTGGTTATTCATATTAAAATACCTCCTACTATACACTTCTAGGAATTAATATAGCATAAAAAAACCCCAACATAAATGTTAGGGCGACATAACTATACTTATAGTAACGCATATATTAATCTTCTTTCATCCAGACTGTACTGTCGGCTTCGGAATTTAACCGAATCATGCCATAAGGCTCGCGGGCTTTACCGCCGGTGGGGAATTGCGCCCCGCCCTGAAGAGTATTAAATTGTTTATTTGTTTAAGTTAATTATATATTAATTTTTCAAAAAAAACAATATAATGTTCATTACTCAACAAAAACTCTAATAGTTCCAGATATTTGATTGTATCGTGCAGATTTTTTTATAAGATTTTCTATATACTCAGGAAAATTTTTATTTACTTCAGTGCTGAATGCTTCTTTTAAAAATGCTATACACTCATAGCATATTCTAATATCCCTGCCACCTTCTAAATATAAATGTTCTAAAGCACTTTCATAACTTATTTCTCTGCATTCATTGGTTTTAGCCATATTTACTATGTCATTAGCATCTTCTGCCGATTGCAATTTTAATAATATTTCTTTATTCTCCTCATCATTTAAATTGTACATTTTTAACTGAGATTCAATAAAGTCTTTAAATCCTTCAAGTAAAATATCTTCTTTTAATGTATATAATATGACTTTACTGGATTCTTTTTTTTCATAAAAAGCTAAATCAACTTTTTTATCTAAATCCACTTGTATTTTGTTTAAGTCTATATTATGTATTTCTAAATCTGGCTTACATATGATTATATTATGGCAAATTCCAGCAAATAAGTACTTTTCCATATTATCTCTCTCCCAATAAAAATATAATAACTGTATAAATCTAAAATTTATTTGTTTTTTACTAATAAATTATTTTTTAAACTCAGTTTATAAAATCTAATATTTTTTTAAAACATTATAAAAATACAGCTATTTAATGCAAAAATCAATAATTAAATTCTGTTTTATTTCTGCATTTTATATCATTTTTAGACATTCTTCTTTATTTTACCCTACTTCCCTCAATATTAATCACTGTTTTATTTTATTGTATATATTTTATTTTTAATTATATTTATAATTTGCATATAATTATTGAAATATATAAATTAATTTATACCTTAATCAATTAAAATTTATTACAAATAAAATAAAAATAGACATATTTATATGCCTATCTTTAAATTTGAAATTAGCTTTTTTTCATAGAAAGTGAAATTCTTTTTCTTTTCTCATCTACTTCCAAAATACTAACTTCTACAATGTCTCCTACTTTTACAACATCTAATGGATGCTTTACAAACTTATCACTTAATTGACTTATATGAACTAATCCATCTTGATGAACACCTATATCTACAAAAGCACCAAAATCTGATACATTCCTAACTGTTCCCATTAAAAGCATTCCTGGTTTTAAGTCGCTCATTTCTACTATACCACTTTTAAATATAGGTTTTGGTAGTTCTTCTCTTGGATCTCTTCCTGGTTTTTTTATTTCTTTTATTATATCTTGTAATGTTGGAACTCCAACTCCTATTTCCTCTGCTAATTTAACTTCACCTAAGTCTTTTACTTTAGAGTCTATATCTAATAAATTACCTTTTTTTATATCTTCCTTAGAGTAATTTAATATATCTAAAAGTTTTTTACATGCATTATAACTTTCAGGGTGGACTGAAGTATTGTCTAATGGTTCATTGCTTTCCATAACCCTTAAAAACCCTGCACATTGTTCAAAAGCTTTGGCTCCTAACCTTTTTACTTTTAAAAGTTCTTTTCTAGTTGTAAATTTACCATTTTCCTCTCTATATGAAACTATATTTTTAGCTATAGTTCCATTAATTCCTGATATATATGATAATAATGATGGTGTAGCTACATTTAAATCTACCCCTACATTATTTACACAATCTTCTACTACTCCTTTTAATGACTCATCCAACTTTTTAGGAGTAACATCATGTTGATATTGGCCTACCCCTATTGATTTAGGATCTATTTTAACAAGTTCAGCTAAAGGGTCTTGTAATCTTCTTCCTATAGATATAGCACCTCTAACAGTTACATCTAAGTCTGGATATTCTTCTGTTGCAAGCTTGGATGCTGAGTAAACCGAAGCTCCTGCTTCTGAAACTACAACATAATATATATATTTTCCTATTTCTGATTTAACAGCTTTTATTACTTCTGCTAAAACTTCTTCTGATTCTCTACTAGCTGTTCCATTACCTAAAGAAATAACATCTACATCATGTTTTATGCATAAGTTCTTTAATGTATTTATAGATTCTTTAACCTTCTCTTTGCTACCTGCTGTAGCAAAAACTGCTGTATTTTCTAAAAACTTTCCTGTTTCGTCTAATATTGCAATTTTGCAACCAGTTCTAAACCCTGGGTCAAATCCCATTACAGTTTTACCTTTTATAGGTGATATCATTAATAATGCCTTTAGGTTTGCTTTAAATATATCAATAGCACCTACTTCTCCTTTATCTGTTAAATCTCCTCTTATTTCTCTTTCTATTGATGGATAAATTAATCTTTTTAAACTATCTTCTACAGATTTTTCTATATATGAATCTGTTCTGCTATTTCCCTTCAATGTTTTATTTTTCAAATAAGCAATTATTTTATCTACATCGCAAGTAATTTTAACTGAAAGAATTTTTTCTTTTTCACCTCTATTTATAGCTAAAATTCTATGAGATGGTATTTTCTTAACCTCTTCCTTATAATCATAATACATCTCGTATGGTGTAGGTTCTTTTGACTCCCCTTTAGTTTCTATATATCCTTCTTTAAAAACTAATGTTCTTATATACTTTCTGTATTCTGCTTCATCAGATATTTTTTCACTTATAATATCCATTGCACCTTGGAATGCTTCGTCAATGGATTTTACTCCTTTTTCTTCATTTAAGAACTGTGATGCATATTCATTTATATCACTATTGAAACTTCCATCAAATATTACTTCTGCTAGTGGTGTTAATCCTTTCTCTACCGCTATTGTTGCTCTTGTTCTTTTTTTAGGTTTATAAGGTCTATATATGTCTTCTATTTCTGTTAAAGTTGTAGCTTTTTCAAGAGATGTCTTAATTTCTTCTGTAAGTTTTCCTTGTTCATCTATAAGTCTTATAACATCTGTTTTTCTATCTTCAAGGTTTCTAAGATAGGTTAATCTCTCAGAAAAATCTCTTAAAACTATATCATCAATTCCACCAGTTCTTTCTTTTCTATATCTAGCTATAAAAGGCACTGTATTTCCTTCATCTAACATTTCAACTACATTATTTACTTGTTCTTTTGAAAGTGCAAATTCTTTCATTAATCTATTTTTTATATTATCCATTTTATCCTCCTATAAATATAGTGTTACAAGTTAAGTTTTAAAGTTATTCATTTATCAAATGAGAAAACTCAAATTAATATTTTATCAATAACTAACAGATTATTTTAGTTAAGAGTTAAGAGTGAATAGTTAGCAGTTATGGTTATTACTACTCACTTCGTTCCTAGTAATTCTCAACGTATCTTTTTATAAATTTGCAAAGCAAATTATATTTATAGATTTTTTTAATCATTTTCAGAAAGTAGTTGCCACTTTCATCCTAAATTCTTAATTCATAATTCATAATTCTTAACTAACTATATTTGTACTTATTTTTCTCAACTAATAACAAAAATTTGATGTATAAATTTAAGTTATAGATTGAATACCTGTAGTAGATTAGGAATTAAATTTTATGTTTAATTTAACTTTTCAACTTGTTATTCCATATCATATTTACATTTTTAACGCATATTATTTTATTATGAAATTGTTTCCTTAAGTTTCCATAATAATTCTACCATAAAATCCTTTGCAAATTAAATAATTTTATATTTTTAAGGAGATTGTTATGTCAGTGATTTTTAAAAACAAAAAAAATATGTTACTTATAAGTTTGACTGTTATATCAATATTTATAACAGCATTATCAATTACATTCTATTTTAAGATAAATAATTTTTCTTCTAAGCGAGTTGTAGAGCATATAAATTATCTTGCAAGTGATACATTAAAAGGACGACTTTGTGGAACTACAGAAAATAAATTAGCAGAAACCTATATATTAGATAATTTTAAAAATTTAGGTCTACTACCTTATAAAGATTCTTATACTGAAGGTTTTTCTATTCAATATCCTAAAAAATTAAATTTTAATCCTGAACTAAACATTATAGATTATAGTAGTAAAAATATAATAGAAAGTTTTAATTATGGTGTAGATTATAAAGATGATGGAACTAATTTTAGAATAAATGATATTACCTTTTCATCATCAGATGTAGCTCAAAGGACTGATTCCTATTTAATTGTTAAATATAAAGAAGATTATGTTCTCTTTTATGCTATAAATGATGAGTCATTTTCTTTTAGAAGCTCTTTTTTAAGTGATTTCAATTATGGTCTGTCCATTTATATGACTAAAGATGGTTTAAACAAATTAATTACAGCTATTGAAAATGGTCGTATTGTTAATGCTAAAATTCCATTTTCTAATTCAGATGCCACTGTAAATAATGTTCTTGGTTATATTAAAGGGAAAAATTCTTCTATAGATCCTATAGTAATTTCTTGTCATTTTGACCATGTTGGAACAGATTCTATTGGAAATGTATATTATGGAGCTTTAGACAATGCTTCTGGTTCTTCTTTTGTATTAGAGCTTGCCCATTACATAAAATCTTTAGGAACACCTTCTAGAGATATTATTTTCGCAGCTTTTAATGGAGAAGAGTTTGGATGTGTAGGTTCTACTTATTTCTTTAATAACAACAAAAATCAATTAAAAAATAGTACTGTATATAATTTTGATATGATTGGAAGTTTTGATGGTATTCCCTTATGTGTAATGGGTGGTAAAGAAGATACTAAAGATACTACCTTAATCCATGGTTTATCTCAAATTCTTGAAGATAAAAATGTGTATTTCAATTATATATTTGAAGATTCTAGTGATCATATGATTTTTAGGAAAAATGATGTTAGTGCAGTAACATTTATAGATAATGATTTATCTAGGATTCATACACCAAATGATAAAGTAGAGTTTATTAATAAAAAAGCTATTGACAGAGCCTTTTCTGTTATTTCAAAAGAACTTTGTGGTAATTATTTTAGTAATCCTTTTATTAAATATAATACTATAATTTTCATATCATCTTTGTGTACTTCTATTGCTTTAATTACTATTTTTGTTTTAAAAAATAAAAAAGTATGCTAATTTGCATACTTTTTTAACTATAGAGTTTTTAAATACTCTGTAATAAATTCTTCTATATTACCATCCATAACAGAATCCACATTGGCAGTTTCAGTTCCTGTTCTATGGTCTTTAACTAGACTATATGGATGAAATACGTAGGATCTTATCTGACTGCCCCAACCATTATCTTTTATTTCACCAGCTAAATCCTCTATTTTTTCTTTATGTGCCTGTTCTTTTAAATCAACTAATTTTGATTTTAACATTTTAAGAGCATAGTCTTTATTGGTATGCTGACTTCTCTCACTTTGGCATTGAACAACTATGCCAGTTGGTATATGAGTTATTCTTATAGCCGATTCTGTTTTATTTACATGCTGACCACCAGCGCCACTAGCCCTAAACGTATCAATTTTCAAGTCATCAGATTTTATATCTATATCTTGACTTTCTGTAAGTTCTGGTAATACTTCACAGCCAGCAAAAGATGTTTGTCTTTTGCCATTTGCATTAAAAGGAGATATTCTTACTAATCTATGAACTCCTTTTTCTGCTTTTAAATAACCATAGGCATATTCACCAGTTACTTTTAATGTTACACCTTTTATCCCGGCTTCATCTGCTGGTATATAATCTATCACTTCTATTTTAAAGCCTTTACTCTCACAATATCTTGTATACATCCTATAAAGCATTTCAGTCCAATCTTGTGCATCATTTCCTCCAGCACCAGTATGAAGAGTTACTATAGCATTATTTCTATCGTATTCTCCATTTAAAAGAGTTTCTACTTTTAAATCATCAATTATAACTCTAAGCTCTTTTAATTCTTTTTTTATCTCTTTATAAGATTCATCATTTTCTTCCTCTAAACTCAACTCTGTTAAAATTTCTAAATCCTCTACTCTTAAATTAAGTGATTTGAATTTTTCTATTTTATCATCTATATTTTTAGATTGTTGAGTAATTTCTTGAGCCTTATTTACATCATCCCAAAATGTTGGCTCCTGCATTTTCATTTCCAATTCACTAAGTTTTAATTTTAAATTAGCAAGGTCAAAGTGAAACACTCAATTCTTGTAAATCTTTTTTTAAAACATTTATTTCATTTGATATTTCTTCTAAATGTAATAACAACTTTTTCACTTCTTTCATTAATTTATTAGTATAAGGCGACATCAAATATAAGGTTCAAAATTAAATTTTAAACTTATATCAAATAATAAAATTCAAATTAATATTTTATTAATAAATAACAGATTATTTTTTTATATGCCTAAGGCATGTTAAAAGAACAACTTAAAATCTATTTCTGATTAATTAACTTCTCTTACCATGCCTTAATTTTAAAATTATGTTATTTTATTTTCCTCTACCACAACAATTTTTATATTTTGCTCCTGATCCACATGGACATGGATCATTTCTTTGAGGTTCTACTTTTTTTCTTACAGGTTGTTTTGCTAATGATTCATCAGCATTTGTTGCTGTCTCTTTAGCCACCTTTTCTCTTTCTGGAGCTTTTTCAATTCTTACATGGAATAGATATTTAACAGTTTCTACTTTTATAACTTCGATCATTTCATCAAACATATCACTACCTTCCATTTGATATGCTTGTGCTGGATCCTGTTGTTTATACGCTCTTAAACCTATACCTTGTTTTAGATGTTCCATATTATCTATATGATCCATCCATTTAGAGTCAACAACCTTTAAAAGAATAACTCTTTCTATCTCTCTCATTTGCTCATTGCCAAAAGTTTCTTCTTTCTCTGTATATATTTTAGTTGCGTACTCTAAATAAGCCTTAATTATTTCATCATTAGATTCTTTTTCTAATTGTTCAAAAGTAAATTGTCCTTTTTCAACAAATAGTTCTTCCATATAGCTTATAAGAGTTTTAAGTTCCTCATCAAAAGTATCTTCTACTCCACTTATATGAGAATTTACAGCTTGAGTTATTACATCCTCAATCATAGATTGTATTTGGTCTTTTAAATCTTCACCTGTTAAAACACGCTCTCTTTGAGAGTATATAATTTCTCTTTGTTTGTTCATAACATCGTCATATTTAACAACATTTTTTCTTATATCAAAGTTATTTCCTTCAACTTTCTTTTGAGCACTTTCTATTGCATTACTAACCATTTTACTTTCTATTGCATCCTCATCTGTTAATCCTAATTTCTCAACTACTGATGCTAATCTTTCTGATCCAAATATTCTCATTAAATCATCTTCTAATGAGATATAGAATCTTGATTCACCTGGGTCACCTTGACGACCAGCACGACCTCTTAATTGGTTATCTATACGTCTAGATTCATGTCTTTCTGTACCAATTATTTTTAATCCACCAAGTTCTATTACGCCTTCACCTAATTTTATATCAGTACCACGACCAGCCATATTTGTTGCTATTGTAACCATTCCACTTTGACCTGCTTGAGCAACTATTTCTGCTTCCTTTTCATGATATTTAGCATTTAATACTTGATGTTTTACACCTTTTTTCTTAAGCATATGTGATAATACTTCTGAATTTTCGATACTTACAGTACCAACAAGTACAGGCTGACCTTTTTTGTTAGTTTCTGCTATATCTTCTACTATTGCTTTATATTTTCCAAGGACAGTTTTATAAACTGAGTCTGGTCTATCTATTCTTTTAATTGGTTTGTTTGTTGGTATTACTATAACGTCTAAACCATAAATTTCTCTAAATTCGCCTTCTTCTGTTAATGCAGTACCTGTCATACCAGCTAACTTTTTATACATTCTAAAGTAGTTTTGGAATGTTATTGTAGCTAAAGTTTTTGATTCTTTTTCTACTTTTACTCCTTCTTTAGCTTCTATAGCTTGGTGAAGTCCATCACTATATCTTCTACCTTCCATAAGTCTTCCTGTAAAACTGTCAACTATTACAACTTCTCCATCTTTAACTATATAATCTTTCTCATTTTTCATCATATAGTTAGCTTTTAACGCTTGAACAACGTGATGTTGAATTGCCATATTATCTTGATCTGCATAGTTTTCTAAATGGAAGTACTTCTCTGCTTTTTCCACACCTTCATCAGTTAAAATAACAGAGTTAGCTTTTTCATCTCTTTCATAATCTTCTTCTTCTTTTAGTGATTTTACAAAGAAGTCTGCAACTTTATAAAATTCAGTTGATTTCTCTCCTTCACCAGATATAATAAGTGGTGTTCTAGCCTCATCTATTAATATTGAGTCAACCTCATCCACTATAACATAGTTTAATCCTCTTTGAACTTTTTCTTCTTTGTATATAACCATGTTATCTCTTAGGTAATCAAATCCAAATTCATTGTTTGTACCATAAGTTATATCTGCACCATATTGTTCTTGTTTTTCAGTCTGACTTTGACCATGTATTATAACACCTACTGTTAATCCTAAGAATTCATGAACCTTACCCATTTCATCTCTATCTCTTTTTGCTAGGTAATCATTAACTGTAATTACATGAACTCCTTTTCCTGTTAAAGCATTTAAGTAAGACGGTAATGTAGCTACTAATGTCTTACCTTCTCCTGTTCTCATCTCTGAAATTCTACCTTGATGAAGTACAATTCCACCTATTAATTGAACATCATAATGTCTAAGTCCAAGAACTCTTTTAGATGCTTCTCTTACAACTGCACCAGCCTCTGGTAATAAGTCGTCTAATGTTTCCCCATCTTTTAATCTCATCTTAAATTCTTCTGTTTTATGTTTTAGCTCTTCATCTGACAATGCTGAAATCGTTGGTTCCAAATCATTTATTTTTTTTACGATTGGCATTATACGTTTTATTTCCCTCTCACTGTAAGATCCAAAAATTTTATTAAAAAGTTTCATACCTTTTTCCTCACTCTTTCATCCATTAAATTTTGTACCTGTAGGTAATTAAATATTTACTACTATTTTTTTATATATCATTGGAATTTTTCTTTCTAAATTTACGCATTATATTGTTTCTCAATTTCACCTTTGTTTAAAAAATAAGTATAAAATTTCACTTTAAAATTATACCACTTATTTTTTATTCATTCAACTTAAGCACTGATATTTTCACTCTTTCAAATGTATTTATAGTTAATGATTCTCATAAAAAAAATGATGCGAAAAATCGCATCATTTTTATATTTAAATTAATTAAAATTCTTGCTCTATTAAACCGTAATTACCATCTTTTCTTTTATATAAAACATTTGCCATTGATGTGTGACTGTTAGTAAATACAAAGAAGTCATGACCTAAAAGTTCCATTTGTAAAATAGCTTCTTCTGTTGACATTGGCTTTATTGCAAATTTCTTAGTTTTTACTATTTTAGGTTCCTCATCCTCATATTTGTAGTCATCAATATTATTAAAATTTAAATCAACATTTTGTTTTCTCTTTTGTAATTTAGTTTTTTGCTTTCTTATTTGACTTTCCAATTTATCTAAAACTAAATCTATAGCAGCATACATATCTTCATGCTTTTCCTCTGCTCTTAGCCTTACTCCATTGAACGGTATAGTAACTTCTATCTTACATCTATTCTTTTCAACACTTAAGGTTGCATTTGCATTTACTTCTTCAGAGAAATATTTATCTAATTTAGATAATTTCTTATCTACTACATCTCTTAAAGCACTTGTAAGTTCTATGTTTTTTCCCATTGATTTAACATTCATATACTACAACCCCTTTCTCGAGCCAAAAGCATTATGCTTATTTATTAAATTTATTTTGTATTTATATTTTAATATTATTTTTTTAATTTATCAAATGAATTTTTTTGAAAATTTAGACACCATTATAATCATTCACTTTTTCCCACATTATTTTTTGTCTTTACTATATTGTTTAGTATATGCTATTTTCTTGTTGTTATGATATAATTAGAGTAATTGAGTTATTTTATATTTATGAAATTTATCAAATTAATTGTTTATTTGGTTATATATACATTTTTTTATTAACAAACAAAGAAAAGCTAATTGCAACTTACGTTACAATTAGCTTTATTTGCATAAATTGGCTGACCTGGTCTTTGCCCCCACACTCGCCTGCTGGAGATTTCGCTACCCAGAGTTAACTTCTCACTACTAACTCTCTCGCTTTATAGCGGCAGGACTTACTTCTAAGCCGCACCATGATCATTAAAACTTTGTTTAACTTACGTGGATCGTTTTGCCTGCGACTGGCATCGATTTTCAACCACAAACCCAACTTACTTTTTATATTATACTACACTTTTCGTTCCAGTCAAGATAAATACTTTTTTTACTCCATTTTCTTTTAAAGTCTTACTACAATTTATTAATGTTGCTCCTGTTGTAACTACATCATCTATTAGTAAAACATTTTCAAAGTTACTATTATTACTTTTAACTGATTTAAAGCATCCTTCTACATTTCTCCATCTCTCCCAAGATGTTAAACCTATTTGATCTTTTGTTTCTTTAACTTTTTTTATAAGTTGTTTACAAGGTATATCAAGTTTTTCTGATAATTTTTTTGCAATAACTTTTGCTTGGTTATACCCTCTTTTATTATAAGTTTTTTTACTAATTGGTACAAAAGTTATAACATCTATTTTTATATTTTTTTGTATAATTAACTTTTTCATATAGTTTGCTAATATTTCTCCGCAAGTAAAATCACTTTCATATTTTAACTTCATAACAATGTCTCTCATTACTAATTTATGTTCTGCTATAGAATAGCATTTATATTTTTCACCATTATGATATATATAAAATGGTTTATCTATAATCTCTATATCCTTTTTACACCTAGTACATAAATTATGTGATAATGCATAATCTTTACAGACAACGCATGCATTATTATCAGGATATATAATATCTAATATACAATTTATTATATATTTTGAAGTCTTATAAATCCCTCTTCCCAACCTTTCTTATTTAAATTTCTCATTATTGATTTAGCCTTTTCTATATCTTCATTTTCATCTTTACAAATAAAAATTATTTCTTTCCTCATTACCGATTTAGCTCTTTCAATTTTACTAACCAAATAAACTAAGTTCTTATAATTAAATTTTTTATCATCTGCAAAAAACACCATTATATTTATATCAGTAAGTTTTTCGTTATGAAATTCATCATAGTCATCAGTTATTAATATACCTGTTTTACTTTTTAGAAATGCTTTTATAGAGCTTTTATCCTTTTTCTCTTTTATAAAATAAAATACATCCTTTGTTAGCTTTTCTCTTAATTTATCCATATATAAGTACACACTTATAACTTTATCATTGCTAGGAACATATATTATTGTCTTTTTTTCTGTGGCAATTGTCCAACTTATGTATTCATAAGCTACTAGTGGCAAGTCCTCTTCCATATCTATTTTTGTAGTAATTACCCTAGGCTCTATAAGAGGAGTATTATATTTATTTAAAGGAAAATATATGGATAAAGCTTTATCAAATATAGGTTCAATAGAGTATGATATTATTGTTCCTCTACTTTTAACTGCTTTTGACAATATATTTTTTATATTTTTTTTAGATTGAAATGGCATATATCCAAGCTCATCAAATATTACCAAATCATATTTTTTATCTAAATACAATGCCCTATTATAATCACAAAAATTTACCTTAGAACTATCTTCATCAGTTTTTTCATCTAAATATACATAGTCATTATTCTCTAGGTAACTTATAAGCTCTATATTTTCTTTTTCTTCATTTACAATATATAAAACAGATTTATTATTACTTATGCAATAATTTATTGCATCTAAAAATATAGTAGCTGTATTATAAAAATAAGAAATTACATTTATTATATCCGTATTATTTTTTACATATTTTAAAACTTCTTTAATAACGTATTCTTTTCCTTTAATCATATTTCAAATAAATCTCCTTACTAAACTCCAAATATTTCACTTATCCTCCACTTCAAGCCTGAATATCTTTCAAAAGTTCTATCATTATCTTTCATAAAAGATACTGTTTTTTTATCTCCAACTAAAACCACTAGTTGTTTTGCTCTAGTAACTCCAGTATATAAAAGATTTCTATTCATAAGCATTGGAGGGCCCATAAACATTGGCATTATAACTACTGGAAACTCACTTCCCTGACTTTTGTGGATAGTTATAGCATAAGCTAACGTCAACTCATCTAAATACATATCTTCATATTCAACAACTTTGTCATCTTCAAAAACAACTGTTAGATTGTTATTTTCATTTATATCATAAACATATCCAACATCACCATTAAATACTCCAAGCCCTGTACATTCCGCATCAAAAACCTTTTCTTTCTTAGTCCATTTTAAACTGTAATTATTTTTTGTCTGCATAACCTTATCTCCAATTCTAAAAACCATTTCTTTGAGTTCCTTTTCTGGTTTATTAGCACTTGGTGGATTTAAGATTAATTGCAACTCTTTATTTAGATTATCAACTCCTGCTATACTTTTTTTCATAGGAGATAATATTTGTATATCCTTCATTTTATCCCAGTTAGTATTAAATTTCGGCAACCTTATACTTATTAAAGATATTATTTGTTCTAATATATTTTTGCTATCTATACATTGTATAAAGTAAAAATCACTACCTTTTGAATTTAGTATAGGCATCTTACCATCATTTATTAAATGGGCATTAACAGTTATCATACTTTCTTTACCTTGTCTAAATATTTCATTTAACCTTACTGTTTTAACAACACCACTTTCAATTATATCTCTTAAAACGTTTCCTGGTCCTACAGATGGTAACTGATCAACATCACCAACTAGTATTAGCCTTGTGCCTGTAAATATAGCGTTCATCATGCTATTCATTAAATTTATATCTATCATAGATGCTTCATCAACTATTAAAACATCACACTCTAACTTTCTGTCGGTTAATAATTCGCTTTCTTCTTCTTCCTCCGATGCGCCCATCTCTAAAAGTCTATGTATAGTTTTAGCCTCTCTTAAAGTAGTTTCACTCATCCTTTTAGCCGCTCTTCCTGTTGGTGCTGCCATATTAACCTTCATTCCAGCTTTTTCAAATATACTTACTATACAGTTTATTATAGTGGTTTTTCCTGTTCCTGGTCCTCCTGTTATAACCTCTATTCCATTAGTCATAGCTCCTTCTATTGCTTCTATTTGACATTTAGCTAACTGTATATTCTGCTCTTTTTCAAAGTTTTCTATTTCCTCATCATAATTAATCTCTAATTCATCATATTTAGTGGTACATAATTGAACCAGTTTCTTTGTAACTCCCATCTCAGCATAAGCATATTGAATTGTAAATACACACTGAACATCATCTATATTTTCTACTTTAATTTTACCTTCAATTATATTTTCTCTTATAGCTAAATCAATATTTTCTTCATCTACTTGTAAAACATCTATAGCTCTTTTTATAAGTTTTTCTAACGGCATGTATGTGTTACCTAATAAACAAAATTCATTTATTATATATTTTATTCCACTTTTCACTCTAAATATAGAATTTTTTTCCACACCTAAGCTCATAGCTATCCTATCTGCCGTTTTAAACCCAATTCCATTTATTTCTTCTGTTAATATGTATGGATTATCTCTTACAATAGCTACAGAACTGCCTCCAAATCTTTTATAAATTTTCATGCACTGATTAGCAGTCATTCCATAGGTTTGAAAAAATATCATTATATTTCTAATCTCTATTTGTGCGGAATATGATTTCATTATTAATTTTATTTTCTTTTTTCCTATACCATTAATTTCTTTTAATCTATCTATATCTGTATCTAATATTTCTAACGTCTTTTCTCCAAAATGATCTACTATTTTTTTTGCAGTAACAGGTCCTACCCCTGAAATAATCCCACTTGATAAATATTTTTCTATTCCTAGTTTACTAGTTGGTAAAATTTCTTCTATAGATATAACTTTCATTTGCTCACCAAATTTTTCATGTGTAACCCAATCACCTGTAACTTTATATTGACCGCCTTCTTTAATGTAAGGTATTACACCAACTATTGTATGTCTTTTTTTTCCATCTTTTAGATGAGCTATTGTATATCCATTTTCTTCATTTTTAAAAATAATATCCTCTAGTATCCCTGTTATATCTGACATAAAAATCTCTCCTAAAATTGTTCTTTTGAATATTATATCATAGAGCCATACTATTCTCATTTATTAATATACTTGACAAATGTTTAGGCTTTCAAACAAACATGATATTTATCCATATTAAATATAAAAGACACACCTAAAGGTGTGTCTTTTATATTATAAGTATTTTTTTATTTCTTCTACTTTATCTAATTGTTCCCATGGAAGATTTAAATCATTTCTTCCAAAATGACCATATGCTGCTGTTTGTTTGTATATTGGTCTTCTTAAGTCTAATTGTTTTATTATAGCACCTGGTCTTAAATCAAATACATTCTTAATTATTTCTATTATTTTTTCATTAGAAATTTTTTCTGTTCCAAATGTATCAGCTTCTATAGATACTGGATTAGCAACTCCTATAGCATATGCAAGTTCTATTTCTATTTTATCAGCAACACCAGCTGCTACTAAGTTTTTAGCAACCCATCTAGCCGCATAAGCTCCTGAACGGTCAACTTTAGTTGCATCTTTTCCTGAAAATGCTCCGCCACCGTGTCTTCCATATCCACCATAAGTATCTACTATTATTTTTCTTCCTGTTAAACCAGAATCTCCTTGTGGTCCACCTATAACAAATTTACCAGTTGGATTTATATAGTATTTAGTATTTTCGTCTAATAATTCTGCTGGAACAACAGCTTTTACAACATGCTTCATTAAATCTTCTCTTATTTGTTCTTGTGTTACAGTTTCACAGTGTTGTGTAGATATTACTATTGTATCTATTCTTACTGGAGTTTCATTTTCATATTCAACTGTAACTTGAGTTTTTCCATCTGGTCTTAAATATTCTAATGTTCCATTTTTTCTAACTTCTGTTAATCTTCTTGAAAGTCTATGAGACATAGCTATTGGAAGTGGCATATATTCTGGAGTTTCTTTACTTGCAAATCCAAACATCATACCTTGATCTCCAGCTCCAACTGCTTCTACTTCATCCATTTCTTGTCCTCTTTTTTCAATAGCTTCATCTACACCCTGTGCAATGTCAGGTGATTGCTCATCTATTGATGTTAATACTGAACAAGTTTTATAATCAAATCCATATTTTGCTCTTGTATAACCTATTTCTTTTATTGTTTCTCTTACTACTTTAGGAATATCTATATAGCAATTTGTGCTTATTTCACCCATAACTAACACCATTCCTGTAGTTACTGCTGTTTCACAAGCTACTCTTGCATGAGAGTCTTTTGCTAATATACTATCTAATACTGCATCAGATATTTGATCACAAATTTTATCTGGATGCCCTTCTGTTACTGATTCTGATGTAAATAATCTTCTCATTTTCAAATCTCCTTTCAAATTTCCGTTCTAATCGAAGAGAGTGGCCTTAAAAATAATACAAGGTATATTTATTATTACAAAATCCTTGTAACTACTATTTTTATGCAATAAAAAACCTCTTCTTTGATAAGAAGAGGTCGAAATTTCGTACTCGCACTCTCTTATCTTGCAGAATATTTCTGCAGGAATTGGCACCATTGTGCTACGCACCGGTTGCCGGGTTTCATAGGGCCCTTTCCCTCCACCTCTCTGGATAAGAGTAATTATATAATTTTATGATACAATATTATCATTAAAATACATCACTGTCAACAATATATTATTTGATTTATATGGTAAATATATTCAATAATTTAATTTATTTAAAAATAAAAACACTTTAGAAAATCTAAAGTGTATGGTGGAGGAGGACGGATTCGAACCATCGAAACGAAACGTAACAGATTTACAGTCTGCCCCCTTTGGCCACTCGGGAACTCCTCCATTTATGGAGCTGGCAATAGGAATCGAACCTACAACCTGCTGATTACAAGTCAGCTGCTCTACCGTTGAGCCATGCCAGCATATTATTATATTTTAAGTTTAATGGTGGTCACAACAGGGTTCGAACCTGTGACCCTCTGCTTGTAAGGCAGATGCTCTCCCAGCTGAGCTATGCGACCGTGTTATATGGTGGAGGAGGACGGATTCGAACCATCGAAACGAAACGTAACAGATTTACAGTCTGCCCCCTTTGGCCACTCGGGAACTCCTCCACTTATGGAGCTGGCAATAGGAATCGAACCTACAACCTGCTGATTACAAGTCAGCTGCTCTACCGTTGAGCCATGCCAGCGTATTATTTATATTTTAAGTTTAATGGTGGTCACAACAGGGTTCGAACCTGTGACCCTCTGCTTGTAAGGCAGATGCTCTCCCAGCTGAGCTATGCGACCGTGTTATATGGTGGAGGAGGACGGATTCGAACCATCGAAACGAAACGTAACAGATTTACAGTCTGCCCCCTTTGGCCACTCGGGAACTCCTCCACTTATGGAGCTAGCAATAGGAATCGAACCTACAACCTGCTGATTACAAATCAGCTGCTCTACCGTTGAGCCATGCTAGCGTGTTATTTTTAGTCGGTAACTTCGACAAGGTTTATTTTATAATCTTGGAGTATTTTTTTCAAATCCAAATTTAGCCTTTACAAGCAATTATTTTAAATTTATTCTTACTTTCTAAGTTTTTCTCTCTTTTTCTTACCAATTTACTTTGTTAAATTAAAATCATTTTTAAAATTCTTTAGTTATTTCTTTGTTTATAAAAGGTTTGGCAATTTCTTTAGCTTCTTTAATTTCTTCTTCTGTTAAATATTTTTCTAATACAGATATAACTTTTTTTACACCTAAATCTTTATTTTCATAATTTAAATATTTAACTATATTATTAAATTCTTTTTTAGGTACTTTATATGCAAATGTTATTAGTTTTTTCTTTTCTGATAAGGATACTTGTTTTAGAACTTCCTTTGCTTCTGCCCTCACTAGCTCTTTATCTAATTTTTTTTTATTTTTATTGTAAGAATCAAATTCTTCAACTGTAACATCACCATTATTCTCAAATTCTTTCATGTCATCATAAAAATATTTTTTATTTTTATACTTTCTTACCTCATCATAAGTATTAATATTTTCCTCATTATTTTCAATAATCTTCTCTTTTAAAGCTTCTTTAGTATTCTCTTCATTTTTTTTCTTATTAAAAATCAAAGGATCTGAATAACTCTTGTTTTGGTTTTCCTTTGCAATTTCATCATTTTTTTTAATTTTTTCAGACTCTATATTAATTTCATTTTTTACAACTAAATCCTCATGATTTCTATAGACATTCAACATAGTACAACTATAAATTATAGTACACAAAATTATTATACATGAATATATTTTTTTTATAATTATCACTCCCATTTAATATTATGAACATAAAAAATTTTATATATACTTAATTATTAACAAATCCAAAGACTCATATTCAAATGTATACTTACATAAAAAATATTTTTATTTTTTTCTAAATGTTTATAATCACATTCTGTTTTTTTGCATATATATTATTAAGCGCATTTTTCATATTTTTACATTTATACAAATATTATAGAAGATAATAATTAAATTTTATTTTGTATAAATCAATTTTAAGTTGATACTTAAATTTCTTTAAAATGAATCACAATTCTCTAGGAGGTGCAATCAGTGACTAAAATTAAAACCCATTATAAAAATCCCCTAGCTTATTACAACTTAGCTACTTTTATTAAAGATTATTTAGATGAAGATACTATTATTATATGTATAGGTACAGATAGATGCATAGGCGATTGTTTAGGTCCACTAGTTGGAACCTGTTTAAAAGAAAATTTTTTCCCTTTACCTGTTTATGGAACAATTTCTGATCCTATACATGCATTAAACTTAGAAAATAAGTTGAATGAAATTAAACTTAAACATCCTAATTCAAAAATAATAGGAATTGATGCTTGTCTTGGACCACATTCAAGTATAGGTGAAATACAAGCAAGGGACTTTTCCATAAACCCTGGCAAAGGTGTCGGAAAATTACTTCCACCAGTAGGAGATATGTCTTTAATCGGAATTATAGATTCTAGTGATGATACGGAATTATTTACAAATAGAAATATAAGATTAAACCTAATTATGCAATTATCTAAGGTTATAACAAAGGCTCTTTTGCATTCATATTACTTAGCTTTTGATAACTCATCTTTTATTTAAATTTCCCATAATTTTAAATAATAAAATGACACAGTAAAAAACTGTGTCATTTTATCAATCAAATTATTAATAAAAAGATAGGTCTTGTCCTCCAAAGGAATCACCCATTTTATCTATAAATTCTAATGCTTTTCCTGTTCCTATTGCAACACATGAAACAGAATTTTCAGCTACATATACTGGTACCTTTGTATAGTCTTGTACTAATTTATCTAGACCATCTAAAAGTGCTCCTCCACCAGTCATAACTATGCCTTTTTCAGCAATATCTGCTGCTAATTCTGGTGGTGTTTTTTCTAGTACAGCATGAGTACACTCCGCAATTGAAGCTACTGCTTCTCTTAAAGCTTCTCTCATTTCTGTAGAATTAACAGTTATATTTTTAGGAAGACCTGTAATTAAATCTCTTCCTCTTATATCCATGTCAATTTCTTCATCTTTTTTATAAGCTGATCCTATGTTTATCTTTAAATCTTCAGCAGTTCTCTCACCTATCATTAATTTGTGTTTTTTTCTTATGTATTTAATTATAGCATCATCAAAATTATCTCCTGCTACTTTAATAGATTCTCTAACTACCATTCCACCTAAAGATATAACAGCTATATCTGTAGTTCCTCCACCAATATCTATTACCATATTTCCACTAGCTTTAGAAATATCAAGTCCTGCTCCTATAGCTGCTGCTAATGGTTCCTCTATTAGATAGACTTTTTTAGCTCCTGCATTTCTTGCTGCATCTTCAACAGCTCTTCTCTCAACTTCTGTAGATTCACATGGAACACATACTACAACTCTTGGTGCTGCTTTCTTATTTCCACATGCTTTTTTTATAAAATGTTCAAGCATTTTTTCTGTAACATCATAATCTGAAATAACACCATTTCTTAAAGGACGTATAGCAACTATATTTCCTGGAGTTCTTCCTATCATTTTTCTAGCTTCTTCTCCAACTGCTAATACCTTATTTGCATTTTTTTCAATTGCTACAACTGAAGGCTCTTTTAATATAACGCCTTTTCCTTTCATATAAACAAGGACTGTAGCTGTTCCTAAATCTATACCCATGTCTGTTCCCATACCGAAAAAAAACATACTTTAATTCACTCCTGCTCTTTCGTATTTTAACTAAAAGTTTAGCTTTAAACTAAATAACTCTTATATTGTCTAATTATAATACGAAAGGCTTTATCCTTCAATTGTTTTATATTTCATCTGTGTAGCTTTTCCACCTCTGATGTGTCTTTCTGCCTTATTTAAATCCAATACATTTTTAGCTTCTTCTGCAATTTGAGCATTGATTTTAGGTAATCTTTCGGTCATATCCTTGTGTATAGTACTTTTACTTACACCAAATACAGTTGCTGTTTTTCTTATAGTTTCTTGTGATTCAATTATATATCTTGCAACTTGCAATACTCTTTCTTCAATGTAGTCTTTCAACGTGTTGCCTCCTTAATCCTTATATATTTATAAATATGCTTATATTTCCACATAAATTACTTATGTATAAGCCATTCTCTGAATAATTCAGAAAATGGCTTTAATAATACTAACTATTTTTTATAATTCACATATTTACTAGGATCTATGTTTTCACCATCTTTTAAAACTTCAAAATGTAAGTGAGAACCATATTCTTCATATGCAAATGTAGTTGTGTTTCCAACTTTACCAATTTCTTGAGAAGCCTTTACTGAATCTCCTTTTTTTACAGCTACTTTTTCTTGCAGATTAGAATATTTACTTACAATTCCATTTTGATGATCTATTTCAACATATGTTCCTTCTGATGAAGTATCTACATTTTTAATAACACCATTCATCATTGCAACTACAGGTGTACCTTCTTCAACTTTTACATCTATACCAAAGTGTGGTCTATAATCCTTAGTTGAAGACATGTAAACAGGGTCTTCTGTGTATGAACGAGCTAAACTTCCATCTACTGGTTTAACTGATTCACTATCTGTTGCATTTGAAACTGATTGACTTTCTGCATTTTTTTGAACTTGTACTTCTGGAACTGCTTTAAGCTCATCTTTTTTTACTTGTAATGCATCATTATAAGTTTTAGGTTCTACAGTTGCTCCATTAGTTTGTTTGTCCTCTTTTGTTTCTTTATTTGTCTTTTGCTCCATTGCTGGTAATTGCGCTACATCTTTTTTATCCTTAGATGTTGTTAATATTGTTACTGTTGCTACTGCACATAGGCAAACAAATAAAATTACATAAAATCCTTCCTTTTTAAAAAATTGTTTAAATTTTGTTTTCTTATCCATAAAAACACCTCCACTAGTATTGTTGTCCTATCTTTTTAAGTTAATTCACTTTTCTTATTATTTTTTCTCGTTTTTTTTCGACTTTTTTCTTATATGTTTTTAAAAATAAAGAACTCATGGTAACCATGAGTTCTTATGGACTTTCAGATTCTAACTTAAAATTTATATATCTATTAAACATGAACTTTTTTAATTATATAAACTATATACTAGTAGATGCTTATGAAATAATTCTTTCTTAATTCCTTATTATTTATATTATTTTTTATTTATTTGTTCCAAAGTTATTCCTGTATAATAATGCTGTAATATATCCTTATAGGATTTCCCTTCACTAGCCATATTATTAGCTCCCCATTGACTCATTCCTACTCCATGACCAAATCCTGTACAGCTTATTTCCATGTCATTATCTAAATAGTTTATTTCAAAATTAGCTGAATTTAAGCCATAAAGACTTCTAAATTTAGGTCCACTAATAGTTACTGTTCCTAATTTTATACTCTTTATACTTCCACCATCAGTTCTTTCTAAAATTGTTATTTGATCTTTTATATTATTCAATGTCATATTTGCATTATACTGACTATTAGCTTTTTCAATAAAATCTGCATAGGAAATTGAGACTACACTTTTATATCTTGGCGCATTCTCTTCACCTTTACTTTCAACACTTCTTAAATATGGTAGTGCATTTACAAAAACATCTTCTGAATTTTCAGTTTTGCCACTACTGGTAGAAAAGTAGTATGCTCCACTAGCAAGCTTTCCCTGATAAGCTAGCACCTGTCCCTTTGTAGCATTTACAGCTTCCTCTACTTTTTTCCAATTACTTTCACCTTTAACGCCCCACATCTGGATTTTCTCTTCTTTGCTTAAATATACTTGACAATGAGTTGTATCACAAAGATCTGATCCATTCCCTTTACTACATCCACCACCTATAGCTTTTGTATGGGCTACTGTATATGTTCTAGCAGCTACTGCTTGAGCTTTCAGTGCTTCTATCTCAAAATTTATTGGCATTTCACTACTTATAACGCCTTTAACATATTCTTCTATAGGTAGTTCAACCACCTTATCTTGCTTTGTTAAATAAACCTTAACTTTATCTATCTTTATATCCTCTACTAAGTTTTTTTCAGCCACTTTATTCTTCTTTATATCTCGTTTACCAATTTCAAAAGAACTAATATTATTATTTTTTTCTTTAATATTACCCCCTAATATAAAATAAGTAGACCCAAGTAAAAACATAACTCCTAGTGCTACAAATGTTAAAACTGATATTATCTGCGATGCCATTTTTTCACTTATACCTACACTATGAGTATTCAACTTAATTTTATTTTTAAAATTTCTCATTTTATCCTCCTCTCGTTTCGTAAGTTAAAACTTTAAATAATAGGCTATTTGTTCTTTTTATTCAAAGTTTATTAAGAAGAGTTATCAAATATAACATATTTTTTAAAATATTTTTATAAATTCAAAATTAAACTTATTTATAGTTATTTTTTAGAGTTTCAAATTAATTTTTAAAACAAAAAATAGTCACTCATAAAATTTGAGTAACTATCTTTTAAAATTAAATTTCTTCTTCTATATTTATTCTTTTAATATCAGCACCTAATTTTTGAAATTTCTTTTCAATTTCAACATACCCTCTATCTATATGGTATATATCTGCTATTGTGGTTTTTCCCTTTGCACACAATCCTGCTAATATTAGACAAGCTCCTGCCCTTAAGTCTGTTGCTTTGACTTCTGCACCTGTTAAAGATTTTACACCTTCCACAACTGCACATCTTCCATCTATTTTTATATTTGCACCCATCCTTACAAGTTCTCTTACATGCATAAACCTATTTTCAAAGATAGTCTCAGTTATCATACTAGTACCCTTAACAACGCTTAATAGACTCATCATTTGAGCTTGCATATCTGTAGGAAATCCAGGATATGGCATAGTTTTTATATCTATTGGTTTTAAATCTGCACTTCCATCTATAACAATAGTATTTTTACTTGCTTCTATCTTTACTCCCATTTCCTTCATTTTTGCTATTACTGGTTTTAAATATTCTTCATTTACATTAGTTAATTTTATTTTACTTTTAGTTATTGCTGCTGCAATCATAAATGTTCCTGCTTCTATCCTATCAAAAATAGGAGTATATTCTGTTCCAATAAGCTTATCTACTCCGACTATTCTTATGGTATCTGTGCCTTCTCCATAAATTTTTGCGCCCATACTCTTTAAAAAATTTGCAAGATCTATTATTTCTGGTTCTTCTGCTGCATTTTCAATTATAGTTTCACCTTCAGCTAGTGACGCAGCCATCATTATATTTTCAGTAGCTCCTACTGATGGAAAATCTAAATATATTTTTGCACCTTTAAGTTTATCTGCTTTAGCTTCAACAAATCCATGTTCTGTTATAATATCTGCTCCTAATGCAGTTAATCCTTTCAAGTGTAAATCTATAGGTCTTGACCCTATATTACATCCTCCTGGCAAAGATATCTTAAAGTATCCGAACCTTGCAAGCATAGCACCCATAATCAAAAATGATGCCCTCATTTTTCTTACTAACTCATTACTAACTTCTTCTAATTCTAAATTTCTAGTATCTATTTCTACTTTATTATCTTTTCTTAAAATTATCTTAGCATTTAAAGATTGTAGGACTTCATAAAGAACATTAACATCTTCTAATTTAGGAATATTATTAAAAATACAAACGCTATCACTTAATATAGTTGATGCAAGTATTGGTAATACTGAATTTTTAGCTGAACTAATCTCTACTTCGCCATTTAATCTTTTGCCACCTTTTATAATAAACTTTTCCATGTTATTCCTCCATAAATAGTGCTATTTTAAAAAGCTACAGTTATTTCTGGGGTTCCTATTATTAAATAATTTTCTTTGCTGTATTTCATAATAGCAAACTGAAAATCAATTTTTTTTCTAAAGATTTCTTTTGAATTATACATCTTAGTATTGCAAATAGTACTAAATCCATTCTCTAAAGGCACCGTTTCTAAATCTGTAGCCCCATTTTCATCTAAAAAATCTACTATATGCTTATTTAGCAAATTGCAATCTTCACCATTAAAATTAGATTTTACATATAAATACTGATTTATATGCTTTTCATTTTTAAATGTGGCCTTTGTTAAATTCTTTAGAAAATCTAAATTATTATATTTTGTCTTTTGGCTAACTGTCATTTTTATCATATTATCTTTATAATCAATTTTTTCTATAATTACATTAAGATTATCAATTTTAACTTCTATATAATTATTATAATTTTTAACAATTACTTTTTCTTTATCATAACCATAAAAACTTATACTTTTCTTTAATTCTTCACAATAACTATTTATATCTTTTTTTTCTTTAAATATAGTTTCAACTCCAACTTCAATAATTTCTGCTTTAGATATATTTAAAACTTCACCAATTATATCTCTTTTTTCTATAGCCTTTGAGCTTATTGAATTTAAACAAACCAATATAAAAATCATAAAAAGTGCTATAAGCTTTTTTAAAAATTTCTCCATAATTACCCCTCCACTTTTAAAAGTATTGACAATAATTACTGCTTTATACACTGGTTTGTCACAGATATACGTTATTAATTTTTTAAATTAGAAATAAGATAACATAATTGGTTATTATAGATTACATGTTTATAACTTATATACACTTATATCTATAATCTTTTATGTTATCCTAATTAATATAGTGAAACATGCTTTAATTTTAACTTGCCTAAATTTTTAATTACAATTATGAAATTAGTGATTTTTAAGCATACATTCACTATTAAGGGTGTTCAAAATTTACAATACATAAGCCAAAACATAATTTTAAAACATTATACAATAAACTAAATAAATATATAGATTATAACTAAAGTTATAATTTAATTTCTTTATAAATTTATAGAAATTTTGAATATATATTATTAATATATATTTTTTTCCTGTTTTTGTGCATATTAGTGTTTTTTTTACAATATATACATCTAAAAATAATGCTATCTTGATTAAAGATAGCATTATTTTTATGTAAACATAGATGAAAATGGGGCTACTTCTTTTAAAGTATCTATTGCCTTTTCTAACTGTAAATATTCTTTTCCATCTATATTAACTGTATTATCTTTGAATGTCTTAACAGTTTGGTTATATTGATTAACTAAATTTACTTTTGATGCATCGGATATTCTAATGTTTTTATTTGGATTTTCAGTTTTATTATTCATTTTTATTCCTCCTAACATAATATAATTTTCTATTAAATTATATTGTTATTATGCTTATAAAGTATTTACTTTATCCTTAATATTTGTTAAGTTATTATTCCACCTTTTCTATTTATTGAAAAAAAAATCGCCTTTAAATTTATTTAAAGGCGATTTCTTTATAAGTTTAATCTTAATAAAGATCTTTTAAGAGCTAATTCAGCTCTTTTTACATCTATTTCATTTTTATTTTTAAGTCTATCTTCTGCTCTCTTTTTAGCTGATTGAGCCCTCTCTTTATCTATGTCTTCAGGCCATTCAGCAGCATTACATAAAATAGTTACTTCATTTTTTCTAACTTTAATAACTCCACTTGATGTAAAGCACTTATATTCTTTACCATTTACATCTTGAAAGTTAGCTATAGTTGGAATAACCTCGGATACCATAGCCATATGATTTGGTAATATACCAAATTTACCATCACTACTTTCTGAGTTCAACTTTACAACATTACCATTATAAAGTTCTTTATCTGGGGTTACTATTATAAGCTTAAAACTATTTTCCATAATATAACCGTCATTGTAAAACGTTAAAATTTAATCATTTTACTTCCTAATTCATCAAGTCCATCTTATTATATAAATAAAATGAATGGTCTGACTTTCCAAAGGCTTAAACTCCCCGCTTTAACAGGTACTAATCAATACTTCATTGCTTATTGGACGGAATCCTTTCTATAAATATTGACCATAATTATATAGAATTTATTCTGATAAAGTTTTAGCTTTTTCTATAGCTTCTTCTATTGTTCCAACAAATAAGAATGCTGCTTCTGGAAGAGCATCATGCTTACCTTCTAATATCTCTTTGAATCCTTTTATAGTTTCTTTTAATGTTACATATTTTCCTTTTATTCCAGTAAACTGTTCACCAACTGTAAAAGGTTGAGATAAGAATCTTTGTACTTTTCTCGCTCTACTAACTACTATCTTATCTTCATCAGAAAGTTCGTCTACACCTAATATTGCTATAATATCTTGTAACTCTTTATATCTTTCTAATATATGTTTAACTTTAGTTGCTACATCATAATGCTCTTCTCCTATAATTCTTGGGTCTAGCATTCTTGATGATGATTCTAAAGGATCAACTGCTGGGTATATACCCAACTCAACTATAGCTCTTGATAAAACTGTAGTTGCATCTAAGTGAGCAAATGTAGTTGCTGGTGCTGGGTCTGTTAAATCGTCTGCTGGAACGTAAACAGCTTGAACAGATGTTATAGAACCATTTTTAGTAGAAGTTATTCTCTCCTGTAATGCTCCCATCTCTGTTGCAAGTGTTGGTTGATATCCAACGGCACTTGGTATTCTTCCAAGTAATGCTGATACTTCAGATCCTGCTTGAGTAAATCTAAATATGTTATCTATGAATAATAACACATCTTGACCTTGGTCTCTGAAATACTCTGACATTGTAAGTCCTGTTAAAGCAACTCTCATTCTAGCTCCTGGAGACTCATTCATCTGACCAAATACAAGAGCTGTTTTATCTATAACTCCTGAATCTTTCATTTCATGATAAAGGTCATTACCTTCTCTTGTTCTTTCTCCAACTCCTGTAAATACAGAAAGTCCTCCATGTTGCTTAGCTATGTTATTTATAAGCTCTTGGATTAAAACTGTTTTACCAACTCCAGCTCCACCAAATAGACCTATTTTTCCACCACGTTGATATGGTGCTAAAAGATCTATTACTTTTATTCCTGTTTCAAATACTTCTGGCTCCACTGATTGTTCTTCAAATGAAGGAGCTGATCTATGAATTGTATATAGGTTTTGTGCTTCAAAGTTACCTTCTTCGTCTATAGGTTTTCCTAATACGTTAAATAATCTTCCTAAAACTGAATCTCCTACTGGTACTTGTATTGCCTTTCCAGTATCTACAGCTTTAAGTCCTCTTTTTAATCCTTCAGTGTTTTCCATAGCAATTGTTCTTACTATATCATCACCTATATGTTGTTCTACTTCAGCTATTATAGTTCTTCCATCCATTTTTATCTCTATAGCATTGTATATATTTGGAAGTGAACCCGCTTCAAACTTTATATCTATAACCGGTCCTATAATTTGTACAACGGTTCCTATTTTTTGTGACATATTATCTCCCTCCAATCTAACTAATTCTAGTTTTGTGCTTCTGCTCCACCTACTATTTCCGAAATTTCCTGTGTTATAGCACTCTGTCTTATTCTATTATATTTCAAGTTAAGTTTTTCTAACAAATCATCAGAATTTTTTGTAGCACCTTCCATAGCTTCCATTCTATAACTTTGTTCACTACATTTTGCGTGAATCATAGAATTTAATATCTTACTTGTAAAATATAAATTCACTACATTATCAAATAATATATCTGATTCATTTTCAAATTCTGCTTTTGATTCAATATTACTAAATTTACTCTTATCTATAGGTAATAATTGTTCAACTTCAATTTGCTTCTTTAATTGAGAAATAAATTTTGCATAAACAATATTCACTTCTGAAACTTCACCTTTTCTAAACATTTCAAATGCATCATTATATACAGTAGAAGCTTCTTTAGTAGTTGGAAGATCGCCAACTTCTACATACTCGGCCATAGTCTCTAGTTTGTATCTTTTAGCAAACGATCTTCCTTTCTCTCCTACCATTAAAATAAGAGCATTTTCTCTATCATTTCGAGTAATTTCTGCAACATGAGAAATCATAGAACTGTTAAAGGAGCCACATAAACCCATATCGGAGGTAAGCACAATATATAACTTCTTGGAACTTTTATTGCTTTTGGTATAAATATTTTCCTCTTCATAACTATTAACTACTTCTGCAAATACATCTTCACATTGCTTAAAATAATCATTATTTGAAGATAATTTTTCCCTAACTTTTCTTAATTTTGAGGTAGAAACTAAGCCTAATGCCTTTGTTATTTTCTTGGTATTATTTATAGACTTAATTCTTCTCTTTATCTCAACAAGTCCTGCTGCGCCCATTTTCTCACCTCTATAGTTCTACTAAAAATTTTTGTTTAAACTCCTTTATGCCCTCTACAAGCTTTTCTTCTATTTCACTATCTAATTGCTTTCTTTCTTTAATTAGATCTGGAACCTCTTTATGATAAGTATTCATAAACTCTAAGAATTGTTTTTCAAATAATCTTATCTTAGATACTGGTATATCCATTATATGTTCATTTACACCAGCATATAAAATCATTATTTGATCTTCAACTGCCATTGGTACATATTGATCTTGTTTTAATATTTCTATTAATCTCTTACCTTTTTCAAGTCTTTTTTTAGTATCCTTATCAAGGTCAGATCCAAACTGTGCGAAAGATGCAAGCTCTCTGTATTGAGCAAGTTCTATTCTTAAAGTACCAGTTACTTGTTTCATAGCTTTGATTTGAGCACTTCCACCAACCCTTGAAACAGATATACCTGCATTAACTGCTGGTCTTTGTCCTGAATGGAATAAATCCGCCTCTAAGAATATCTGTCCATCTGTAATGGATATTACATTTGTTGGTATATATGCAGTTACGTCTCCTGCTAATGTTTCAATTATAGGAAGCGCTGTTAATGAACCTGCACCTAATTTATCAGAAAGTTTTGCTGCTCTTTCAAGTAATCTTGAATGAAGATAGAAAACATCTCCTGGATATGCTTCTCTTCCTGGTGGTCTACGAAGTAATAGTGACATTGTTCTATAAGCTACTGCGTGTTTAGACAAGTCATCATATACTATTAATACGTCTTTTCCTTGATGCATAAAGTGTTCACCCATACTACAACCAGCAAATGGTGCTAAGTATTGTAATGGTGCTGACTCAGAAGCACTAGCTGATACAACTATTGTATAATCTAAAGCTCCCATTTCTTCTAATGTATTAACAATATGAGCTACTGTTGACTGTTTTTGTCCTATAGCTACATATATACAAATTACATCTTTTCCTCTTTGATTTAAGATAGAATCTAAAGCTAATGCTGTTTTACCTGTTTGTCTATCTCCAATTATTAACTCTCTTTGTCCTTTTCCTATTGGAATCATTGTGTCAATTGCCTTTATTCCTGTTTGCATAGGTTGTTTTACTGATTGACGTTCAATAACTCCTGGTGCATTAACCTCAACTGGTCTATGAGATTCTGCATTTATTGGACCTTTTCCATCTATTGGATTTCCTAATGGATCAACTACTCTTCCTAGTAAATCAGCTCCAACTGGAACTTCAACTACTCTTCCAGTTCTATTTACTATATCTCCTTCTTTTATGCCCTCTTCTGACCCAAGCAAAACACAGCCTACATTGTCTTGTTCTAGGTTTAAAGCCATTCCATAAACATTGTTTGGGAATTCTAAAAGTTCACCTTCAAGACAATCATCTAAACCATAAACTCTAGCTATTCCATCACCTATTTGGATAATTGTTCCCGCGTCTACAGTATTTATTTTATTTTCATACTTCTCTAATTCTTTTTTTAGTATAGACGTTATTTCTCCTGGTTTTATATGCATATTCTCACCTCAATCCTGTATAAAGATGCCTTTATAAATTTTATAAATTCTTGCTATCTTCATAGTATTTATCTTTATGGTAAATTTGCTATTTAGCCATTCATGTTTCTTCTTAGTTCTATAAGTTTACCTTTTACTGTTACATCTATAACATCATCACCAACAGTTATATAAACTCCACCTAAGATTTTTTTATCTATGCTTTCTTCTATTATAAAATCTCTATTATAATAGTTTTTAAGCTTCTTTATTATTTGCTCTTTCTGTTCTTCATTTAATGGTTGAACAGTCTTAACCTTAGCAACTAATGGCTTGAATTTCTCACTAACATCTACTTTAATGTCTTTTCTTTCTTGCATTAGTTGTTTCATAGATTCCATTCTTCTTTTTATAGAGCCATCAATAACATCATCACCAATTTTTACGACCATTCCACCTAACAAACTCTCATCAATTTCTTCTAAAAGTACAATATCTTTTTTATATTTATTTTTTAATTTTACTTTTAAAGCCTCTCTTTGGTCATCCGTTAATGGAATTGTAGTCTTTACTTTAGCTTCTAACATATTATGACGCTCAAAGTAAATTAACCTAAATTGATTATATTTTTCTTTCAGATATAAAATTCTATCTTTATCTATTAAAAGAATTAAAAAACCTAATAACTCAGGACTAACTTGATCTTCAAAAAGCCTTTTGAATATTGCCTTTTTTTCAGCTCGATGTATTTGAGGATGCTCTATTATTTTCATTAGTTCTTCGCTTTGCTCCATACTCTCTACAATGCTATTTAAGTCCTCTAGAGTTTCTTCTAAAATTCCAGCCTTTTCGCAAACGTCGTATAAAGCCTGTGCGTATCTTCTGTCAAGAAATTCATACATATTAATTACCTACCTTAGAAATAAACTCATCAATAAGTCTTCTATGTTCATCCTCATCAATTTTCTTTTCTAATGCTTTTTCTGCTAAGTTTAATGATAAATCAACAACTTGTGTTTTCATTTCATCTTCAGCTTTACGTTTTTCTCTAGCAATTTCTTGTTTAGTTCTAGAACGTAAAACATCACACTCTTTCTTAGCTTCAGCTATTATATCTGCTGAAACTCTTTCAGCCTTCTCTTTATAAGCGTCAACTAATTTTTGTCCTTCATCTTTGTATTCTTTAATTCTTTCTTCTTGTTCTATTCTTAAGCTTTCAATTTTAGCTTCTTCTGACTTAGCATGATTTAACGCTGTTTCTACTTCGTCTCTTCTGCCATCAACCATAGCCATTGTTGGCTTATATATAAACTTTTTAATTATTAGAAAGAATATAAAAAAATTAATAATCGCTGCCGCAATCACACTTGGATTTATATCCATATGCTATCCTAACGTTGAAATAGTTAGGATTTTCACCTACCCTTCCTATTTTTTTTGTTAGTATATTAGCCTACTTTAAATACTAATAATAATGCTATAAGGAAACCATATATTGCTGTAACTTCTGAGAACGCTGCACCAACTATTAATGCGTTCATTATTTTACCACTAGCATCTGGTTGTTTTGCTATAGACTCAACAGCTTTTCCTGCTGCATTTCCTGTTCCTATACCTCCACCTATAACTGATAATGCTGCTATTCCTGCTCCTAATGCTGACATTCCTGCGATAAATGCTCCTGATTCCATAATAATAATCCTCCTTAAAATTCATATGTTTTAGTGTTCTGATATTGTTTTGATATTTATCATTGTTAACATTACAAATATTAATGTTTGTACTGCTCCATCAAATAAATCGAAGTAAAAATGGAACGGTATTGGTATACCTATAGTGGCTACAAAACCTAATTTACCTAGTGCACTATATATAAGATCTATAATTACAGTTCCTGCAAATACATTACCAAAAAGTCTTAAACTTAATGATACTGGTAACATTATTCTTTCAACTATATTTATTGGAAGTAACACTGGTATTGGTCTTGCATACCCTTTAAAGTATCCTAATACTCCATTTTTCTTAATAGTATAAATTTGTATAACGAAGAAAGTAATTGCTGCTAATCCAAAGGTTACACTCAACTCTGATGTTGGTGGTTTTATGCCAAACATACCTACCATATTTAATGAAAGTATATATATAGCTAATGCAAATATATATGGCGCAAAACCTTCTTTGCCTTCCCCCATGTTTTCTAGGACAATGCTGTTGATTTTTAAAACTGCAACCTCAACTGCCGCTTGGATTTTTCCAGGAATTTTTTTCATATTAGCTTTATATAAAATTCCTAAAATTAAAGCTATACCTATAATGACCCACTGAACTACCATGCTCATTGTAATATCTATTGGGAATCCAAAAATATTATAGGTAACTATCGGTAAAACTTCTTCCATAATAACACCCCTTTCTTTTATTTGTTTTTATACTTATTACCATATAATATAAAAGAAATAAACTGTAAGCTATAGCCTACTATAAATAGAATAAAACCACTTGTTGTATTCCTAATAATAAGTATAGATATTATTACTACTATTATTACCCTAATAAGTTTGCTAATCATAAGTACACTTTGCAGATTGTTATTATCTTCTGATAGAAATTTATTTAATGAAACTGTGTTTATAACTAAATTTATAAATGCTATAGATAATCCTGATGTAAAAAATAAAATTCTCTCACCTATTATAAAGTACCCTATTATAGTTACTGTTATTAATAATAATAAATCATATTTAAATATACTTTTTAAAAGCAACTTATTTTCTTTATGCAACTTCATTTCCTCGTTTCAATATTTTAATTACATTATAAGATTATATGCCTGGTGCTCATATAAATAAACAACCCAATTTCACTGTATTCCTTGATATTTAATAGTGTACCTTAGTTGTTTGAAAATATTTATTTTTTAATGTGTTTTACTCTTTTTATCTCACTTTTACTACAGTATTAAATATTTTCCAGAACTCTAATTCATTTTTTTAACTTATTAAATTTTTTTTTAAAAAATAAATAAATGGTTATGAATAACTTCTTTATTTTTTATTCACTATTAATGATAAATGTATATTCTTAACTGGTTATTTTGAAATAATTTTTATTTAAAATTTCTTTTTTCAGCAAATTCTAAATAATTATTTTTCTGTATTTTCTGTATTTTGAATTGTTTTTTATGAACAAAGTCACTATTTGTTATATTAAACATTATTCCATCTATTGTCAATGTTTTTATGAATCTAGACTCATCTTTATGAAACACTGATTTATCTAGCATGAAATAATATGACATTTTTCTTCTTTTTATGACATGACTATATAGGCATGAAATAATATTTTTTTATTAATTCATAAATTACCGTCAGTGGATTCATTGATTTGGAGTTAATTTAAAATTCAAATTCACAGTTCTCATGAAAGTAAATCGTTTTCTTCTATATATTCCTCATTTTTTTATACCAACAATAATAAATATTGTCTCTTTTAATTATTTTTTCACTAATCTCATTGAAATATTCTTCTTTTATAATAAAATCATTATTTTTTAAAATATCTTTCAAAATAATAAAATACACCTTAAATATTTTAAGATGCATTTAATCATATATTTTATTAAAAACCTTAATTATTTTTATCTTCTTTTAATAATCCAACTTTCCAAGCTATAAAAGTAATAGTAATAACAACTGTAGCAAGTAAAAAATAAGACTTTTTATTACTTAATTGCATAGCTATTATTGCGATGCCTCCAAGTATAGCATTTATTAAATATATTATTATTACAGCTTGTTTTTGATTTAATCCCAAAGCTAATAATCTATGATGAAGATGCCCATTATCACCTTGCATTATAGGTTTCCCACTGGCCTTTCTTCTTATAACTGCAAACAATGTATCATATATAGGAAGTCCCAATGCTAATAAAGGAACAGCTATAACCAATGCTGTAGCAGATTTTATAGCTCCATTTATAGATATTGCAGCAAGTAAAAATCCTAACAATTGAGATCCTGTATCTCCCATAAATATACTTGCCGGATTAAAATTATATGGTAAAAACCCCATTATAGATCCTGCTAATATAGCCGTTAAAAAAACTGCATCAACTCTTCCATTTATAAAAGATACTATCATTAAAGTTAATGATGATATTATCCCAACACCAGCAGCAAGGCCATCTAAACCATCTATTAAATTAAAGGCATTTGTAATTCCAATGACCCAAATAATAGTTAATGGTATTCCTATAAATCCTAAATTAATATAATCTTCACCTATATATAGCGGATTAGTTATAAAATTAACCCTCAATCCGAAAACTACAAGTATAATAGCTGCTATACCTTGAAATATTAATTTGTATTTAGGTCTTAACTCTTTAACATCATCTATAACTCCACCTAAGACAATCACACTAGCACCTAGTATAAGGCCCAAATCATCCATAGAAAATTGCTCTTTGTTTATTATTACACCTAAAATGAAAGCTATATATATAGCTACCCCCCCCATGCGAGGTATAGGTTTTTTATGTATTCTTCTGTCATCATCTGGAACATCAATTGCCCCCAATTTTATAGCCATCCTTTTTACAATAGGAGTTATCCATGCTGAAATTATAGCAGCTAAAACCATTAATAGAAAAACTTTAATCATACTCAACCTTCCTAGTCCGCTTTTAGTAAGAAATATCATCAGTTAAAGAATCATCATTTTCTATCCATTCTTTAACTTTAACTTCTCTATAAAAAGTATTTGTGTCCCTTATTATAACATTTTCTATACCAGCATTTATTATAAATCTTTTACAAAGTGTGCATGGAGATGCATTTTTCACTAACTCACCTGTATTATATTCTTTTCCAACTAAATATAGAGTAGAACCTATCATATCATGTCTTCTTGCTGATATAATCGCATTTTGTTCTGCATGTACAGACCTGCAAATTTCATACCTTGTTCCTCTTGGTACATTTAATTCTTCTCTTTTACAATGCCCTATATCACTACAATTTTTTCTCCCTCTCGGGGCCCCGGTATAACCTGTTGCCATTATTTCATCATTTTTAACTATTATTGCTGCAAAATTTCTTCTTAAGCAAGTTCCTCTCTCTAAAACAGTTTCACATATATCTAAGTAATAATTATGCTTATCTATTCTGTTCATATACTAACCTCTCTTTTAATCACTGTTTATAACTTGATTTTTCTACTGTAAAATTTATTTTATCATTTATCATTCCTTATCTATTATATAGAATAAAAAAATAGTAAGCAAATAATATCAGTAATTATACGTGGACACTATATAAATTTAACTTATATGTTAAAATTTATATATCTTTATAACTAATTAATATTTCTTTGTTTCTAAACTTAAATTTTTCACTTATTCAAAACATAAATTAGATTTTCATACTATCGCTAATTTTTATAAGTAGTTTTTAAAGCACATAATTTATCATGATTTTATAAATAATAAGTTAATAAAATTTCATTTTCTTGACTTTTATACCTTAGTTATATTAAATTTTTTTATTATAGGGATATAATTTTATACTTAATTATAAAAGTAAAATTCAAACCATGTTTTGTAACAATAATGATATTTTTCTTATTTATAATATCTAATACTATAGTTAGGAATGATTACATGATAAATTTTTATGCACAAGTTCTAAAAAAATCTATTCTTTTCAAAAACTTATCAGAAACTGAAATTGTTGATTTAATTAAAAATTTAAATTATACAATATATGATAAATGTAAAAACTGTTTTAAATGCAAAAGTTGTGTTATAGCTTTAGAAGGAGATCCTTGCACTAGTTTAGCCGTTGTTTTATCTGGTAAAGTTGAAATTCAAAAGCATTATTCTAATGGTAAAGTAGTTTCTCTTAGTACACTTTATCCAGGAAACGCTTTTGGTGAAGCTATACTATTTTCCAAAGAACACAATTATCCTTCAACAGTTGTAGCCTATAAAAATACTGAGATTATTTATTTTTCAAAAGAAGATGTATTATTGATGTGTAGATTAAATCAAACTATTTTAAAAAATTTTATGGAAGTTTTATCTTCTAAAATAATAATGTTAAATAAAAAAGTCACAATTCTTTCATTGGAAAATTTAAGGCAAAAAATTTGTTTTTTTATAATGGAAGAATATAAAAAACAAGATACTTTAAAACTTTCATTAAATATGTCTAAAAAAATACTTTCTGAACATTTAGGAGTGCAGCGCCCTTCTCTATCTAGAGAGCTAATAAATATGAAAAATGAGGGCATAATTAATTTCGATAGAAAATTTATTGAAATATTAAATTTAGAAGAAATTAAGTATATATTAGGAAATTAAATTAAATTTCTAAAAATTTTAATAAAAATAATAATTTTCTATTGATAATTACTTTCCATTGTTATATAATAATGTCATAAGGAATTTGGAAAAAAATTATAAATGAAAATATAATACTTTAAAAATATTATTTAAATTCTAGGAGGGTTTTATTATGAAAAAATTTGTTTGTACTGTATGTGGATATATTCACGAAGGAGATTCAGCTCCAGAGTTTTGCCCTATTTGTAAAGCTCCAGCTGATAAATTTATAGAAAAACGTGAAGATGGAATGGCTTGGGCTGATGAACACAGAATAGGAATCGCTAAGGATATTGATGCTGAAGTTATAGAAGGATTAAGAGCTAACTTTATCGGCGAATGTACTGAAGTTGGTATGTATTTAGCTATGAGTCGTCAAGCAGATAGAGAAGGATATCCAGAAGTTGCTGAGGCTTATAAAAGAATAGCATTTGAAGAAGCTGAGCACGCTGCTAAATTTGCTGAAATTTTAGGAGAAGTTGTAGCTGCTGATACAAAAGCAAACTTACAAGCTAGAGTTGATGCTGAACACGGAGCATGTCAAGGTAAAAAAGATTTAGCTACACTTGCTAAAAAATTAAATTTAGATGCAATTCATGATACAGTTCATGAGATGTGTAAAGATGAGGCTAGACACGGTGCTGCTTTCAACGGATTATTAAATAGATACTTTGGAAAATAGTATATAGCAAAACAGTTTTAAGTTACATAACTTAAAACTGTTTTTTCTTATTCTCCTACACCAAAATCTGTGTTTTCAAAAAGAACTTCAACTCTAGAATCGCTTTGTAAATAACTATATTTTTTTTGAAACCAACTTATAAGTTTTTCATTTCTTTTTATATCTGTGGTATTTTCAATAAATATATTTACACAGCCTTTTGAAAAATATTTTAAAAGATACTCAATATCTTTATCTATCATTTCCTTTGTTTGCCCTTGTATGCCTACCAAAAGACATATAGATTCAAAATATTTTCTAACCTCTTTTGGTCCACTAAAAACAGCACCTTTTTTCAAAACTTTATTTCTAAAGTAATCATCAAAAGTTTCAATCCCACACTTAAATATTATTGGTATATTAAAAAACTCTCTAATTTCATCTAATCTATGTCTATAACTCCAATGACTTTCAAAAAATAATTTTTCTATATTCTTTTCCTCTACTATTTTTTTTATATCTTTTAGAGTTTCCATCGGAAGCTCGAATACACTTCC
Source organism: Clostridium senegalense (assembly GCF_018916625.1). Taxonomy (NCBI): domain Bacteria; kingdom Bacillati; phylum Bacillota; class Clostridia; order Eubacteriales; family Clostridiaceae; genus Clostridium; species Clostridium senegalense. The sequence goes on from NZ_JAHLNC010000007.1 coordinate 67,570, forward strand.
CGAGTTTATTACTTCTAATGCTTTTAATTCACCGGTAACATTTTTAAGAACTGCTTTATTTAACTTAATTAATTCTTTTTCATCTTCACCATTATCATGTATATAATCACAAAAAGCACACCTTCCCCAAACACACGGCTTACCTTTTAGAAGAACAATCTCTCTTTCATTTTTTCCTTCTATTAAATTATATCTATCCACGACTATCACTCCATTTTTTCTTTAGTATTTATTATTACTTTCATAGCTTTTTATTATTTTTAAATTAAAAGTTAACTTTAAATCCTCTAATAAGATAATTTCTTATTTTAATTTACACAACAAGTCTTTCTTTATCATTCCAACTCTATAATTATATCACTTATAAAACTTATAAAAAATCTTATAAATTATAAACAATTAAATATAAATTTATACACAAATCTGTTGATAAAATTTATACTAATTGTTTATAACTTTATATAAAAATCAATTCTTAAATCATTGATTTTATGTAATTTCTTGTAAAAAACATTGACATTTCATAATATAACAGTCACAATATAAATTGATACAAAATTTAATAAATTTATGATGCTTTTTAAAAATAAAAGTTAGGAGTAATTGTAATGGATGATAAAAATCTTACAGCTTTTGCAGAAGGTATACTTTCAATTTTTCCTATTTTTATGAAAAATTTTGGTAAAATAGATGACTTAGAAGAAAATCATTGTCTTCCTAATTCTCATAAAAATATCCTATGTCTTTTAGATACCTTTGGAATTTTAACAATGTCTAGTATATCTAAAAAACTATGTATCAATAAGTGTAATTTGACACCAATAATCAATAATCTTATAAACTTAGATTTAGTTTATAAAATTGTAGATAACGATGATAGAAGAATTTACAATATACAATTAACCAGTAAGGGTGAATGTTTTGTTGAAAATCAAAAGAATTTAACAATTTGTAAAATCAAAGAAAATTTATCTTCTTTTACAGAAGAGGAAATAGAAGATATGATTTATCATTTAAACAGCATAAAGAATATTTTATGTGATGTTAAATCTAGAGAAAAATAATTATTTACAACTTAAATAATTATAAAAAAGTACTTTAAAATAATTATTATTTTAAAGTACTTTTTTATTAATTATTACTTTCAGGTTCTAATCCCATCCTAAAAATATCACCTAATACATTAAAACTCATTACTATAATTAAGATTAACAGACCTGGAAATATTGCCAAGTATATTTGATCTCCCATTCTTGACTGTGCCTGCTGTAACATACTTCCTAATGATGACATTGGTTGTTGGACACCAAGACCTAAGAAACTAAGAGCAGATTCTGTTAATATTGCATCTGCTACATTTATACTTGATGCTACTATTACTGTAGAAAGCACATTAGGTATAATATGCCTTTTTAATATATCTTTATTCGAAGCACCTAAAGCCTTAGAACATAACACATAATCTCGTTCTTTTATAGATAATGCTTCTGAACGAACAATTCTTGCTATACCCATCCATCCAAATACACCTATTATTATTATTATATTTATTACACTAGGTCTTAAATAAGCATTAGCAATTAAAAGTAAAAAGAATAATGGTATACTCATAAGCATATCTATAAACCTCATAATTATAGAATCTACTTTCCCACCTATTAATCCACTTAAAGCTCCAACTAAAGTTCCAATAAATACTGATACTATCATAGACATTATTCCAACTACTAATGATACTCTCGTACCATACATAGCCCTAGTAAAATAATCCCTTCCTAACTCATCAGTTCCAAATATATGTTTCAAAGTTGGTCCTTCAAATTTTTGAACCAATTCTATTCTATTAGCATCATAAGGACTTAAAAATACAAACATCGAACATATTACTATAATAATTAATGATACCAAAGAAAACTTAGCTAATTTATTTTTTTTGAACTCTCTTTTTAATCTTTCCATGCATCCATTACTAAACATCTCTATCACCTCTACGCATTCTTGGATCTATAATAAGATAACATATATCTGCCAGCAAATTACCTATAAGAACCATTATTGACGTTAACATAGTCATAGCCATAATCATTGGATAATCTAACGCTTGAATAGAATTTACACCAAGTCTGCCCATTCCTGGCCACCCAAAGACTGTTTCAGTTATAAAAGCACCAGATACTAGTGACGGTAAACTCATACCTAATATTGTTACTATTGGTAAAAGAGAGTTTTTCATAACATGTTTGAATAAAACTTTATTACGTGGCAATCCTTTTGCCATAGCAGTAGTTATATAATCCTCTTTAAGTTGACCTATTGTACTAGATTTTACATATTTAGTTAAAACTGCTGTACTTGAAAAACTAAGAACAATAGTAGGAAGTATTCCATGTTTTATTATATCCCATGCAGATTCTATACCAATAGTCCTCATTCCAACACTTGGTAACCATCTAAGCTTTAAAGAAAATATAGTTATTAATATCATAGAAAACCAAAAACTCGGTATTGATATAGCAATGTAACTTAAAAAATTTACTATATTATCTAATAACTTATTTTTATGTAATGCTGTATATAGACCTAATGGAATAGATATTGCTACCGATAAAACAAGTGATGCCCCCATAAGTCCTAACGTTGGCAATATTCTTGAGGAAATTTCGCTAATTACTGGTTGCTTTGTTATTAATGAATATCCTAAATCTCCATTTAATGTTGTTTTAAGCCAAGAAAAGTATCTTATCATAACTGGTTGATCTAGTCCTAAGCTTGCTCTTATTAAATCAGCTTGTTCTTTTGACATTCTAGGTGTTATAAAACCTTGAGCTGGGTCACCAGGTGCTAAATTCATAAGCATAAATGATATAAAAGATATGAAAAACAACATAGGTATTGCTTGCGTAATTCTTTTTAAAATTTTTTTCTTCAAAACTTTCACTTCCTCACTAAAAAAGGCTCAAAAACCTAATGTATCATATAAAAGGTAAATGAGCCTAATTTATTATTTTATTCTTGTTTCATATAAATTTTTGATAAATCTTCAAACATATATATAGGCACTAATTTAGCGTCTTCCATTCCACCAAACTTAGCATCTACCCCTATTAAAGACTTTGAATATTCAATAGGATAAACAACTGCATCTTCTGCTAGTGTCTTTTGAATTTTTACATATATTTCTTTTCTTTTAGTTTCATCAACTTCTTTTGCACCTTGTTTCCATAATTCGTCTAATTCTTTATTTTCATATAGTTGCGCATTCATCTCTCCATCTGAAGTAAATGCACTTGAATAACCATCTGGATCATTTCCCATAACATATCCATTATAAATTATGTCATAATCTCTTTCTACTTCGCCAAACATTTTAGCAAAGAATGTATTTTTATCAAGTTTTTGAGGGTCAACTTCTATTCCTATGGCTTCTAACTGTTGTTTAACCATCATAACTAAGTTATCATCACCCTCTATATATTGAAAATTAATTTTTATTTTCTCTACTCCAGCACTTTTCATAAGTTCTTTAGCTTTTTCTATATTATTATCATACTTTTCAACTTCGTCACTATAATATTTAGTATCTGGCGTTAAAATTGAGTATGCCTTTTGAGTATTATCTAAATTTTTAAACATAGTTTTTAACAACTCTTCTTTATTTAACGCATAGCATACAGCTTGTCTTACTTCTTTTTTCTTTAAATTTTCATTCTTCTCATTAAATACTAAGTAATTTAGCATTCCTTCTTCAAATTTAAAAGTATTAAATTTAGAATCTTGGGAAAATTTTTCGTATCTTTCTTCTGTTAAATAAGATGCTGAAATTTCACCATTTTCAAAGGCAACTCTAGATGTATTAGCGTCTGGTATTATTCTATAAACCACACTATCTAAATGTGGTTTCCCACTATAATAGTCATCAAATCTTTCTAATGTAACCATTTCTCCTTTTTTCCACTCTTTAAATTTAAATGGACCAGAACCAATTGGATTATTATTTTTTTCTGATTTTGCTAAATCTGCTTCCCCTTCAAATACATGTTTTGGAATTATTTTTAGAGAACCTATTCCTGCATCAAATGGTGCATATGGTTGAGGTAATTTAAATTCAACTGTTAAATCATCAACCTTTTTCATTTCAACTTCCTTACCATCTACTATAAATACTTCTCTATCTTGTATTCCTTGTTTTTCATCTTTAGCAACATTGACAGTATATATTAAATCTTCTGCTGTTATTTTTTCTCCATCATGCCATTTTAAATTGTCTTTTAATTTTATCTTATATGTAAGTTTATCTTCTGATACTTCCATAGAATCTGCTAGATAATATCTTGTTTCATCCTTATCTATTATAAATAATGGATCAAACAGTGCTCTATTTATAGTAAATGTTACTCTATTTTGTTGAAAAAATGGATTTAAAGATGTTGGATCAGTAGGTGATGAAAATATCATTGTTCCTCCATCTTTTATTTGTGTTTGTTCTGTTTTTGCTGAATCCCCTTTTGTGTCAACTGCATTTTTATTGCCACAGCCTACAAGCCCTAATGTTAAAAAAGCTGATAATGCAAAACATAAAAATCTTTTGCTCTTCATAAAAATCTCCCCTTATTTAACTTATTTTGTAAATAGTCTTAATAGAGAATAGCACAGAATTTACGTATTTGTAACAATTATGTAAATTTATTATACTTGATATTTATCTATTTGTTTTTCAAATAAAAAATGATAAGTAGATAGGTTCTACTTATCATTTTAATAACTTATTTTGTTCCGAATAATCTATCTCCAGCATCGCCTAGTCCTGGAATTATGTAGCCATCCTCATTTAACTTCTCATCTAAACCTGCAAGATATATATCTACATCTGGGTGTGCATTTTGAACTGCTTTTACTCCCTCCGGTGAAGATACTAAACACATTAATCTAATATTTTTAGCACCTCTACTTTTTAGAGCACATATTGCATCAATTGCTGAACCACCTGTTGCAAGCATTGGGTCTGTAACTATTACTTCTCTTTCTTCAATATCTTGAGGTAATTTACAGAAATATTCTACTGGTTGTAATGTTTCTTCATCTCTATACATTCCTATATGACCAACTTTTGCTGCTGGTATTAATTTTAACATACCATCAACCATTCCAAGACCTGCTCTTAATATTGGTACTATAGCCATTTTCTTACCTGAAAGCATTTTACAAGTTGTTTTACATATCGGAGTTTCTATTTCTACATCTTCAACTTGCATATCACGAGTAACTTCATATGCCATAAGCATAGCTACCTCTTCAACTAATTCTCTAAAATCTTTAGCACCTGTATTTTTATCTCTTATTATTGCTAATTTATGTTGTACTAATGGATGTGATATTATTGTTACTTTGCTCATTTTTAATCCCCCTATTTTGAATATTTTTCTTCTATTTTAGTAATTTTATCTATTCTCTTTTGATGACGGTCTCCTTGAAATTCTGCATTAAAAAAAGTGTCTACTATATCTAATGCAAGACCTTTGCCAACTACACGCTCACCTAAAGCTAATATGTTAGCATTATTATGTTCTCTTGTTGCATGTGCACTGAAAGTATCACTACAAAGTGCTGCCCTAATTCCTGGCACTTTATTAGCTGCTATACTAATGCCTATACCTGTACCACATACTAAAATTCCAAAATCAAATTCTTTTTTTGCTACTGATTCTGCAACCTGTAATGCAAAATCTGGATAATCACAAGAATCTTCAGTGTATGTTCCGAAATCCTTTATTTCATATCCTTTTTTTTCTAAATGTAGTATGATTTCTTTTTTTAAGCTTAATCCACCATGATCACTGCCTAATGCAATTCTCAAATTGAACACCTCCAAATTATATAAAAAAAAAGATATCAGTTAATTACTAGTATCTTTTTTTAAATTATCAATAAGCAATAGAACATTTTCTTCTAACTGGTTAAAAGTCTTTAAATACATATCAATATCACCACCAAAAGGATCAATGATATCGTCACTTTTACCTAAATATTCATTAAATGTGAATACCTTGTCCTTAAAACTAGGCTCTTCATTTAATATATAAGTTTTCATATATTTAGTCATTGTTAAGACTAAATCTGATTGCTTCATAATTTCCATATTTAATTGTACTGGCTTTCTGTTCAATATATCTATGTCATACTTATCTTTTAATATAAACCCTGTATTAAAAGAGGTTTTAGAGGAAGGATTAATAAATAAGCCTGCCGAAATTGCAGATACATCTTTAAGTTTGCAATGATAATTAAACAATGCTTCCGCCATATTGCTCCTACAGGTGTTACCAGTACATATAAACAATATCTTCATTATTATCCTTCTCCTTTCAATATTTATTCACACTATTTTTTTATTTAATTTCTATAATGTCAAAGCCTGCACTTTTGTTTAATCTATTCATTATAGCTAAACCAACTCCAGTTTCATCAAAGGCTTCACAAAATATAACATCTACATCTTCAGAATCAAAGCTTCTTAAAACTCTAAATAAATGTTTCGCAACATCATTTAAACTATCTCTACTACCTAAAGTTTTTACTAATCCACCACTATATTTTTCCATAGTTTCATCTGTTGCTATGATTCCTACCTTTTTTTCATTTTCTATATAATTTAACATCATTTCGTTAATTTTTGCAATAGTTTTTTTAATTTCTCCTTTAAAAATTTTCACAGGAGCTTTTGGTGCATAGTGTCGATACTTCATTCCTGGCGCCTTTGGCTTAAAATCTTCTTTTGGTTTTGAACATACAGATGGATCTATATAAACATCTTTATCTATTTCTTTTAACATTTCTAGTGTTATTCCACCTGGTCTTAATATACATAGTGGTTCAGCAGTACAATCAACTATAGTAGATTCTATACCTACTTCACTTTCATTCCCACCTAATATATATTCTACCTTGCCATTTAAATCTTCAATGCAGCTTTCTAAATCTGTTGGACTTGGTCTTCCTGATATGTTTGCAGATGGTGCTGCTATAGGAGCATTAGATGCTTTTATAAGTTCTAATGCAATTTTATTACTAGGCATTCTTACTCCTACTGTAGATAAATTTGCACTTGTAACTCCAGGTATTATATCTTTTTTTTCTAAAATTAATGTTATTGGGCCTGGCCAAAACCTATTTATAATTTCTTTTGCTGCAGCTGGTATTTCTTTTACATACTTTTCTATATCAAAATCTGCAACATGAATTATTAAAGGATTATCTTGTGGTCTTCCTTTTGCTAAAAATATTTTTTTCACAGCTTCTTCATCTAAAGCGTTAGCACCTAATCCATAAACTGTTTCTGTTGGAAAAACTACTAATCCACCTTCTTTTATTACTTGTCCAGCTTCTTCCAATATAGCATGATCTAAATTTTCTTCTGTTAATCTTGCAACTTTTGTTTCCATAAAAACACCTCTATTTTTTATCTATTTAATAATTTTAGTTTATCATAATTTTTTAAATAGTATTTAACATTATAAATCCTATAATTATACCTAAAATTGTAGTTATTCCTGCTGTAAATCCATCAGTTAACTCATTTGTTTCCAACATCATTTGACCAAAGACTACATATATCATAACACCACTAGCAAAAGCTATGCATCCACCTAAAATTAGCGGAGATATGGTGCCTAACACTATTCCTAGCCATGCACCTATCATTGTTGGAAATGCAACCCAAAATGCATATCTTAATATTTTACTTGGTTTAACCCCTGATACAACTAAAGGTGCAGCAATAGCTAATCCTTCTGGTATATCATGTATAGATATTAAAATAGCCATTTTCATTCCTAAATTACTTTCTTTCAAAAAACCAAATCCCATTATAAGTCCTTCCGGAAAATTATGTAACATCATCGCTAAAGCTAATAAAAAGGCAACTTTTAAATGAGAATCCCTTTTTTCATTTACTTTTTGACTTAATAGGTCAGTAATTAGAATTACTATTATCCCCAAAAGAATATATATTAGAGTAATCCAAAAACCATTATATTTTATGGCTTCTGGAATTAGTTCTAAAAATATTATTGCAATCATTATTCCAGTGGCAAAACCTAAAATACTTCCCATTAGTTTTTTAGATGGCTTTTTTAATAAAACACCTATGGAAGCCCCTATTAGTGTTCCTAATACAGATATTAATGCTGAAAATATACCTATATAAATTATAGTTCCCATAAAAATCCCTCACTCATTACAAATTATAAGGTATAAAACTTGATTTTATAACTTTATCATTAGAAAATTTTCAATGATAAGATTACCTTTAAGTTTGACTCCCTACATAATCAATGTATTTTAAGGAAACTAATTTTATTCTTAACTTCTATATTCTTTTATCTTTTCTATAGCTTCATCTGTAAATGCAGCACCAACACAAGTTCTATATAAAAAATCTAATAATAAATACTTTTTCACTCCACCTTTTCTTATTACAAAATAAAAATAAGGATCATCATTTTCTAATCTTACTCTATTATAATATCTGCTTATTGTTTTTTGTTTATCTAAAAATCTAAAATCTACATGTTTTAGCCTTTTATTTCTAAACCTTGATTTAGTTATAATTAGAATTTCGAAACTTTTAGCAGACTTAACAGTATGTACTATAGCTACTTTATCTGTTGGTATAGTATATTTTCTTCTTAATACACCAACTTCTATCACTATCTTCTTATTAACTTGTTTAAAATGTAAATGTTCTTCATTATATCTTATAAGTATTAGTTGAAATATTAATATTTCAATTATTATCAAATATGCTATAAAAAAAACACTAAGCATTTTTGAATAGATAAGTACTGCTGGCAATAATATAAAAATAAAGCCCATAAACAGCACAAATCTCTTATAAGATTTTTTTTGCTTCTTTAGGACTTTATATATATCCATACTCTCACGCTCCAATAAAAAATTTAAATATAAAAACTTTTATTCATTATTCAAATTTTAACGCATTTTCACTTTTGTATAATACATGGATACAAGCTCGAATCTAAATTTAAAATGCTTACGAGCATGTGTTCCACTGTTATAAATGTCTAAAATTCACAATATTTAAATTGAAATACATTTTAAAACTGATTAAACCTATTATAATAATTCTAATTTAAATCAATTGTAAATTTAACATAATTAGAATCCTGTATGATTTTTATACTAAGTAAATCCTAAATATTATTAGGTATAACATACTTTTTGAGCATAGATTTATCTAATTATTAACCAATATTATTTCCCATTGATTTCATTTTTTCAGCTTGATCTGCTGTTATTAAAGCATTTAACATTTCATCTATATCTCCATCAAGAAAACTTTCTAATTTATATAATGTTAAACCTATTCTATGGTCAGTAACTCTTCCTTGTGGATAGTTATAAGTTCTTATTCTCTCACTTCTATCCCCTGTTCCTACTTGATTTCTTCTATCTTCTGCTATTCCTGCTGATCTTTCTGCTTCCGCTTGTTCGTATAATCTAGCTCTTAATATTTTTAATGCTTTTTCTTTATTTTTAAGCTGTGATTTTTCATCCTGACAAGATACTACAAGTCCTGTTGGTAAGTGTGTCATTCTAACTGCTGAATCTGTGGTATTAACGCACTGTCCACCATTTCCTGATGCTCTAAACACATCTATTTTTAAGTCATTTGCATTTATTTCTATATCTACATCATCAACCTCTGGTAAAACTGCAATTGTAGCTGTTGAAGTATGAATTCTACCACTTGATTCTGTATCTGGAACTCTTTGTACCCTGTGAACTCCTATTTCATATTTTAATTTACTATAAGCCTTATCACCTTTTACCATGAATACAACTTCTTTGAAACCCCCAATATCAGTTTCATTTGCACTCATAACTTCTACTTTCCATCTATTTCTTTCAGCATATCTTGTGTACATTCTGAATAAGTTTGCAGCAAATAGTGCAGCTTCATCTCCACCTGCTCCACCTCTTATTTCGATAAATACGTTTTTATCGTCATTTGGATCTTTAGGTAATAGTAGTATTCTCAATTCTTCTTGTGATGATTCAATTATTTCATTAAGACTTTTAATATCTTCTTGAATCATCTCTTTCATTTCCTTATCACTTTCTTCAATTAACATTGCTTTGTTTTCTTCTAAACTAGATAAAGCATTTTTATACTCTCTATATTTAGTAACCATAATTTCCATATCTGAATGCTCTTTGCATAGTTTTTGCCATTCTTTCTGATTTGCCATAACAGAAGGATCGCTTATTTTATTTGAAAGTTCGTCATATTTATTTTCTATGAATTCCAATCTCTCTAACATAACTTTATCACTCCGTACATCATAAATTTTATTTTTAAACCTTATTAACTCTTAAGGTAATTTTCATTATATTTCAGTCTTTTAGATTTATTACTATTGTTATGAATTACTCTTTTTAGTGTCCTATTTAAGTAATAAATTTCATCATTTCATTATACCAATATTTTTTTTTCTTTGCAATTTAATCAGATTTATTTAACTATTTTTGACCTATAACAACTCTATCATTTCCATATAAATCTTTTAAACTATAAATCTTTGAAAAGCCTTCTATTTCTAGTATTCCAATAACAGCTTCCTTTTGATCGTGACCAATTTCGAAAGCAATATATCCATTATTTCTCAATACGTTTTTACTTTGTTTAGCTATTTCTCTATAGAAAATCAAACCATCTTCCCCACCATCTAAAGCTAAGTGTGGCTCATAGTTTTTAACATCATCCATAAGGTTAGGAATTACATCTCTTCTTATATAAGGTGGGTTAGATACTATCATATCAAACTCTATTTTATTTAAAATACTCTTTTCTAGTAAATTACTGAATTCTAAATGGCATCTTTTATCCATGTTAAGTTTTTTTATGTTATCACTAGTAACTTCCAGTGCATCATCACTAATATCATACAAATTTATACTAGTATCTTTAGTATGGTAAGCTATGGATAACCCTATAGCACCACTTCCACAACATAAATCACATATATCCTTAAGATTGTTATTTTCTATAATTTTTATACATTCCTCAACTAAAATTTCTGTATCTGGTCTTGGTATTAATACTCCTTTTTTTACATTTAAATTAATACCCATAAACTCAGTCTCACCTAAAATATATTTTATAGGCATTTTTTCACTTCTTAAGTTTATAAATTCTAGAAACTTTTCTACTTCTTCGTTTTCAACGTCTTTATCTCTATTAAGCATTATATACAATTTATCAACCTTTAAAACATTACAAAGTAATAATTGAGTATCTATCATATAACTTTCTATGTTATTGTTTTTTAATATATCATATCCTTTAGTTAATAACTGTGCTATTTTCATCTTTTACCTCTTCTTTAGAAACTTCTATTCCTTCAGCAGATTTTAATGCAATAATAGCAACCTCTAACATTTTTAAGTCCGGTTCTTTTGTTGTTAGTTTTTGTAACATTAAACCTGGTTTTGCTATCATTTTTGCTAATTTACTTTCACTTTTCCCTAAAAATCTTATTACTTCATAAGTAACCCCTGTAACTACCGGCAATAATAATAATCGTGATATTATTCTTTGCCATACTGATTCCCAACCAGTTAATGAAAATATCATTATACTTATAATCATAACTAAAAATAAAAAGTTTGTTCCGCATCTAGGATGAAATCTTGTGTATTTTTGTGCGTTTTCAGGCGTCAACTTTTCTCCTGCCTCATAACATGCTATAGTCTTATGTTCCGCGCCATGATACATATATGTTCTTTCTATATCATCAAGCTTTCCTATTAACACTACATACAAGAAAAATATTAGAACTCTTATGACCCCTTCAGCTATATTTAAAATTATAGTATTAGCAGTTAAATACTTTTTTATAAAACTCGCTAGTACTGTTGGTATTATAAAAAACAATACTGATGCAAAAACTACTCCTAAAACCAATGATATCCCTACTAGTACATCATTGCTCTTATCTTTAAAGATACTTTCAAACCATTTATCAAATTTAGATTCTTCTTCATACTCTTCAAATAGTGATGCTGAATAATTTAAACTATTTATACCTATAATAAGTGACTCTATAAGTGCAATAAAACCTCTTATTATAGGTAGCGATAATATTTTAAATCTCTTACTGGCTATATTACATTCTTTTTCATCAACCTTTATGGTATTATCATCAACTCTAACTGCAGTAGCTATTTGCTTTTTCCCTCTCATCATTACACCTTCTATTACAGCTTGCCCTCCAACAGAAGTCTTTCTTTTTTTAATCTTTAAACCCTCTTCCATAATAAACACCTACTTAAATATAAATTTAAATTTTATCACTCTCATATATTTCTTTATAATCAAAGTAACATTTTGGACATAATGCTTCATACTCTATATTGTCCTCTTTATCTATAGCAATTTGTTCTCCTTCAAATACAAATTTCCCATTTATTTTTCTACCATTTAAAAGAGCTTTTTTTCCACAATTACATATAGTTTTAAGTTCCTCTAAGCTATGTGCCAACATAAGTAATCGTGCACTTCCTTCAAAGCCCTTCATTTGAAAATCTGTTCTTAAACCATAACATATTGTAGGAATATTTAATTTCACAGCTACTTCAAAAAGCTCATCTATTTGTTTTGATGTAAAAAATTGAACTTCATCTGCCAATACACAATTCACATCCCCATTATTTTTCATATAATCATCTATCAAATTATATATATTTATATTTTTGTCTATCCAAAAATCAACGTTTCTTGTAACACCTAACCTAGATACCACCTTATCTGCTCCTTTAGTATCTGTTTTTGGCTTTATTATAAGAACTTTCATTCCTCTTTCCTCATAATTATGTGCTACTTGCAATAAATTTGTAGATTTTCCACAGTTCATTGCACCATATCTAAAATACAATTTACTCATAAAACACCTCCAAGATATATTTTTTCACTTCATTTTAAATCGTATATTTTATTTTAATCCATTATTATTTTTAAATCAAACAAAGAAAAATTTTTAACATCCTTAATTTCAACATTTTTAAAGACTATAGCTATCAAATATTGGATATACTGTTAATGTTGTTGACTTTATATTTTGTGCCGTGATATAATTTAGTAGTTGACAATACGGATATGTAATTCGAAAGAGGTGAAATACATGAAAAACGGAATACATCCAAAATATAATCACGAAGCAGTAGTTAAATGTGCTTGCGGTGAAACTTTCACAACTGGATCTGTTAAGGATGAATTAAAAGTAGAGCTTTGCTCTAAATGTCACCCATTCTTCACTGGAAAACAAAAAATTGTTGATGCTGGCGGAAGAGTTGACAAGTTCATGAAAAAATTCAACCTTAAGTAGTAAGGTTATAAAAAGCAAGATATTCTCTTGCTTTTATTTTTTTATAAATTATAAAAATAAAGCTATGAATTAAAAAATTAATTCATAGCTTCTGTTTTTTTGATTATTTATTTTAATAAATCAGAACTTTTTCCAATTATATCAAAAAACTCTTTATTATTTTTTGTTTTTGATAAAAGATTTATTAATTTTTCAGTAACCCCTTGTGAATTTCCATCACTATACATTGTTTGTCTAATGTTATATGTAATTTCTAACTCATTCTTACTTAATAATAAATCTTCTCTTCTAGTTCCTGATTTATATATATCTATAGCTGGGAATATTCTTCTTTCTTGAAGTTTTCTATCTAAATGAACTTCCATATTTCCTGTACCCTTAAATTCTTCAAAAATCATATCATCCATTCTACTACCAGTTTCAACTAACGCTGTTGCAAGTACAGTTAAACTTCCCCCTTGTTCAACATTTCTAGCTGCACCAAAAAACTTTTTAGGCATTAAAAGGGCACCAGTATCTAATCCACCAGATAAAGTTCTTCCTGTTCTTGTTATTGTTAAATTATATGCTCTTGCAAGTCTTGTTAAACTATCTAAAAGAATTACAACATCTTGACCTTGTTCTACCATTCTTTTAGCTCTTTCAAGAACCATATAAGCAACTTTTGCATGATGTTCCGGTTCTTCATCAAAAGTAGAATAAATTACATCTCCTTGAATAGAACGTTGCATATCTGTTACTTCTTCTGGTCTTTCATCTATTAATAAAACAATTAAATTAATTTCAGGGTGATTTTTTGATATGCTTTGAGCTATTTTCTTTAAAAGTGTTGTTTTTCCTGCTTTAGGAGGTGCTACTATAACGCCTCTTTGGCCTTTTCCGATTGGGGATATTATATCCATTAATCTAGAAGATAAATCACTTGAATCAGTTTCTAATTGTATTCTTTCCTTTGGGTATATTGGAATAAGCTTTTCAAAAGACGTTCTTCTTGCGGCTATCTCTGGATTTTCTCCATTTATACTTTCAACAAATAATAAAGCCTTATATTTTTCTCCTTCTTTAGGTATTCTTACCTTTCCGGATACTTCATCTCCAGTTTTCAAATTAAATCTTCTTATCTGAGATAAAGAAACATAAATATCATCTGGACCACTTAAATAGTTATTTGACCTTAAAAGACCAAAATTTCCATTATCACTAATCTCTAAGACACCTTTTGAAGATCCAGATTCACTTATAAGCTCTTTTAATCTTTCTTTCTTTTCTTCAAAAGATTCTCGTTCTGTTACCCCATTATTTTGACTTTGTCTATTATCTATGTCATCACTTTCAATAGTTTTAGTATCATCATTCCTATTGTCTTTAGGAGCAATCTTTTCTCTCAATACTACTCCTGATTTTTCTATTGAAACAGGTGAAACTTTTTTTATTGCTTCTATTAACTCTAACTTTTTAAACTTAGAAATTCCTTTTATAGAAAGTTCTTTTGCAACTTCTTTAAGCTCTGATAAATTCATATCTTCTAAGTTCTTTTCCATTAATTTTTCCACCTACACAATCCTCTCTTCCTAGTTATTTTTTAAATTTATTATAACTATTTTTATAATAAAATTTATATCATAAACAATATGTTAACATTTTTTAAATTATTTAAATATACGTCATTGAAATAAATTATAACGTATATAGTTTATTTTATCCATATTATTCAAATAATTAACATGTTTTTTTATATTATTAATAAATTTTTACAATAATTTAATATTAATATGTGTTAAAAAGGAAAAAATCATTACTCTTTTTAGCATCTTAATTATATTTTTATATTTTTTCAAACTCTAATAGTCCATTATACATATTGACACTATAAAATTCAATAAATCCTAACCATTCATACCTAATTACAAAAATTTTATTTTTATTAACATTTTATAATTTTAAAAGGTGACATTTTCCATGTCACCTTTTTATTTCATGTTACTCTTTTATAGTTATTTTTGCAGTTAATTTTGTTTCTAATGGTGGTTGACCCATAGCAGACATATCATATTCTACTTTTATTTCTCCCCCAAAATCACCTATATCAATTTTAATAGATTTTGTTCGTATCTTTAAAGATAATCCACCATGTGGTGTACTGTATAGTATATCATCTTCTTTATTTTTTTCAAAGTTCATCTTTGTACTTATAGAACCTTCTCTTATTAAAGAAAATCCTGTTTCATTTATCTTCAAAGTAGTATTAGTATCTTCCATACCAGATGCTTCTGTTTCTTCATAAGTAGCATAATAATAGCCATCCTCTTTATAAAAAGACCCAGCTGTAACAACTTCTACTGCACCATCATCCCCTTGTGTACTTATAATACTTATTATAGCTTCTTTTTTTATAGATTCTTTCTCCATATGCCCTCCACTAGTTTATAATATATTTGTCTAATTCCTTATCTGTTATTGTTTCTATTTCTATTATGTTATTTGATGGTCTACCATACTTACCATACTTAACAACAACTTTTTTTTCATCTTTTCCTTTTGAGTATCTAGCTGTTACTTTTGCTGCAAACTCGATGTCTTCTTGCGATAATTCTCCTACACCAATAACCATAGAACCTTTAAAATCTCTGGCTAAGAATATAGTGTCATCTTTACCTAATAATTTTTTAATGTGCTCAGCTTCCTCAGCTGTTCTTGTTGATATTATTTTTGCATTTTCGCTTACTCTAAAGTGTCTACCAAATCTTAAAAGTTGTATTTCTCTTTCTTCTACATCTTTTTTATTTTGTAATATATCTTTTAATCTCTTTGAATAATTTGGTTCTGTTAACTTACATCCACCTGCAGGAGATGGATATTCTTTAATACCCCATTTTTCCGCAAGTTCCATCTGAACTTTTCTACTTCTTCCACTTATATCTAGAAGTTTTTCTCTATCAACTAAACCTTGTTGTTCCATCTCAGTTGGTTGAAGATTTTTAGCACATAATGGTCTTAATATCTTATTGCCTATTCCACTTTCCTTTTTAACTTTATCTAAAGCTGTTCTATTTTGAGACATAGGCCTTTGATTTAAAACTTCACCAGTTATTATGAAATCAGCCTGGAATTTTTCTAGAAGTTCTCCAGAGTATCTCATCATCATAGCATGACAATCTATACATGGATTCATATTTTTACCATAACCATTTTTAGGGTTTTTAACCATTTCAAAATGTTCTTTGCTAAAATCTACAACTTCAAGTCTAACACCAATTTGTTCAACCATTCTTCTTGCACTGTCTTCATTAAAAAAATATGATTTAAAACATATCCCTATAACTTCTATACCTTGATCTTTCATTAATTTAGCGGCTAATATGCTATCAAGCCCACCTGAAATCATTGCTAATGCTCTTGTCATATATAGTATACTCTCCTTATTTTTTTATTTATACGTTAAATATTATGTATAATAATTTTCTATAGTTTATGTCCCTATTATTTTGTTCAATATGTATTTTTTTATAAACATAATAATAAAAGCATTTAAATTTAAATAATTATTACATTTTATATTATAATACAAAACTTATTTATGCAAATACTGTTTCTATTATTTATTTTTCATACCTCTAACCTTAATTTTATTTTATCCTTTTTTTAATATAGCAATACAAAATCATTTTCAACTTATACTTTTTATACTTTTAAAAAGTTTTTCCTATATAAAGCGATAACACTGTTAGATTTCTCTAACAGTGCCTTATAGTTTAATTATCTATTATTTCTTTCTACAGCTAATTCTATTAAATCGCTTATTAATTCTTTATAAGGTTTTCCTGTTGCATCCCACATTTTTGGATACATACTTATGCTTGTAAATCCTGGAATCGTATTTACTTCATTTAAATAAATTTCATTTGTATCTTTATCTACTAAGAAATCTACTCTCGCCATACCAGCACAGTCTAATGCTTTAAATATTTTTACAGCTAAATCTCTTATTAATTCTATATCTTTATCATTAAATGCTGCTGGAATTAATAGTTTTGAAGCTGCATTATGATATTTAGCTTCATAATCGTAGAATTCCTTTGCAGGTATTATTTCTCCTGGTATAGATGCTGATGGATTATCATTTCCAAGTACAGCAACTTCAACTTCTCTTGCATTTATACCTTTTTCAACTAAAACCTTTCTATCATGTTTTAATGCTTCTTCTATTCCTTTTTCTAATTCTTCGTTATTGTGAGCTTTAGTTATTCCAACTGATGATCCACTATTAGCTGGTTTAACAAACACAGGGTAAGTTAAATGATTTTCTATTTTATTTATCAATTCTAATTTATTTTTATTATATTCACTATTTACAACAACAACATATGGTGCTTGTTTTATACCTGCATGTTCTAAAATATATTTTGTATATATTTTATCCATACAAACAGCTGAGCTCATAACTCCAGGACCAACACAAGGAACATTCATTAACTTACATAAACCTTGTATTGTACCATCTTCTCCAAATTGACCATGTAAAACAGGGAATACTACATCAACTTCTTTATTAAATATTATTTTCTCTCCTGATGGAATCTTATAAAATTCATCATTTTCCCAGTTTCCACTTTCTATATTATCTACATTTCCAGTGTATTCAAACCACTTTCCATCTTTGTTAATACCAATAGGATATATATCATATTTATTTTGATCTATATTTTTTAATACAGAAGTTGCAGATACTCTAGAAACTTCATGCTCTGTTGATTGTCCACCAAATAAAACTGCTACTTTTTTCTTCATTATTCATCTCTCCTTAGATTTCATTTAAAAAGTCAATCACTATTTTATACTATCATAATAAAATTTTACTTTAAATCTGTTCGTATGTATATAGAATTGCAATATGAATTTTTATCCTATTTATTTAGATAAGCGTTTTTCAAATGCCATTTTATATGTTTATAGTTTTATCAATTGCTACATTTTTAATATGATATTCATAAATGTAATCTTATTTTAAATGAACTCACCTAATAGTTTCAACCTCAATTTAACCTTTAAAACTTTTTACTTTTTGATAAATATAGGTTTTAAATCGTTTTTTCTCCCACTACCGAAATGTAGATACTTATTTTTACGATTTATATAGGTAATTAAAAATGAAATCGATTTTATTATTACATTTAATGTTTAAAATAAAAAATAAAGTAGTAATTACATTAATATCCAAATGATTTTATTACTACTTTATTATATAATTTATTTTTTTATTATCTCTTTTATCGTTTCTACTGCTTTTGATTTTATAACTATATCATTTTGTTGTGTATTATCTATTATTTTATCACTTGTAGGATTATTTTTTAAGTTATTAACCATATCATACTCTTTATCATCTAAAACTTCTTTCATTTCTTTCTCTGTTTCTTGATATGCTACCTTCCCCTGTTCTACATCTACAAAACAAAGCGGTGGAAACATGACACACCACCAATTTTGGCCTTCTCCGTCTCCTATTATTATTCTATAAGCTTCATATTTTCCTTGTGGCAATGTAATGTTTCCATATGTTTTAACAGGAAAATACTCATTAGACAATGTACTTTGTAGCTTATAATTATATCCATTTTCTTTTAAAGTGTTTTGTGCAATGTTTAATATTTCTTTATCTTCTTTTTTTAGTATTTCTCTAGATTCACCTATAGATTTTGAATCCTTTAACTTTGGAGATATATATTTTAAAACATTATCTCTAACTTTTAATTTTACAGCTTGGTCATTTTCATCATCACTATTTGCAATGACATGAAATCTTATAATCTTTTTAGATACTTCCTCTATAGATGGATTTGAATTTTTTTTATATATTGAAAAACCTAATATACTTCCTAAGGCTATAGTTGCTACCATTGCTGATGCTATTATTTTTTTTATATTAACTTGTACACTTTTCATTTTAACTCCCCCTATAACTTTCAACTTATATTTTAATTATTTACACGATTTCAAATTTTATACATATAAGATTGAAATTTATATTTAAATTTATAATTCTTCAAAATAAAAAAAGACTGCTGACTTTCAGCAATCTCTTTTATTAAATTTAATTAGAAACTCCTACATTTCTTATTTTGCTTTCTACATCAAAAGTTATATCTGCATCTTTATATAATTGAATCCAATTGTCTTTTATCTCACGCCAAAGCATTGGCTTAAATTTTATTATATGATCTCGTATTTCTAGTGGGTCTATATTGTAGTCTTTTTGCAATACTTTAAAAGTTTCCAAAAATTCTCTTTCCATAGAATCACTTAACTGATTTTGTATATTATTTATTTTATCACTGTCAAGCATTCTAGCACCCATATAAGCCCCTGTTATTTCACCTTCGGTAATCACATGATAATTTAAATGCAGCTTATTTTTTTCTTTATCATAAGAAACTCTAAGTTTTGAATCAGTATCATCAATTTGATAATCAACTATTTTATCTTCTATAAATGCTATTTTTTCAGTAGCTCCTATATCACCCTTTATAAGTTGAATATTAGATACTTGAGAGTTATTTAAGAGCCCCTTTGGTGTTAATTTTTCTATTACCTTCATACCATAAATCTTTAAATCTTCCCCTTCTATTCCTATATAAGGTATTAATACTTCATCTCTTCCAATAGTGGAAAAATAATTATGAAGAGTAACTGGAACTATTATACTTTTTTTACTGCTATTAAGCATAAGTCCTGATATATAATTTTCTATATTATCTTCTGTTACAGGCTTATATCCTACATAGTCTTTAGCATCACCTTTTGTTATAACCATAAGCATAGACCTATTTAAAATAGAATCTCTACTTATATAATCTAAAACTCCACTTAGTACATCTGGATAGTCAAAAATTCTTTCACTTAATAATAATAATTTACTATGTCCAAAATGTAATTCCCTACTAGTTTTAGATAATGCATTAAAATACGCATCGGTCATAGAATACCCTGTAGATGTTATAGATATTTCTTCAGCAGAACCTTTTTCCGGTTCCATATTTCTTATATCTGGCATACCATACGTAACTTCTATTAATGCTAAGCCTTCTTCAGTAAATGGATCCTTAGTTTTAATTTCTTTTATATTGTTTCTATTTTCTATATCTTGCCCTACATCTATAGCTATAGTCGATACAAATGCTTTATTATCAATTTCTACACTGTCTGAGCACCCAACTAGCATTAAACTCATAATCATTATTAATATAATTCTTTTTATCTTCATAACTTATGCACTCCTTTTCTTCTTTATCAGATTTATAAAGTAAGATAGGAATATAACTATTATTAAAGCTACTCCAAATATGATTTTGAACATTCCAAGCCCAGCAGTGTATATTTGAGCCATATTCTCTGGATATAAGGCCATAGCATAAACTAAAGGTATATATATTATAGCAGCAATCTTTACGTCTTCTATATTAAATATATCTTTAACCATATGTGTGGAAAAATAATATGTACTAACAAATGTTGCATAATAAAATAAAACCCATAAAGCCATAACCAATCCATCCCATCTTTCTAACACACCACTTCTTACATTAATCGATCTTAGCATGGTTATGGTAGGAAATATTCTTTCTGCTGTTTGTGCAACAGATAAATTAGCAGTTACTAAAATTATAGTAATTGTATAGAAAACACCTATAAATATAGTACTCCTTCTTAATATTTTATTTATATTTTTTTTATTTTCTACAAGTGGCAATAGCACAAAAGCTATACAAAATCCATTTACTAGAAAGAATAACTCAAAAACACCTTTCATATACTCTGTTGCTGTATGAGTAAATACTGGTAGTATCCTTTGAAAATCTGCAGTTGGTATGGCAAGTAATAATATTATTGTTACTGGTATAAATAATAAAAAGAATATTATTTCATTAAAATATACTAAATTAGCTAAACCGCCTCTAACTAAATATATTCCAACAAATATTATTAACACTATTACCACTTCTAGTTCTGTTTTTGGCAGTAAAAATATTTTAACAACATCAGCAAATGACCTTAATGATACGGATAAAACAATTATCATAGCTATTGAATATGCTAGTGCTATTAAGTTACCCCAAAAATGTCCATATGTATTTCTTAATATTACTACTATTCCTTGATAATCATTCATTTTAATTAAACTATGTATCATATAAAAAACTATCAAAAGAAATATTGTCATAAGTACACTTGAAATCCAACTATCTTGTTCCACTATTCTGGCTACAAAAGATGGACCATAGAATAGACCTATACCAACCATAGAAGCTACTAAAGTGGTAAATAGTCCATAGTCTTTTATCATAAATTTATCTTTCATTTTTAAAACCTCCATTAAGATTTATGCAATATAACTTTAAATTACTCTTTTTGTCTAATCTTATCTTGAGTATGCATAAATCTAGGTCTATATTTAAAAATGCTAAATGGCAGTCTTACGTACATATCTTTCATATCTTTCTCTGAAAGATTTACTCCTGGAGATAGATAAGGTATTCCAAAACTCTTTAACCTTATTAAGTGAATAAGTAAAAATATAACTCCTATAACTACTCCATATAGACCTAAAAAGGCTGCTAATATTATAATTATTACCCTAAAATAAGAAAAAGCATAGGTAATAACATAATTTGGAATTAAAAACGTAGCTATTGCTGTAATTCCTAAAACTATTACCATTATAGGACTTGCAAGTCCTGCTGTTACTGCTGATTGCCCTAAAATTAAACCTCCAACAATACCTATTGTAGAACCAACTGGTTTAGGAAGCTTTGTTATAGCTTCTATAAGAAGAGCTAAACTAAATTCCATAAATAAAGCTTCCATATATGCAGGAAATGGAACACCCTCTCTAGATCTAGCCATTGCATAGGCAAGTTTTGATGGTATTAAGGATGTATGAAATGAAGTTATAGCCACATATAATGCTGGTAACACTATTGCTAACATTATAGCTAAAAATCTTATTATTCTAACAATTGATCCATTTAACCACCTATTATAATAATCATCTGGAGATTGAAGAAAAGTAGCCATTACTGCTGGAACAATTAATGCAAAAGGTGAATTATCAACTAATATGCTAATTCTTCCATCATATAAACCAGCTGCTACTACATCTGGTCTTTCCGTACTTTGAATTTGCGGAAATGGGCTAAAAGGATTTTCTTCTATGTACTGCTCTATATATCCACTATCTAAAATAGCATCTAAATTTATATTTTCTAATCTTTTCTTTAGTTCTTCTAATATTTCCGGATTAACAATATCTTCAATATACATTATTGCAATATCAGTTTTAGACCTTACTCCAATTTGCTTAGACTCTACTTTTAATCTAGTATCTCTTATTCTCCTTCTAACCAGAGCTGTATTAAATCTTATAGTTTCAGTAAAACCTTCTCTAGACCCTCTAATAACCGTTTCACCTGCAGGTTCTCCAATACCTCTATTAGGCCAAGCTCTATTAGCTATTACGTGGGCACAAGAAAGTCCTTCAACAAATACTAATGTCTCACCTGAAAGAACAGACAATATTCCATCACTCATTTTAGTAACATCTTTAATATCAGAAACCGATATTATACTATTTTTCATAGTTTCAAATCCGTCTATTTTATCTTTATTTGACATAGCTGGTTTTAATAAGAAATCATTTAGTAAATCTTTATCTGCCATCCCATCAATGTAAACTAATCCCATTTTTTTATTCCCAGCATAAAAATCTCTAAAAACTACATCAGTAGCATTTTTAAATACAGCTTTAACAAAATCCATATTTTCTTTAGTAGATAAATGAATTTTTTCTTCCATATTTTCTAATTTATATTCCAAGCTATCACTCCCAATCTTGAAAACATAATAGTATATTAATCTTATTATTAGATTACGTATATTAATCTTATAAAAAATAATGTTATTGTTAGCAACATGACCCCGCCACTAATATATCTTGCTTGTTTATACGCTTTATAATTTCCTTTAAGCTTAAAATATTTAGCATCAGCAAAAAATACCATACTTCCTGAAATCATCACTAAAATCAATAAATATAAATCAAATTTTTCAATAAGCTGCAAAATTATCACCTCTCATTTTTCGAGTCAGTTTATTGTTTGCAATATTTTGTTTCTATATTCAAAAAAAATGCTAATTTTAAAGGTAACTTTAAAATTAGCATTTTTAATTTCTAATGTTTTTTATATCTTATAATAAATTCCTCTTAACATTATAA
Organism: Clostridium senegalense; assembly: GCF_018916625.1. Lineage (NCBI taxonomy): Bacteria > Bacillati > Bacillota > Clostridia > Eubacteriales > Clostridiaceae > Clostridium > Clostridium senegalense. The sequence goes on from NZ_JAHLNC010000007.1 coordinate 91,243, forward strand.
GATTACAATATTAAGTTTTAATTCAATTAAATTCTTATTAATTATATTGTCCTAGTTATATTGTCCTAGTTATATAACAATCTCTATATTTTTCTTTTAATTTATCATAACAATCTTGAGCTTTTAACATATCCTCAAAAAATCCAAAAACTGTAGGTCCACTACCGCTCATCATAGAACCTAAAGCCCCATTTTTCATCATTTCTTCTTTTAGTTGTTTTATAAGTAAGTGTTTTTTTATAGTTACATTTTCAAGCACATTCCTCATATTTTTAGATACATATTTTATGTTTTCTTGCTTCATTGCAGTTATTAATTTTTCCGTCTCTGGATGTTTATGTATTTTATTTATTTCTAAAGCTTTATATACATCTTTTGTAGATACTCCAAAATTAGGTTTTACTACAACTAGTATTTTATTTTTAAATGGTTTTAATTTTGTTACAACCTCACCAACACCTTCACACAAAGCAGTTCCCCCTACTATACAATAAGGAACATCGGCACCTATTTTAAGTCCTAACTCCATTAATTCACCATCAGTAACGTCTTTTTTAAACATATTTCTCATAGCTTTAAGTGTAGCAGCTGCATCTGCACTACCACCTGCCATACCAGCGGCAACCGGTATGTTTTTTACTATATTAACTTTTACTCCAGATGAAATGTTATACTTTTCCATAAATAGTTTTATAGCCTTATACACTAAATTATTTTCATCAACAGGCAAATATTTCTTATTACAATTTATAGTTATATTTTTATCACATTTTTCAAACTCTAATTCATCATATATATCAACTGTTTGCATTATCATTTTTAATAAATGATAACCATCTTCTCTTTTTCCAACTACATCTAATGCTATGTTTATTTTACCGTAAGCTTTAACTTTCATAAAGTTATTCACCACCAAATTAAATTATTTTATAATTTAGTATACCAAAGCTATTGAAAAGTTTAAAGATTAATTCTTAATTTAGATACTATAGACACTTCCCATTCAATCTAAAAAATAGACCATCTTTTAAGATAGCCTATTATTATAATCTAATTATTTTAATCTAAATAACTGCTCTGCCTGGTATTATTAATTTATCCATAGGTTTTATATCCTTTTCATTTTCAATACCATTTATATTTAATATTTTCTCCTTTGTAGTATAATATCTCTTGCATATTTTCCATAGGTTATCATCCTTTTGAACTACATATATAGTTACACTTGCTTTCTTCTGAGGGATTTCTCCTTCGATCATATTCATTTCTACTAAAAACTTTTGCTTAACAGGATAAGATACTATGCCATATCCTTTTATTATAGCTCTGACACATACATTTCCAGCTTCAATAGATGACTCTAGCATTTCTAAATTTAATTTACAAATACAATCCATATCTATTTTAGCACCATCTATATCTATAGTTGTTGAAAATGGTATTTCATCACTTGCACAAGCTAAATATTCTTTATCATCACCAGTAGAATAAAGTATATCTGCCTTTAATACTCCCTCTACTAAAATTTTATCATCCATTAACTTTTTATCTGTTATATTTACATCTGCAGTTGTCATTATAACTTTACTAGGTTTAGGCATATCATTTGCAATTTCTATATCACCTTTTGCTAATGTTTCTGTTTGATTTTGTCCTTGGATGACATTAATATTAAATTCTTCTTTGTCCATTTTAACCATTTTTGTTGGACAATATGCATCTTCTATCATTTCTATTTCTTCTTTAGCCATAACATGAGTTATTGTTTTAACTAAGAATTCTATATCTAAAATTCTATTTTCTCCCATATCATCTTCTTTTATATCATATTCAAAAGAATGTACTGTAAAATCTGTATTATGTTCCATACCATTTTTTATCTTATCAATTTCTAATTCTTTAGTTATAGGTATATTTTCACTTATACATATGACTTCTTTACTGTTTTTACCTTTATACAATACTTGAAGGTTTGCTACACATTCTAAATGTATACCACCATCATATAATCTTACTTCTTTTTTTCCTAGTGTAATAAAGTACTTTACTATTTTCCCTATCTCTGGCCTATCCATATCAATTTTAAGTTCTGTTTTACCTATCATTTCTCCTTCAAAACTACCAATAACTTTATCAAGAACCATAGGTTGTTTTAAAAATTGTAAATCTCCATCACTTTCAACATCCTTAACAATCTCAAAAGTATTTTTCTTTATTACATTACAAGCAATATTAGCTACTCCTTGAATGCATATTTTTCTTTCGTTTACAATCATGCATTGAATATGTTCAATATCTACATTTGAGTCACAATTCATATCAGCAGTTGCTCCATCTGCATCTACATTTGCACTTATTTTTGTTGTGTAGTTTACAGCATGCGCCTCTGTATTATCTTCCTCTTTATTCATATAAAGAACGTTAAAATCAACCTCAAATTCTACTAACACTTTACCATTCATAACTTCCTTATTTACAACTAAAGGCTTTGCATTTAACATCAATATGTCTGAAACATCTGGAAGTGTATCTGGTATAACATATTCTTCTTTTATTACAATGTCTTGAGAATTTTCTCCAATTGATTGCTCGTAGTCTATATTATCTTTAACTAGATTTAAATCCATAAAAGAATCCCTCCTATCTATTAAATACCTACTAGTAATTTATATATATAATTTATATTATTTATTACTAAATTTTTATATTTTTCAATAAAAATAAATTACATTTATCTTCAAATTAAACAACTAAATTACAAAATTTTTCTTGTTATATTTTTTAAATTTATTGTTGACATTTGTCGATATTTGTTATATTATAAAATTGGTTATTGACCATATAACCTCTCATAAATTCTCAATACCCTTTTATACCATAGCTGAAAGATGGATCCCCCATCTTTCATTTTTTTTATAAATTAACTCTTATAATATAATATTATTGAGAAAAACTATTTAATAGAACATTATAAAAATATTTTTATATAAAAAAAAGGATACATTTTCATGTATCCTTTTCTATTTATGTCAATGTCTAACTAGCAAATACTAACTGGACTGTTTTAGTTAATACATCTGAATAACTATATGAAACAGTTCTTTGTGCACAATCTTCTAACCTAACTGTAAAGATGCTCTCATATGCCTTTTCTAATACTCCGTCATTAATTAGGATTTTTCTTCTGCCTCCGTTAGCTTTTAATGTAACTTTTTCACCTACATGACTTTCAATGTCTTGTTTTATTGAAAGTAGAACATTCTTGGTATGCATGGGAAACACCTTCTTTCATTATCATTATATCGCAAAACCTATTAAAATTCAATGCAAAATTTTAATTCTATTATTTTCAAGCCATATTGTCAATGCTTTATAGCTGCTATAATATTTGAGTTTTTATTGAATTTTATAGTTTTTCCTCATTATAAATCCATATTCCTTTGTTTTTCAACTTATGAATTAAACAATAACGAGTTTAGTATGTGTAATCTTCTAGTTTTATATACTTATTAACTACTTTTGTTTTCAAATTGTTAACATAAAAAAGCCTATAATATTAAATTCTAATGATTTAACTAAATTAAAATGTATAAAGCGAGTATATAATTTATATTTAAATATAAGTTATATACTCGCTTTATACACGCCTATTATAAAAATTTTACTTCCTATTATTTTCTATCTTATATATTGAGATTTCGGATATCCTTCTCTATATTTCCCTCTAGTTTGTAATCCACCTACCCCTCTTATCCCAGTTATGCTATTTTCTAATGCATCCTGTATATTTACTATAGAATCTATACTTGTATATGCTATTTTCTCACAAATTAAAACTGGATCTAAGCAATGAATAAGTACCCTGTTAGGAGAGCTAGCAAAATTAGCTCCTGCATCTAAAAGAGCTTCATAGCATGATTGACATGCTCCTGCAAATATAACTAAATCATCATAATTTGATTTATATGACCTTAATATAGAAACTGCTTCTACAAAATATTTAGAATTTCTATATTGACTTAAGTCCATATAATCATTTATCCCCTTATTCATTCCATCATGACCTGTTATTATAACTATATCTGGGTTAACTTCTTTTACTAAATCTAATATTACTTTAGGCTGCTCACACTCTTTTACAATTCTCCCTTCCGCATCAATAGATAGTTCCTTATAAGTTTTTAAACATATATCTAAATAATTTAAATCCCCATCTATATGGAGTATTTTTCCTGGTCTCCCAAAAAACAATTCTTTTTTATCTATAACACTGTTATGCCTTTTCATATAATCATAATAAGATTTGTCTAATATATGTGCAGCTTCACCTCTATAATTACCTTTTCTTTTATTTATAATTCTTTTTAGAGAATTGTTGACCTTTTTATTAAAAACTTTATCCATCTCTCCTAATCTGCTTCCACTTAACACTTCTAAATCTTCTTCTGTAGCATCCGCTTCTATTCTTATATTTAGCCCTTTAAGAACATAAACATTTTTCCCATTTTCACTTTTTATGTCAATTATTTTAAAAGCTACATCACCTTCATAGGATTTTCTCACAACAACATCTCCTATTTTCAAATATATCATCTCCATATTTCAAGCTTTAATACCATTTTATTACAAGATGTTATTATTGTTACTAATTTTAGTCTTTATGAAAATTTAATATTTTTATTATTATTTGAATTAATATTTACTTTTTCATTTATATATTTTAGTATTTAAAACAAATAAAGAGTCGAAAAACTAAATTTTTCAACTCTTTTATTATTTAAAATATAAAGTTAATAATAGCTATAAATTATAAAGTTCTTTGAATTCTTCAATAAATTTCTTAAATTTGTCTTGTTCTTCTATAAGCTCTTCAATCTTCTTATTAAAAGTGCTTTGAATCCAATTAACCTCATTATAATAATATCTATTGGATAGACGCCAAAAACGTTGAGGAAACAATAAAAAAGCATATATAACCTTATATTCTTCCTCTTTTATTTTACTCTCAGAATTATATGAATCTATTATAAGCTTGGCAATGTTTAAATCCCACTCTCTTCTTTTTAATACCTTCATTAAAAAATTCGCTATATCATAGGCTCTAACTTCTCTCTTGCAATAGTCAAAGTCAATAACATTAACATTATTTTTATCATCTATAATAATGTTATGATAAGTATAATCATGATGGCAAAAACTCTTTTCTTCTTCTGCCTTTTTACATATTTCAAAATAATTAGAGCTATTAAGGACTGCTAATGCCTCTTTTCCTAGTTGTTTATAATAATCCACATTTTTTATATAATTCATGTCAAAATCACGTTTATGAGTCTTTTTTCTTCTTACCATTTCCCTCATCCTATCAAAAGATTTTATTCTTTTTTCCATAAGATGTGGCCATCTTCCTAAATCTGTTTTTAATTTACTGTTTTCTGGTGGTTCATATCCCTTTGATGCATTATGAAGTCTTGCTAAACTTTTACTAGCTATAATTAAATCTTCATCATTCTTAAAATCACACTCTCTTCCATCTATCCATTGGGATAAGGTATAAATATCTTCATTTACTAATGCATAGGGGTTTTCATCTTTGTTTAAATAATACCTATCTATGTTATGAAATCCATTTTTATATAAGTGCTCTTTAGCACCATATACAAATAAAAGCTTTTGAGTGCCATAATTTATTTTTTTCAAGCATCTGGTTCCACTATCTGTTTTCAAGCAGTATACGCCTTTACTTGGTTTTATGCTTTCAATTTTTAAGTCAAATTGGCGCTCTATTTCAAATTCTCTCATCATTTTTAACACCTCCCATATAATTTATATGTTTAATAACGGATAAATAGAATTGCTTAATTTTAGCTAACCATTATATATTAAATTTTTATTAGCAACTAAGCTTTTTTTAAATTTAAAATAAAATTTAATAATTATAATACTATTTATTAACATATTTTAATATAAATAGTTAATATACTTTAATTAGAAGAATTCACATACTGATTTATTAAGGAGTTTTATTATGAAAATTGGAATAGATGCAAGAGCTGCAAAATGGTATAGAGGTACAGGAATTGGCACCTATACCTATCAGTTAATAAATTCACTCAATAACATAGATGATTTAAATAAGTACTTACTTTTTATTAACTGCAATTATAATAATGATATAAAATTTAAAGATAACTTTATTTTAAAAACTGTAGCCGATAAAGAAGATTCTCAATTTTGGGATCAAGTAAATATTCCTAATACCATTTCAAATACGAACCTTGATATATATCACGTTCCTCAAAATGGTATAGGATTACCTATTCAAAAAAATTGTCCTTTTGTTATAACATTACATGATACAATCCCTCTTCATATGCCTGAAACTGTAGGGGATAGATATTTATCTATATTTAATAGCAAAATGAAATGGATAGTAGATAACAGTGATGGGATAATAACTGTATCAAATTTTTCAAAAGAAGATATAGCTAGAGATTTTAATTATCCTAAAGATAAAATTTTTGTTACACATCTTGCTAGCGAAAGTATTTACAAACCACTTAATAAAACTATTTGTAAAAGCATTATTAGTAAATATTACAACTTACCTTCCAACTATATACTATATGTAGGCGGATTTAGCCCCAGAAAAAATATAGTTGGACTTATAAAGGCATACAGTAAACTATCAAATAATATAAAAGAAAAACATAAGTTAGTCATTGCAGGTAACAAAGGTAAATCTTATTCTATCTATAAAAAATGTGCTTGTGATTACAACGTTGAAAATGATGTTATATTTCCAGGTTTTATATCTATGAATCATATGCCTCATCTTTATAATTGTTCTAGTTTATTCGTATATCCATCCTTTTATGAAGGTTTTGGATTACCTCCAATCGAAGCTATGGCTTGTGGCATACCAGTAATTTCTTCTAATGTAACATCTATGCCTGAAATTATAGAAGATGCTGCCCTATTTTTTACTCCTGAAGACATTGACGAATTATCTAGTAAGATTGAAGAGGCCCTTTGTGATGAAACCATAAGAAATTCTTTAATTTTAAAAGGTTTTAAAAAATCTAATTCTCTTTCTTGGAATAATGCTGGTAAAAACACTTTATATGCTTATAACAAAATAATTTATGGTTAAAAATTTTTATAATAAAAAGGCATCTCAGTTTGATATTTATCATTTCATGAGATACCTTTTTTATTATAAATTATAATGTATTTTAAAATCTTTCAAAAACTCTTCACGTTCTTCTTTGTAACTAACTTTTCTTTTTAGTCTTAAAGTAAAAGTTTCTTCCTCCCACATTTTTTTTCTTTTATAATAATCTTTCACTATACTATAAAAATCTTGTGGAAACACTAACATTCCATATAATATTTGAAAGTCTATTTCTTCTAGATTATAGAATTTATTATATTCCGTTATTAAATACTTTGCTTTTTTAAAGTTAAAAGCGAAATTTTTTAAAACTTTATTTATTAAATTACATAAATCATGCACTCTTAAATCTATTACTGCATAATCAAAATCAATAAAATGGATTTCATTATCTTTTATTATCATATTGTGATAGACCAAATCATTATGGCATAACACAATTTTATCTTCCCAACTACATGCTTTTAAATATTGATATTCATTTAAAAGTTTAATACTCTCATCCATACGTTTTAAATTATAATCTACATTTTCTAAAAATATTTTGTCAAATTCACTTTTTTTCTCATATTTACTTACCAAGGATTTGAATATCTTTATTTCTTCTTTTTTTATTGTAAAATTTCCAATCAAAGTTCCAGGATTATATCTATATCCATTATTATCATATCTAAATCCTTCTGAAGCATTATGCATTTTAGCTAAGCTCGCAGCTACCATTTTTAACTCTATTGGATTGTTAAATTCGCATTCTCTTCCTTCAATTAAATTCATAACAATATAATATTTATTATTATGTTTTGTGTAATAATTACCATAAATATTTTTCTCATATTCTATAACATTTGAAAACTTATTTTTCTTTAAATATTCCATAGCTTTACTTATAAAATCTAAGTGCTTTATATCATAATTTATTTGTTTTAAAACCTTATTTCCTTTATCAGTAAATAAAATAAACACTTTTCTTATTGGTATAACATCATATACTTTATAATTATATTTTTTAATCACCTCATCATATAAAGTGCATTCTTCGCTGTCAGCCCTAATCATAAGACAACTCACCCCACTTTTAAAGCTGTAATTTAGATTTTATATTTTTAAAGTATAGCTTTAATTGAATTTTAAGTTTAATTTTAAATTTGTATCAGAGTTTCTCCATCTTCATCTATAGATTTATTCATTTTTCTTATATAATCTTCATCATTCCAATTTCTTTTATTTTTTCTATACTTGTCATAAATTTTCATAAACTCATGAGGATAAGACATCATCGCCAATATAAAGTTTTCACTATCTTCTCCTAACCCTTCTATCCTACAAAAATGTTTTATATGCTCTTGCCATTTCAAATTTGCACCTTTTCTTTTTAATTTACTTAAAAGAAAATATCCATCCATTTCTACCATATTATAAGATATATCATAAAAGTTAACTATTTCAATGCTCTTATTTTGTTGTAAATTATCAAAGCCAACATCAGTCAAACATATTTCTACATTTTCCATACTTCGAGCTATTAGCTCCATATAATTGTTATTGTATATGTGTTCAATACATTTTTGAGCTCTTTGTAAGTTTTCATCTCCATTTTTCTGTAAAAACTCTTCAAACGCTCCATCCGGTCCATCTCTTTTTATTTTATCCATATGTTTATTTAGTCTTTTTATTTGAACCTTATATTCTTCAACAGCTTTACAGGTATCATTGTTTATTCTATATTTTAAATAACCATTAAAACCACAAGCTTTTTTATGAAATTGATTTATGGTTTCAATTTGATTAAACACCCTTTCATCTAATCCTCTTTTACTTAAAGATTCATTATCTTTTAAAATAAAATCTATTTTCTTTACACCTTTTTCTTTTAAATATTCTTGAAAATTGTCATAAAAAAATCTTCTCATTACTTAAAATACCTCCCATCCCAGTTATCTTTTTATAACTTATATTCTTTAAAAATATCTATAAATTCTTGTTTCTCATTTCTATCATTTATATAAAGTTTTAATTTTTTCAAAAAAAATTCTTCACCCCATGATTGGTTTTCCCAATAATATTGAATTCCCCGTTGCCAATAATCTTGAGGAAATTCCATAAAAGACGCCATTATAAAAATATCATCTTTATTTAATTTATGAGCTTCCATATAAGCATAGAGTACTTCCTGTGCATTGGATATATCCCATCTACTATATTTCATTCTTCTTATAAGCAAACTACTCAAATCATGAAGATATGAATCTAAAATGCAATAATCAAAATCTATAATGTTTATTCCATTTTGGTTAACTAATACATTATGATGGGCATAGTCATGATGACAAAACCCCTGTGATTTCACATGGCTTTGCATAGTCTCCATATATTTAGAATTAAATAAATCATTTATACTTTTTTCACATCTATTTAATTCTTCATCCATTATAGATAAATAAAGTCTATCAAATTCGCTCTTTTCAACTTTACTATCTATTCTTCTTTTAAAATCTAATATTTCATTTTTTCGTATCTTATATGTTTCTATCCACCTAAACCAACCTACCCTAGGATTCATATTAGGCTTAATTACAAAACCTTCACTTTTATTATGAAGTTCCCCTAACTTTCTAGCAGCATTTTTTACATCAATAACATTATTGTAATTACACTCTCTTACATTTATCCATTTAGTTAAATATCCATAATTATTATCAAACTTTATATAATCACTACCTTTAGTAGTTTTTATAATCTCCGGTATATGTTCAAACTTATTATTCTGAAGATGCTTTATAGCACCTAATATAAACATAAAATGCTCAAAATCGTATTTTATAATTTTTAGACAATATATATCTTCATCAGTCTCTATTCTGTAAACATTTTTATTTTTTTCTACATTTAATACATTAAGATTATATTGTGCTTTTATAAATTCTTCTATATTGGGGTTATTCAAAAGTATCCCTCCCTAAATTCCTTATATATGTAATATATGAATTTTTATGTTAATATGTGTTTTATTTTTTTAATTTGTAACATATATTTTCCATTATTCTAATATAGTAATATATACTTTTAAATTTTTTAAACATAATTAGAAATCATAAACATAATAGGATTTATGTGCTTGCTATTAGTTTATATATTTTAATGATATTTAAATTAATTAACTTATATAACCTAAATTCTATTGATTTTTTAGTCTTATATTAATTTTTAACATATTTGCACTCTATTTTAGTTTACTTTTAATTTAACAAGAACTATTTTAAGGGGGATATTTTTATGAAAATTGGGATTGATGCACGTGGTATCAATTGGTATAACGGTACTGGTATAGGTACTTATACTGAAAATGTTTTAAAAAATTTAATCAATATAGATAATGATAATTATTATCACATTTATTGGTCAATGGATAATTATGAATGCTATCAAAAACCTAATACCAAAATCATATCAACATCTCGAAAACATCATAGATTTTTTCAAGATTATTTTTTTCCTTATGATTTAAAAAATCAAAATATAGATCTATACCATGTTCCCCAAAACGGTATAGGACTTAGTAGTTCCATCAATTGCAAAAAAATCGTTACTATACATGATTTAATTCCATATATAATGCCTGAAACTGTAGGTAGAGGCTATCTTTTAAAGTTTTTAAAAGAAATGCCTAATATAATAGATACTTCTCAAGGAATAATCACAGTCTCAGAATTTAGTAAAAGAGATATATTGAAATTTTTTCCTATAGATGAAAATAAGATATTTGTAACACCTCTAGCTGCTGATGCTAAATATAAGCCCCTAGATAAAATAATTTGCAAAAATATATTAAAGGAGAAATATAATATTTCTAAAAAATTCTTATTATATTTAGGTGGTTTCAGTGAACGAAAAAATGTTAAATCATTGATAACTTCTTTTAGTAAGATATACAATGATTTAGATGATGATTATAATTTAGTTATTGTAGGTTCGTATAAAGATGAATCTCAATACTTAGTAAAACTAAGAGATAGTTTAGATATGAATGACAAAATAATATTTACTGGTTTTGTACCAGATGAAGATTTACCTATTTTTTATAATGGTTGCGAAATATTTGTTTATCCTTCATTATATGAAGGGTTTGGACTTCCACCACTTGAAGCTATGAATTGTAAAACACCTGTTATTACATCTAATTTAACTTCAATTCCGGAAGTAGTTGGTGATGGAGGAATTTTGATTGATCCTTATAATTCTGATAAACTTGGCGATGCTATAGGCAATTTGCTTAGCAATGAAACTTTAAAAAATTATTATGCTGAAAAAGGATTTGAAAGGGCTCAAAATTTTTCATGGGAAAATACAGCTAAAAACACATTAAATATTTATAAAACTGTTTATGAAACAATTGTTTAAATAAAAAAACTAAAAGTGTATGAACAAAGGTTCATACACTTTTAATTTAAGCATAATTAATAAATTAATAGATTAAATTATCTATTATATTTTTCATATGCCTTGACGAATTAGTATTCAAAATATATTCCAAGTTTTTATGCCTATACAAATTTTAAATATTTAAAACTTTTAAAGTAATATATTATTACTTATAAGGTTTCAAATTTACTTTTTAAATTATTTACCCCAAAATTTTAATATACAGATAATGAGACATGGTCCAACCCATCTGAAATTTAACACTATACCTTGTATAAGAATATTTTAAGGTTATTAAATAAATTTAAATTGAAGTTTCTTTCCCTATAATACTCTATAACTTATAACTTCATATTTTTTACATACCATTTGGAAAAAATATAATCTTCTTCAAAACCTATATCTTTATAAAGCTCAAATGCACCATTATTTGAACTCATAACTAGCAACCTCATTGTTAATATGTCTTTAGCTATAAAACCATCTATAAATTTATATAATACTTGTCTTCCAATGCCACGACCTCTATATTCCTCTAAAATGCCTATGTTATCTATCCAACCAATATTATCAACTTCTGCTAACATATATATTCCTATTGGAATATTTTTTTCATATATTATACCTAAAAGTTTTTCGTTTTCTTTATAAATTTCCAAAAACTCTCTAGCATCATCTTTAGTTATAGTCGCTGCATTAATACTTTTCTTAAATGATTTATTATACAGTTCAACAAAAACATCTAAATTTTTTAGTTCTAGCTTTTTTAAAATTATATTACTATTTTTAATATATTTAAGTTTTTTTATAACATTATATTTCATAACAATAGCATCATATTTCTTTATAAATCCATATCTAACAAAAAATTTTTCTATTTCAAATATGTCAGATTTAATACCTAATGAAATTTCTATTGCCATTTCTTTTCTACAAATATCAATTGCTTTCTTTAACAAAACTTCAAATTGTTTCTCACAGTTTTCTATAATTCCAAAATTAAAATAAGTTTCAGTTATATATCCAACCCCACAATTTCTAATTTCCTTTGTTATTACGCCAATAACTGCTACTATATTCCTATCATCTACTATAGTTAAAATTTGATTACCAAATTTAAATACATCACTTTCAAAAAAATCTGTCATTTCATCAAAAGTTTTAGTATAACTCTTATCACATTGAAGAATTAAATTATATAAATTTTCTTTTAAATCTTTTGATAATTCATTAAAACTTTTTATCTTAGCAGTCATCAATACTCCTTTTATTTAAATATTTTTATAATATTATATATTTACATTATAACATGAAATTTACCATAAAAAAGTAAAATATTTTTTTAATTTCTATTTGTCAAAAACTATAGATTTTCCAAAAGCAAAAAATTCTCTTGCATACATTACTGGAACCAAATACCATCTAGTACTACTAGTATATAATCTAACATTTTTATATTCATTTCGACTCGCTAGCATTTTGCTTCTTGCGCCATGAAAATCTGTTGTTACAATTGTAATATCCTTTTCTCCTATTTCTGTACCAGTTATATTCTCTATTATAACCTTAGAATACTTAAAATTTTCATAAGTATTTGTAGACTTATTCTCCATAATAATCCTATTGTCATCCATTCCCTTAGTTACTAAATACCTTTTCATACCTTCTGCTTCACTAATATTTTCATTAGGACCTTTTCCACCAGATACTACTATTACACCTTCAAAATTAGTTTTATTTATATAATCAAGTGTAGCATTTAATCTATCCTTTAGTGTAGTGCTTAATGTTTCTCCTTTAATACCTGCTCCTAATACAATTATATAATCACAATGTTCTATGCTTTTTTTAGGATATAAAATTATATAAGACTCTGTTACGATAAATATTAAAATACAAACAATTACAACAGCTTTTATTAGCTTTTGTATTTTATTTTTTGCATTATAGGAAAATATTTTTTCTCTAAATTTTCCATATAATATAAGAGCAATACCTATAATTAAATAAAAACTACTAAAAGTAATGTACCCCAAAATCATATTTATACATAAAAAATATCCTATACATAAAACACCTAAAACAAAAAATAATCTTTTCATCTCCACTCCTAATCAACATAATTAATTCTATATATAACATAATAACATACTTGCTTTATACTAACTTACACTTTATAAATTTTTATTTTTCATTCTCAATTCTTATTTTAAATTTTTATAATAAAAAACACTAACAATTAAATAATTGATAGTGTTTTTTATAGATATCAAAACTATATTATAAAAATTCTTTTAACCCTTCCTGCTCCTTAATAGAATTTAATAAATATTTCATTTCTTGATCCTTCGACTTATCCATCACAAGTATAACATCCCCCGCATCTACAATAACCAAATCTTTTAGTCCAAAGCCAATAATTAGTTTATCTTTACCAAATATTGAACAGTTTTCACTTTCATCTAAAAATGATGGCCCTGATATATTGTTACCTTTTTTTTGTTTTAAAAATCTAGTTAATGCATTGAAACTTCCTATATCATCCCAAACAAAACCACATTTTATAACATATGCCTTTCTAGTTTTTTGCATAATTCCAAAATCTACAGATATACCATCAATCTTTTGATACTGTTCGCTTATAATCTCTTCTTCATCATCTTCTCCAATACTTTGATATATTTTATTTATACATTCATACATTTTAGGGAGATATCTTTGCATCTCTCTTAAATATATATCAGCCCTCCATACAAACATTCCACTGTTCCATAAATAAGTCCCTTTCAATAGAAAGTCTTTAGCCACTTCTGAATTTGGTTTTTCTGTAAATCGTTCCACTCTAAACGTTGGTATCGCAGCTACAACTGGTCTTCCCATTTCTATATACCCATATCCAGTTTCTGGTCTAGTAGGATTTACCCCTATTGTTACAAGCCCTCTTTTTTTATCTGCTATTTCTATTGCTTGATTTATAGTTTCTGCAAACTGCTTTTCACCTTCAATATAGTGATCAGATGGTAACACTACCATAACAGCTTCTTTATCTTTTTTTAGAAGCTTTGCAGCAGACAAACCTATACAAGTAGCAGTCTCTTTATTCTCAGGCTCCATAAATATATTTTCCTTATTTATTTCAGGCAACTCCTCATATATTTTATCTATATATTCTTTATTAGTAACAACAAAGATATTTTCTCTATCGATTATTGGCTTAATCCTATCAACAGTATTTCTAAGAAAACTTTTATTGTTTACAGTTTTTAAAAACTGTTTTGGATTATCTGATCTTGATAAGGGATATAATCTTGTTCCTTTTCCACCTGCTAAGATTAATGCATATAACAAAATATCACCTTTATTTATTGCTTAATTCTATTTTATGTAAATCTTATTTTTTTTGTGATAGTCTTCTGCATAATTTTTGTTAATTAATTTATTTTTTTGTTAATATATAAAAAAGCATGCACTAAACATACTTTAAAATATATTTAGCCATGCTTAATTTTCAATTATACAGTTTTAATTATTTCAAGAACTAACTTAGATGCACTAACTAAATCTTTAATATGAAGATGTTCTTCTAAAGTATGTGCTTTTCTCTCACCAATTCCTAAATTAACTGCTTTTAAACCATTGGCATTTAGAACATTAGTATCACTTCCACCACCTGTTCCTTGTAATACCATTGGTAAGTTAAGATTTTTACATGCAGTTTTAGCTATTTCAACTACATTTTCACTTTCTGAAACATTAAATGGTTGATACATTCTAGTAGCTTCAAATTCAATTTCAGCTCCAAACTTTTTACCTGCATCTTCAAAACATTTACGCATATGATTTGTTTGAGCATCTAATTTTTCTTTATTTAAACTTCTAGCTTCTGCCTTTATTTCAACTATTGGAGATACTATGTTATTTGGTCCATCGGCTACTATTTTTCCTATGTTGGCAGTTGTTTCTTCGTCTATTCTTAAAAGCTTCATATTACTTATAGCATGTGCTGCAACTTGTATTGCACTTACACCCTCTTCTGGACATACTCCTGCGTGAGCTGGAATTCCTTTTACAGTTACTGTAATTGCATCTTGTGCTGGTCCTTTAACTATTATTTGTCCTGGCTCTCCACCACTATCAAGTACAAATGCAATTTTTGAATCTAACTTAGAATAATCTAAATTCTTAGAACCAAATAATCCACCTTCTTCAAATATAGAAAATACTATCTCTAATGGTCCATGTTCTATATTATTTTCTTTTATAACTCTTAAAGCTTCGACTATTGCAGCTATACCAGCTTTATTGTCTCCACCTAATATTGTTGTTCCATCACTGTATATAACATCATCCTTTATTATTGGTTTAATTCCATTACCAGGAGACACTGTATCCATATGACAACTAAATAATATAGGTTGTACCTTTTTTGTTCCACTTAATTTAGCTATAACATTTCCTGCATTAGATCCAACTTTAGATCCTGCATCATCCATTTCAACTTCTAAGCCTAAATCCTTTAATTCATTTAATATGAAGTTTGCAAACTCTTTTTCATTTTTAGTTTCACTATCGATTTGAACATACTTTAAAAACTCATTTAATATTCTTTCTTTATTTACCATGTCACCCTCCTATTTTATGTAATTTAATTACTTTTATTACAGTTATTATAGTAATAATATTTATTATTATTTTAAATTATATTGCCAACAAAGTAAACGTATTTTGTATAAATTATTAAAATTTTTTCACTTTTTAATAAATTGATTTATTAAAAGAAAAAATAGGTGCCAAAATTTTTAACACTTTAGCACCTATTTTCACTATATAAAAACTTAATTAATCCTATATTGGAAAATGTAATGGTGCTCCTGGTCCTAATGGTAATCCTAAAGCAAACCACACCATAAGTAACATAGTCCATCCAATTAAGAAAATCATTGAATATGGTAACATTGTTGATATTATAGTACCAATTCCTGAATCCTCATCATAAGTTTGTGCTACTGTTACTATAAGTGCAAAGTAACTCATAAGTGGAGATATAATGTTTGTTGTTGAATCTCCTATTCTATATGCAACCTGTGTTAATTCTGGTGATAATCCTACTTGCATGAATAATGGTACAAATATCGGTGCCATAATAGCCCATTTAGCTGATGCAGAACCCATAAATAAGTTTATAAATCCTGTAACTACTATAAATGCCACTATTAATGGTATTCCAGTAAATTTCATAGCTTTTAACCCAGCTGCTCCTTTTACTGCAATTATTGTTCCTAATTGAGTATAGTTAAAGTATGCTATAAATTGTGATGCAACAAAGGCTAACACTAGATATCCACCCATGCCTGCCATTGCTTTACTCATAGCTGAAACTACTTGCTTATCATCTTTTATTGTTCCTGCTCCTATTCCATAAGCTACTGCTGGAATTAAGAAATACATCATTATTACAAAAACTATTCCGTTCATAAATGGAGAGTGTTCAATAACTGAATTTGTTTCAGGATGCCTTAAAATAGCTCCTTTTGGTGCTACTAATATTATAGTTCCTATTACTAATACTAGTAATGATAATCCAGCAAATTTCATTCCTCTTTTTTCTTCTTTACTTATTTTATCTAACTTTAGATTATCCATAGAGCCTTTGTATTCACCAAGCCTTGGCTCTACTAATTTTTCAGTTATCAGTGTACCTAAAATAGTTATTAAAAATGTAGATACAAACATAAAATAAACATTTGACATTGGGTTAACATAATAAGCTGGATCAGCCATTCTAGCGGCTTCTGTACTTAATCCTGCTAGTAATGGATCTATAGTTCCAATAACTAAGTTTGCACTAAACCCTCCAGATACCCCTGCAAAAGCAGCTGCAATACCTGCCATTGGATGTCTTTTAAAACTAGCAAATATTAATGCTCCTAGTGGTATTAACACTATATAACCTGCATCTGATGCAATGTTTGACATTATACCAGCAAAAACAACTACTGCTGTTATTAAGCTCTTTGGAGTTGATAAAACTAATTTTCTTATTAATGTTGATATAAGTCCTGTCCCCTCTGCAACTCCAACACCTAACATAGCAACTAAAACTGTTCCTAGCGGCGCAAAACTTGTAAAATTCTTTACCGCATTTTCAAATATATACCTTATACCATCTGGTGTTAATAAGCTTACAACTGCAACTACTGAATCTGTAACTTCTTTAGTTTCTTTATCAATTTTTGTGAAGTTAACAGAAACACCCATCTTATAGCATATATGTGATACAACCATAACGATAAGACATAGGATAAAAAATATTGTCACTGGATGTGGCAGAGCATTTCCAACTCTTTCTACTCCATCCAAGAACCTTTGAAACAAACTTTTTCTTTTCTCGACTTTAGCCTCCATAAGTTCTCCCCCTAAATTTATTCTGTTTTTGAAAATTTTGTCCTTAAATTAATTATTTGGAAAAAATTTCGGACAATTTGAATGTTAGCATATGAATTTGTTTCAGTCAATTAAATTTATACTATAAAATTTTCTGAATATACACATCTCGTTCATTATTTATTAAATTTTATATACTTATCGCTATTTTACTATATTTATTATATTTCATCAATTCTTTGATTTTATATTTATTTATATTGTCAAATCTTTTATATTGCAATTTTTTTGTTACTTTTATTCTTTTATCTGTTTTTTAATTTAATTAATTTTATTAATCTTTTATTAATTTTCTTTGAACATTTAATTAATTTGTTTTTATGTTTTTTTATCATTTTTTTATTTAATTTAATATTAATAAAAAAATATATTTTTTAATGAATATTTTCTATTGAAATTACTAATTCTATATTTGTGAAAGATTTTAATTTTAAATATGGAGGTGTTAATTTTATATATGTATGAAATTGATAGTCCTTTAAATAGTAATGATTTAAAACATCCATCTAATTTAGTAGAAAATGACCCTAATAGTGCTTCTAAATCTGCACTTAATCCAAAATTTGATTTAGATTATAAAAGAACTGTAGACTTTACTAATGCAAATGGTGAAGATATTACGTCTTTTAAACACAATGTAGTAAAAACAGGTTCTTATGACTCCCAATAACTTTTTTACAATTGCCAGTGTTTATGCTCTTTACTCTGTAATTGAGCAATTTATCTTATAAAATACCTCTAGCCCTCATTATTTATAATGAGGGCTATAATTTTTAATCAATTATTTTTTTAATTATTTTCTCAAACTTATTAATTTTATCTATACATTCTTTTTCTGATGCTCCCGTTGCAGATAAATAAAATTTAATTTTAGGCTCAGTACCGGAAGGCCTAACTACAATCCAAGAACCATCCTTTAATATAAATTTTAGTACTTTAGCTTTAGGTAAAAATAATTTTTCACATTTTTTATATTTTATAATTTCCCTTTCGCTATTTTCGTAATTTTCTAATATTTCAACTTCCATATTATTTTCTTTAACTATATAATAAAACTTATCTTTAAATTCCCTTATTATAGACTCTATCTTTTCTTTTCCTTTTATACCTTTAAATTCAAATGATAATAGTTTTTCTTTATTATACCCATATTTTTCATATATGTTTTTTAGTTGCTGATGTAATGTTAATCCTTTAAGTTTATAATACAATGTCATTTCGCAAATAATTGATAAAGCAATAACTGCATCTTTATCTCTAACAAAATCACCCATTAAGTATCCATAACTTTCCTCAAATCCTAGTAGAAAATTTTTATTTTTATTTTTCTCTATTAACTCCCCAATATATTTAAAACCTGTAAGCACTTCTAAAACATCAAATTGAAAATCGTTTTTAAACTTTTTCACCATATCCGTACTTACTATAGTTTTTACTATAATAGAATTTTTTAAAAGCTTATCCTTTTCCTTTAAACTGCTTAATATATAATAACTTAAAAGTACTCCAACTTCATTTCCTGTTAAAATTTTATAGTCACCTGTAAAGTCTTTTGCCATAACACCAATTCTATCACAATCAGGATCAGTAGCTAATATTATATCTGCATTCCTTTCTTTTGCAATTTCAATTCCTAATTTAAATACTTCAGGCTGTTCTGGATTAGGATACGGTACAGTAGGAAAATTTCCATCTGGTTTTTCCTGCTTTTTTACCACCTGAAATGTATAATTTAAATCCTTCATAATTGAAATTATAGGTTTTCTTCCTGTGCCGTGAAGTGGTGTATATACAATATTTAAATTTGTTCCATATTTTTTTATTATATCTTTTCTAATTAATATACCTTTAACCTTATTTAGGTAATTTAATATAAATTCCTCTCCTATTTCTTCTACAAGACATTCTTTTTCTGACTCAGTTTTATATAATCCTTTTATACTTTTGAATTCTTCAATAACACTAATTTCTTCAAGTATGTTCTTAGCAATATTATCTGTAACTTGAACCCCTTTGTCATCATACACCTTATATCCATTATATTCTTTAGGATTGTGAGATGCTGTTATTACTATTCCACCATTACACTTTAATTCTCTTACTGCAAAAGATAATATAGGTGTAGGTGTTAACTCTTTAAATATATATGCTTTTATACCATTGCTTGCCAATATATTAGCTGCACATATAGCAAATTCTTTGGAGTTGTTTCTAGAGTCATATGCAATAGCCACAGAAATATTATATTTATACTTTTTTATTAGGTAATTAGAAAAACCTTCTGTTGCTTTACCTACAGTATATTTGTTTAATCTATTAGTTCCACTTCCCATTATACCTCTAAGTCCACCAGTTCCAAATTCCAATTCTTTATGAAATCTATCTTCTATTTCATCTTCATCTATATTTATAAGCTCTTCTTTGCTTAATTCGTCTATAATTTCACAACTCATCCATGAATCATATCTTATTTTATAATCATTCTTCATTCATTTTCTCCTTTCTTACTTTATGCATAATCAAATAAATAATAAACTCAGTATTATCATAAATTTTTATTCGCTTATTTCTTTTTATATGACTTAAAAAACATGTGCTAATTTGAATCAAGTTTTTTACACTTAATATAAGTTATGCAAATGTATAGAATGCAAACTTTTAAATAGCACATGTCATAATATTAATATATGTAATTATATTAGAAAATTTCGTTTAATTTTATTCTTCAGTTTTCTCTTCTATTTCCTCTTCTTCATTCTTATCTTCAGATACAAATTCTAGATTATCTTCAGCTAATTTTCCACCAGTTTTTTTAAGTAAAGCGAATATTTCTTCATCATTAAGATGTTCAGAAGCTAATCTTTCTTTAAACTCTGTAAAAAGTTCTTCTTTAAAATACTCAGCATTTATTCTCGGGAAATTAGATAATGCTTCAAATCCAAATTCTTTAGCTTTATTAACGCCTTCAATATTATACTTAAAATAATATTTAGTTTCTTTTTTTAACATTTCTCCAACTTTTATTTTTTCACCACTATTATTAAACATTAAAATTAACTTTTCATATGTATTTTTCATATAACTAACTCCTTTATATATGACTTTTATATTTATTATATATAAGATAATATACTTAAACCACAATGTCTAACATTTATATATTATATATTATTCTAATATCTATTGCACAATTAATGCAATACAAACTTTCTATAACTTTTATATTTACCTTATATAAAAATCCCTTTTAAGCTATGTATAAGAAAAATGGAGACTAATTCTCCACTTTTCCTATTTCACAAACTCTTCTAGCTTATCAAGTGCAACTTCTGGATTTAAGTAAAACTCACTACTTCTTAATTTATAAAATCTCCATCCAACACGCTCTAATGTATGTTGTCTTTGCAAAGTTTCTTTCCAAGAATATTTATCACTTCTTTTTCCACCTACACACTCTACTGCTATGCGTTTTTCTGCATCTACCATAAAATCTATATTATATTTTCCAACTTTAACTTTTGGCATCACCTTAAAACTATTTTTTTCTAATTTTTTTAATACATCTTCTTCAAAGTCACTCAATATTATATTATTGCTATAATTAGCATTATTATGCTTTTTATAATTCATACAATAATCTAAAAGCTTATATCTTATACACTTTAAATTTAAATCTTCTAAATCTACAGAATGGAATAGCCACATTTGATTTCTAGCTCTACTTGCAGCTACATTAAATCTTCTAATATCAGATTCTTTTGCAAGTGTATTATATTTAACATTGTTTGCAATAACTAATGATAAGAATATAACATCTCTTTCATCACCTTGGAATGAATAAGCATCTCCACAAACAATATTTCTTTTTACCATTTCTTCCATTCCAATTCTCTCAACTAGTAAATTTTCAATAACCTCAGCTTGAGTATCTCCTAATAAAGATATGACACCTATGGTCATATTTTCATAATTCTTATCATTTATACATTCTTCTATTTTATCAACTATAGCATATGCCTCTTTTAAATTTATAGATTTTTTATCATCCCTAAATGCTTCATCTACCTTAGTAGTTTTTAATGGTTCTTTTAATGGGTTATCATTTTTACTACATCTTAATGGAATTATTTCATTGGAATATGAAATTCCATTACTAAATCCTATTATATCCTCAACACTTCTAAAATGTTCTTTTAAGACTAATCTGTTTGGAAATACTCTTAATGCAGTTGTATACAAGCTTGTTTTTAAGTCAAACCACTGTGAATCTGGTATGCCTTTTAAGTATGTTTCTATAAGTTTTTCTACGGTTTCTGCATCTTTTCCTATAGCCTCTGGGCTTATCTGTTTTTCATCTCCAACAATGACCGCTCTTTCTGCCCTCATAAGTGTTGTTAATGCTGTTATATCACTTTGACTACTTTCATCAACAATTATTACATCAAATAAATTTTCATTTACCTGTAAATTTTCTATAACTCTATTAATTGGCATTATCCATACTGGAATAACATCTTTACACTTTTCCATTTCTTTTTGAGCCATTTTTCTATATTTTATAGCTTGCGCTCCAGTTCCTTTACCAATCCTTTTTATAGATTCCATCCATGCGAAAAGACTTCTCTTTTGCGACTCAGTAGTTCTTTGTATTTGATTATACCAGCTTTGCTTACTAACAATTTCTTTTACCAGGTTATTTTCTACTATTTTTTCTTGGTGCAGATTTTTTTCTAACTTCATAATATCATTAACATGCATCATGATTATATAATCATAGAAAACCTTGTACTTAAATGCATCATGAAACTTCACAAACTCATTCTTTAAAGTATCCCCTCTTAATGCAAACATATATTTAGTAACTTTAGGACATACTTTTAACATTTTATCTCTAAGTAATATAAGTTTGTCCAATCTATATGCATTAATCCTTAAATAAGAAATCTTTTCATTATATGTCTTTATAAATCTTATATTACCTTTTTCTATATTATTTGATAATTCATCAAAAACATTATACTTTCTTAGTTCTTTTAATATATTATTTATTTCATTTTTTATAGAGTTTATATTTTTTACTGAACGTAAACTTATTAATGACTCTTTTATATAACTAAAAGTATCTTTATTATATAAATCTATTTCTTTACTAAAATGTTTTGCTTTTAATAAATTTAATATTTTATCTTTATAGTTAGAATCCCAATTTGTAACTATTTCTATATTCTGTATTACATCTTCTACTTTAACTATATAATTTCTTTCATTGATATCCAAAGTTTCTCCATTTAATTCTGTAATACCATTGTTAAAGTAATTTTTAAAGTCACGTTCTAATTCATTAAGCTTTATATACATATTTATTATTTCTACTTGTTCTTTTGATGCTATATTATTATAATTTACTTTTATATCTTCTAATATATACTTAACATTTCCATGTAATATCTTAAAAAAAGTTGTTACTTTTCCCTTTTCATTGATAACTTTATCTACAGATTTAAAATCTTTTTTGAACTTATCAAAATCTAAGTCTGATGGTAATTCTATACTGCTCTTGTTTAATTCAACTTTTAAATTTGATATCTCGCTAATTTGTTCTTTGCAATGCTTTAAAAAACTATCCCAAAACTCTCTAGAAGTATCACTGCCATGATAAACTTTCATAAGCTTTGCAATATAAGTGTCTTCTATTTCACATAAAGTTTTATAACCCTCATCTAATAAATTAATTAAATGACTATTATTATAGCTAGTTATATCTTTATCACTCCAATTAGCTAAAACTTTATTATGATGTTCTATATTAACTACTTCTTTTATATACTGAGTCATAAGTTTTATTACAATTTCTAAGTTAGGAAGTTTTGAAATATTTCCTTTTATACCTTCGTAAAACTCTAAATCACTATTATCAAAAGTTTCTAAAAGTTGTATAACGTTATTTAACTCATCCTCATTTATTGGAGGATGATCTTTTATGCAAAGATTATCATCAATATAATTTAAATCCTCATGTTCTCTAATATATTGAGCCATATCCATTAAAGTATATTTATCACCATTATATTCAATGGTTAAGTTTTCATTTTCTTCTATTTTCTTTAACTCTTCATATATTGCATCTTGATTAGCCCTACACTCTTTCAATTTATATCTTAAAAACTTAAATTGTTTTTTTAACTCCAATGTATCTAAAGATAAATTTTCTGTTATTTTCCTTACAGAATTATCAAGTTCATCCATAGCTTTAGCATCATCACCTAAAATACTCATACATAATGACCTTATTTCATTAGGAATTTTATTGTTTAAAACCCTAAGAGCTCTATCAGTTTGGCTTGTTACTAATACCCTTTTTCCATGAGCTAATAAATGACAAATTAAATTTACTATAGTATGACTTTTTCCTGTTCCCGGAGGACCTTGAACTACAACCCCAAAGTTCTCTGAAATCCTTTTTACAATATCTTTTTGTTCCTCATTATACGGTAGTGGGAATAGCAAATCTTCTCCTAATTCACTCCATTTTTCAGTAGCTAAATCATCTTCCTTTAATTCTTCATTTTTTACCAAAGCCTCTATAGTCTTAGGTATTATACCACCATTTTTTATATGTTCAATCATAGAATTTAATTCTACATTCCAAAGTCTTGTATCAACTTTTCTAAAAATAATAATCGGTTCATTGTAAAAGAATAATCCTTCTTTATAATTTATATCTAAAAGAGAAGTAAACTTACCATAATTACCATCAAAATCTATTTTAAGAGAATCTGATATATACTTTATACCCTTTATAACATCGTCATCACTTTTTACGTCAATCCCTAGGTTTTTTAATTCTACTGAATTCTTAATTACATTTTCAAGTGATATATTATTTATGTCAGTTAAAAAATCAAGTTCAGCATTAGCAATATTATTATATGGCTTTAAAGTGAATTTACTATTTTTTTCATCAAAATTTAATGTCATTTTTGTAGTTAGTATAGGGTGATTCACATTAACATCATCAATATTTCCTACAAGTAATCCGTGACCATAAACTATTTCTAAATTCTCACCATTTTTCTGTAATTTTAAATATATTTTAGAAAATTTATCATATAATTCTTTGTTAATTTTTTCTATTTCAACCCAATTTTCATCAACTTCACTATTTAACTTAACTCCTAATAAATCTGATAAACTAGACTCAAAAAATATTTCTTCATATTCATTTACATTTCTTATTTTTTTATCATTAATATTTTTCACACTAAGAAGATATGTAAATATTTGCTCTACTTTTTTATTTATATCCAAATTTTACCCCTCCATATTTTTATATTAACTTATCATAAATTTTCCTATTATTTATATTTTCAGTTACATTACAAAATTTAACTTAGAGTTTCAATTTTTTTATTAAGTAATATTTTTCAGGTTAAATGAAAATATATAGTGATTGTTTTTTATGGTGATTAATTATTTTTTATCAAAAAACTTAATTTTGAAGCCTAACTTTTTATTTTGAAAATTGCTTTTAGATATCTTATTATTGTTTAACTCTTATCCCTTATTATAGTTTATACTAGTATTTTACACAATAAATTACTTTTTCCATATATAAATATGGATAGCCTTATTAATAGTACTTTATAAACACTAATTTTTTATCTTATTTTGTTATTTTTTAGTTCTTTTTAGGAATTTGTTTGTTTTTAATATAAATATATTTTACATTATGTATTTTTTTTACAATTACTTAGTTTATACTAAACCTTTCTGAAAAATGTTCTAAATAATTCATATTTTTTTAATTTTTGCAAGTTAAGTTGGATATTTTTTTAACATTTTGTAGTATAATAATATTGCAACGTAAACATTTACTATATATATTAAATTTTTTCTATAAACAACCATTGGACAGTACATATATTACTTAAAACGTTATTAATTTTTAAATGATATTTTAACAATTAAATTTTATTATTTATTACATAATTTAATTGACATAACTATTTTTTACTGAAAGGTATTTTATTTACCTCACTTTACAACTTAAAATTATATGAATTAAAGGGGATGCTCATATGTTTATATTTGAAACACAGTTAAAAAAAGTTAAACACAATGTTTTAAAGAGTGTTGCAATTTTAGCTAAAGAAGATAGACTAACGACAGAAGAATTAAGTAAAATTCATGAAACTATAGTGGATGAAGATAAACCACAATATAGATGTTGTGTTTATAAAGAAAGAGTAATCGTTGGTCAACGTGCTAAACTAGCAGCTGGATACTTACCTAAAGGAGATGATATGAATCATCTTGAAGATATAAAAAACAGAGATCAAGTTATATATGTTGTTGAAGCCGCTTGTGACAAATGTCCAATAAATAAATATACAGTTACTGAAGCATGTAGAGGCTGCGTTGCACATAAATGCATGGAAGTTTGTCCAACTAAAGCAATGGTACGAGTTAACGGAAAAGCTTTTATAAACCAAGAACTTTGCAAAGAATGTGGATTATGCAAAAAACAATGTCCATACCATGCTATTTCTGAAGTTCTAAGACCTTGTAAAGTTGTATGTCCTACTGGTGCTCTTTCAGTAGCGGAGGATAGACGAGCTTTGATTAAAGAAGAACTTTGTATTGAATGTGGTGCATGTATGAAAGCTTGCCCTTTTGGTGCAATCTCTGATAAAAGCTTGATTGAACCTGTAGCAAGAAGACTTGCAAACAAAGAAAATCTTTATGCTGTAGTTGCACCTGCAATTGCTGGTCAATTCGGACCTAATGTAACTTTAGGACAAATTAAAGCTGCACTTATTAATGTAGGGTTTAAAGATATGTATGAAGCTGCTTGTGGTGCAGATATCGTAACAATAAATGAAAGTAATGAATTTGTTCATAGAATGAACAATGGTAGCAAGTATATGACTAATTCTTGTTGTCCAGCTTTCTTAACTTATATAAATAAAAAGTTTCCTAAAGAATCTATGAATATATCATCAACAGTTTCACCTATGATAGCTACAGGAAAGTATATAAAATCTATAGACCCTGAAGCTAAAGTAGTTTTTATTGGACCTTGTACAGCAAAAAAAGCAGAAATGCGTAGAGATGATGTTAAAGACATAATAGATTATGTTTTAACTTTTGAAGAAATTTCTGCTCTCTTAGATGCTTTTAATATGGATCCTGAGAACTGTGAAACTCTACCAGCTGATGATGCTTCAATTTACGGCCGTGGCTTTGCAGCTGGTGGTGGATTAACTTCTGCTATTGAAAATTATATAAAAACTGAAAGTATCGATATTCAATTTAAACCAATAAAAGTAAGTGGACCTTTTGATATAAAGAAAACTATGACTATGGCTAGTATAGGTAGACTTCAAGGCAATTTCATAGAAGGCATGATGTGCGAAGGTGGTTGCGTTGGTGGTGCTGCTACTGTATTACCTCCACTTTCTACTAGAGCAACTTTTGCTAAAGAAAATGCAAAATCTACACATAAAGCAGTAATTGATAATCCTAAAATTGATGATTATAAAGATTTAGATTTAGAAAGAGATTTATCTGAATAAAAAAAAGAGGCTTTGCCTCTTTTTTTTTATTTGCATGAGTTTCTTTCAACTATTTCATATGGTAAAACAAATTCTTTAGTATCAATTTCATCTTTATTTAAAATTTTAATTAAAGCTCTCATACTTAAAGAACCCATATCATATAGTGGTTGAGATACTGTTGTTAAAGTTGGATAATACATAGCTGCTAAATCTGTATCATTAAATCCCATAACACTTACTTCATCTGGCACCTTTATATTTTTTTCCCTTAGCGCATTTATAGCACCGACTGCAACCTCATCACTGCTACAAAAAATAGCATCAAAAGAATGTTTACTTAATATTTCATTTGTACCTTTAAATCCTTCTTGCGCATTCAAGGATGAAAAATATACTAAATTATCATCATACTCTAGATTTTCTTCAACAGCTTTTTTATATCCTTCAAAAAATTGTTTGTAATTTCCTCCATACATTTCAGGGAAAAATCCAATATAAGCTATTTTTTTATTACCTTTTTCTATAAGATATTTTGTTGCATCATATGCAGCTTGAAATATATCTATAGTTACACTTGGATATTTTTTTTGAGAGTCCTCTGTTCCGACAGTTACTACAGGTATTTCTAGTTCATTTATAAAGTCTTCTACTTCTTTTACAAGAGCATTTCCCATATATAATATACCGTCCACCATTTTCTCTTTTAACATTCTAAAACTGTCTTTTTCTTTTTCTATATCCAAATCTGTATTACATAACATTATATTGTAGTTATATATATTAGCAACATCTTCTGCTCCCCTAACAACTTCTGGGAAAATATCACTTGCTATATCTGGAATTATGATCCCTATAGTACTGGATTTATGAGTCTTTAAGCTCCTAGCTAAGATGTTAGGTCTATAGCCTAATTTATCTATAGCATCTAGCACTTTTTTCTTAGTATCCTCATTAACCACATTTATACCATTTAATACTCTAGAAACAGTTGCTATTGATACTCCCGCTTCTTTAGCTACATCTTTTATTGAAGCCGCCACATTAATCACTCCTATTATAAATTAAACTTACTATCTATAGTAAGTTATACTTGTGCAATTTACAATAGTTTTTCCCTATAAATTAAAATATATGTTATAAATCAACAATATGTTTGTATTCTTTTAAATATAAATTAAATTTTCTAACAATTAACCTTGTTTTTGTTGGAACATTCACAGAATTTCCAACATTTTTATACAAATGTAATAATCAAAAAATATTAATAACAATGGTATGAATATTAACTTTAAAGATTCTTTCACTATAACTTTTTTATTATTTAATTTAATAATTTTGCCTTCATCTAAATTTTCATTTTCCTCTAAGTTTATTTCAATAATTTTACCATTAATATTATTTCTCCCAAATACAAAAAACATAATTATTATAGGTAAGTTAAATAAAACTATTATATAAAATATATTTTTATCCCAAGCCATAAAATCCTCCTAAATAGAATAAATTTAATATTAATATATTTTATTTTTAACTCCTATATTCTATATATTTTATACTAACTTAAAATTTAAAGGAGAGTATCTCCTAAAATAATAAATATTATTTTAAATACTCTCCTAAAATATACTATAGTTTTTCAACTGTAAGTTTTAAATTTTCTCCATTAACTTTAACTTCTTGATAGTTTGCATTTCCACCATAAACAATCTCTACTGCAAGAGTATCCTTTGCTATTTGTTCTTCAAACTTCTTAATTATATTCTCTAACATTTCATTTCCTGTAACATAGATATTAATTTTATCTGCAACTTCAAAACCATTTTCTTTTCTCATGTTTTGAATTTTGCTTAATATTTCTCTTACATGACCTTCTTCCCTAAGTTCTTGAGTAATTGTAGTATCTAAAACTACTCCCATTTCACCTTCACCAGCAAATGCATATCCCTCAAGACCTTGCATTGTTATTAATAATTTTTCACTATTTAATTCTATATCAGTTCCATTAACTTCTATATTTACAGTGTTTCCATTATTTATAGTTTGTGCAAGCTCCATTTGGTTCATTTCGCCAATAGCTTTTCTTATTCCTGGTATTAATTTACCATAAGCCTTTCCTAGTACAGGAAGATTTGGTTTTATTTCAAAGTTAACATATTTAGAAAGGTCTGCACCTAGCTCTACTTCTTTTATATTAAGCTCATCTTTAACTATATCTCCATAATACTCTGGAAGAGACTTTGCAGAAACTAACATTTTACCAAGTGGCTGTCTATTCTTTATGTTAGCTCCATTTCTTGCACTTCTTCCAAGCTTAACTATTGTATATGCTCTATCCATATCTTCTTCTAAGTTAGCATCTACTAATTCAGCTTTGTATTCTGGCCATTTACATAAGTGAACACTTTCTGGTGCATTTTTATCAAATGCAACTACTAAGTTTTGATAGATTTCCTCAGTTACAAATGGTATAAATGGAGAAGCAATCTTAGCTAAAGTAGTTAACACTCTATAAAGTGTCATATATGCTCCTATTTTATCTTCTGTTAACTCTTCAACCCAGTATCTAGATCTATTTCTTCTTACATACCAATTTGAAAGTTCATCAACAAATTCTTCAAGCTCTTTAGCACCTTGTGTTATTCTATAATTTTCTAAATGTTCATCAGTAGATTTAATTAGTGAATTTAGCTTAGACATCATCCATTTGTCCATTACATTTTCAGATACAAAATCTTCATATTTAGTTGGATCAAATTTATCTAACTCAGCATATAGAATATAGAAAGAGTATACATTCCATAATGTGCCTATGAATTTTCTTTGAGCTTCTATAACTGCCTCTTCATAGAATCTTGATGGTAACCATGGTGCACTAGCAGTGTAGAAATACCATCTTAACGCATCTGCTCCTTGATTTTCTAATACAGTAAATGGACTTAATACATTTCCTTTATGTTTAGACATTTTTAATCCATCTCTATCTAAAACGTGTCCAAGTACTATACAATTTTCAAATGGATTCTTTTCAAATACTACTGTTGATATTGCAAGTAATGTATAGAACCATCCTCTTGTTTGGTCAACAGCTTCTGAAATAAATTGTGCTGGGAAGTTTTGTTCAAATAATTCTTTATTTTCAAATGGATAGTGGTGTTGAGCAAATGGCATTGAACCTGAGTCAAACCAACAATCTATAACTTCTTCTACTCTTGTCATTTCTTTAGAACAATGAGGACAATTTAAATGCACATTATCGATATATGGCTTATGAAGTTCTATATCTTCTGGAACATTTATTCCCTTTTCCTTAAGCTCTGCAATGCTTCCTATCATTTCTCTATGTCCACATTCACATTCCCATATTGGAAGTGGAGTTCCCCAATATCTATTTCTTGAAATTCCCCAGTCGATAACACCTTCTAAGAAATTTCCCATTCTTCCTGTTCTAATATTATCTGGCATCCAGTTTATTTTATTGTTGTTTTCTACTAGCTTATCTCTAACAGCTGTCATTTTTACAAACCAGCTATCTCTTGGATAATAAAGAAGTGGAGTATCACATCTCCAACAATGTGGATATGAGTGTAAGAATTTTTCACTCTTATAAAGTTTTCCCTCTTCTTTTAACGCACTAATTATTTTCTCATCTGCTTTTTTTACAAATATTCCAGCCCAAGGAGTTACTTTATCTACAAATTTACCTTCTGCATCAACTAAATTAATCATAGGCAATCCATATAACTGACCTATTTTACTATCGTCATCACCATATGCAGGTGCTATATGAACTATACCAGTACCATCTGTTAATGTTACATAATCTCCATGAACAATATAGAATGCTTTTTCATTTGGAGTTTCAAATGTGAACATTTGCTCATATTCTTTACCTAAAAGCTCTTCACCTTTAAATTCTCTAACTATTTCATATTCACCTTGTAATTTTCCTAGTAATGATTTAGATAATATTATGTGTTCTTCTTCTTGAACAACTTCTACATAATCGTATTTTTTATTAACAGCTAAAGCAACGTTACTTGGTAATGTCCAAGGTGTTGTTGTCCAAACTAAAACATACTTATCCTCATTTTTAAGTTTAAATTTAACATATACAGAACTGTCTTTTACATCTTTATATCCTTGTGCAACTTCATGTGAAGATAGTGTAGTTCCACATCTAGGACAATATGGCATTATTTTGAACCCTTTGTATATTAACTCTTTATCCCACATTTGTTTTAATGCCCACCAAACAGACTCTATATAATTGTTATGGAAAGTTACATAAGGAGTATCCATGTCTACCCAATAAGCTAATCTTTCAGACATTTGTCTCCACATTTCAACATATGTAAAAACACTTTCCTTGCACTGTTTAACGAAGTCTTCTACCCCGTATTTTTCTATTT
Organism: Clostridium senegalense; assembly: GCF_018916625.1. NCBI lineage: Bacteria > Bacillati > Bacillota > Clostridia > Eubacteriales > Clostridiaceae > Clostridium > Clostridium senegalense. Next base: position 123,243 of record NZ_JAHLNC010000007.1, read on the forward strand.
GTGGTTTTCCTGATATCCCAAGTTTTTTCTCTATTTCAAGTTCAACTGGAAGTCCATGGGTATCCCATCCAGCTTTTCTTAAAACTTTATATCCCTTCATAACTTTATATCTTGGAATTATATCCTTCATAACTCTTGTTAAAACGTGACCTACATGTGGTTTTCCGTTTGCTGTTGGAGGTCCATCATAAAAAGTGAAATACTCTCCATCTTCATTTGAATCAAAGTTCTTTTGAATTACATTTTTTTCTTCCCAAAGTTTTAATACATCTTTTTCTAAATCCATAAAACTTTTAGAAGCATCGATTTTCTTATACATATTGTTAGCTCCTTTCCTATACCTAATTTTATATAGTAAAACATAGAAGTTATACTTACATACTGATTTATATTAAATTTAAAAATAAAAAAACTCCGCCCTAAATAGGACGAAGATAACTTCGGTATACCACCTATGGTAAGATAATTCAAGTACAATTTAATACTCTATTCTTTAACGCAGAAATACGGATAAACTTACTAAAATTCAGCTTTCAGCTCCTAGGTGATTTTCATTTACCCATCACTGCAAGGTTCACACCATCCCTCGCTCTCTTTAAGTTACATGATAAAATACTTTTCCTATTCGTAGCTTTTTAAAAAGAAATTTTCAATTTTAAATAAATTATAGTACAGTACTTTTTTATTGTCAATCACATAAAACTCATATTAATAAAAAACTTAATGTTAATTTAAACTATACCTAATATTATGTAGATAATTATACATTTTTATACACAAAATAAGAGTATTTTTATATCGTTAATATTATAGTATACTTAGTATTATACTAAGTATTACATAAGTTAGGAGTCGTTTATCATGGAAGAAAAAGTTAATTTAGCTGGTATCATACATGAAAGTTTAAATAATGGTCCTGGTATTAGACGTGTTCTATTTGCTCAAGGTTGTAAACATAACTGTAAGGAATGCTTCAACCCACATACTCATGGTTTTGGTTGTGGAACAGACTATAAGCTAGATACTATAGTTGAAGACATAAATAGAAACCCACTTATAAGTGGTGTAACATTTAGTGGCGGTGACCCCTTAGAACAAGCAAATGCTTTTGCTAAGATTGCTAAGGAAATAAAAAAAACTAATAAAAATGTTTGGTGTTATACAGGGTATACATTTGAGCATATTGTGAAAAATTTCGAAAAAAATCCTGATTGGAATGAACTACTTAATAATATTGATGTTTTAGTTGATGGAAAATTTGATGAGTCAAAGAAAGATGACGATTTAAAATATAGAGGTTCCAGCAATCAAAGAATAATAAATGTAAAAGAAAGTTTAAATAAAAATAAAGTAGTAGAGCTTAAATTAGATTAATATAAACCTCTACTACAGTTTTTTTGACTAGTAATCTATTTTTTCTGTTAAATTACTATCTAAGAGAGTGTTAACACTAGCACTTTCTTTTTATTTTCTTCTATATATTCCTCAACATTTATTGAACAATCATTAACCTTTTCTCCAATTTTCATATGTGTTAAAAAATTTTCTACTCCATCTAATTCAAAAGTTAATTGTGGAGTCTTGTAATGCATAGGTATAGTTATTTTACTATTTATCATTTTTGATAATTTAGCACCTTCTTTTCCACCTAATGTATAGTTATCACCAACTGGAATTAAAAGCACATCTACATCTCCTATAAGATCTATATCTTCCGCTGTTAATAAATGTCCTAAATCACCTAGATGACAAATTTTTATTCCATCACACTCTATTTTGAAAATAGTATTTTCTCCACGTTTTGCACCTTTAACTTCATCATGAAATGATGGAAAACCTTGTATTGATACACCTTTAAAATCAAAGGACTTTGGTGTACGCACTATTTCTGAGTAATCACTAAAAAACTTAGTATAGTTATGATCAAAATGCTCATGACTTACAGTTACAATATCAACCTTTCCTTTATAAATAGGATACCCTACAGTTTCATCAAAGGGATCTGTAATAATTTTAATTCCATTATTTGTTTCAATTAAAAAACACGCATGCCCTAACCATGTTAAATTCATAAAAAAACCTCCAAAACATAATATATTCTTTAATTATATTCTATCAAAATATAGTTTCCTTAACTAATCTTATAATTATGCTATCCTGTAAAGATTGTAAAAATATCCTTTTACATTTATAAGGTTATAGAAATTTCCTTTTTCTATTATATTATCATTTAACCTATATTATTATAACCTCTTATAAATTTTTATTTATTATATGTCTCTGTACAATAACCAACTTTAAAATTAAATAAAAAAGGTATTACAAAACTAACTTTCTTTTAGTTAGTTTTGTAACACCCTTACTTAATTATAAAATTTTATTATTCCTCTATTGCATAGATTTTTTTATGATTTTCTGTATGCGATAGTCTATCTTCTCTTTCATGGTATTTTCCTGGACCAAATCTTTCATCTAAGCTTAAGTATCCAGTTACTCTTGATACACCTTGGATGTTTGAACTTCCACAAGTTGGGCATTCAAATTTATCTGGTTTTAAGTACGTACCACAATCTCTACAATATTTAATATGGAAATTTATACCTATATAACTTATGTTACTGTTATTATAAGCATACTTAATAATATCCTCAACAACTTCTGGTGATGGATAATCGTCAACTTCTAAATAACTTATATGACCTGAGTTACAAAGCTTGTGATATGGAGCTTCTATTTGGATTTTATCTATTATTGATATTGGGAACCCTACTGGTATATGATAACTATTTGTATAGTAATCTTTATCCGTTACCCCTTTTACTTCTCCAAATACTTTCTTATCTTGTAATATAAATTTACCACTTAAACCTTCTGCTGGTGTTGCATAACATCCCCAGTTTAGACTAGTTTCTTTAGTTAATTTGTCTGTAAAGGCCCTCATAAATGTTATAATTTCTTCGCCAAGCTTTCTTGACTCTTCACACTCACCATGATGCTTTCCTGTAAGGGCTATTAAAGTTTCAGCAAGTCCTATAAATCCTATTGCAAAACTGCCTTGTTTTAAAATAGGTTCTATAGAATCATCGGATCCTAATCCCTCTGACCCTTTTAAAAGTCCTTGTCCTGCAACAAATGGTAAATCTTTAATTCTTAAATTTTTTAATACATTATATCTATGCATTAATGATTCACTTGCCTGTTCTAATCTAGTTTCTAATAAAGAAAAGAATTTTTCTTTATCACCTTTAGCAAGAATACCTACTCTTGGAAGATTTATAGTTGTTGGTGCTATATTCCCTCTTCCTTTAGTTCCTGGTTCTCCATTACAATTACTCATAAGGTATGTTCTACATCCCATTGTTGCTGGCATATATCCTTTATCGTAATATTCCTTATTAAAATCTGCATCTATATTCATAAATGTTGGATTCATTCTTTTACTAGCTACTCTACAAGCTAATTTAAATAAGTAGTAATATGGATCATTGGGCTCCTTATTTATACCTGTTTTAACTCTAAATATTATATTAGGGAAAATAGGTTGTTCTCCTTTACCTAATCCTTTTTCATATTCAATTAAAAACTTTTCACATATAAGTGCCGCATCCTTATTATTAGGTGTTCCAATATTTATTGATGAAAAAGGAACTTGCGAACCTGCTCTAGAATGCATTGTATTTAAATTATATACAATCCCTTGCATAGATTGTTCAATCATTCTATTAACTTTTTTCTCTACTGCTACTTCTATGTTTTCTTTTGGTATTCCTAATTCTTCAAATTCTTTTCTTAATTCTTCTCTTGTTGGTTCTACAAATACAGATAAGTCATTATCAAAATCTGGATGTGATTGTCCTCCAAACATATCATTTTGAGTTGATTGAAGTAATATACAAGACAGCTCTGCTGCTGAGTCTATACGTTTAGCTTTTCTTAGATATCCATAACCTGTATTAAAACCTCTCTCTAATACCTCTTTAGTTGGTATATGTAGACAGTTTACTGTTAAGTTATAACTATCTAAATCATGATAATATAGATCTCCATTTTCGTGGGCTTTAGATAAATGCTTTGGCATTGTTGATAAATTAAACCATTTATTTGATTCACTTGCTATTCTAAGAAGTTTCGAACTAAAGTTGTTTCCAACATTTGCATTATCTCTATCTGTTTCTACACCTATTTGTTCAATTGCCTTCATTAAATCTGATTTAATTTCTCTTAATCTAGTTCTTTCTTTTCTATAGTTAGCATAAGCTACACCTATAGGCTTATGCCCGTTTTCTAATAATGTTTCTTGAACCATATTCTGTACTTGTTCTACAGTAAGTTCTTCTACATTTAACTTTTCAATTCGTTTAATTATCTTTTGAGTTAATTCTATTTTTTCGCTTTCAAGTAGATTATATGAAATTTCATCTGCCGCACCTTTAATTGCATTTGTTATTTTAACAGAATTAAATTCAGCTCTTCTACCATCTCTTTTTACAACATATAGCATAAACTACCCCCTCAAACACGATATATTGCACTCGGTCTATTATACTCTAGTAAAATATTTATATCAATTAGCGAATGTGTATAGAAAAATGACTTAAAACTTAAAATTCTTATCTTAATGTATTCTTATTTCCTTTTTCACTTATGTAGTGAAATTGACATGTTTTTTTTTTGGCTTTATATTATAATTTTTTATATATTAAATTATGTGCTTAATTATTAACCTTATTTATTATTTTCAAATTATTTCGCTTATTTTAATATATTGAATATAAACCTTGTATAGTACCATACATACTATTTTTTATAATTTAATATAAAATTCTATAAATCAATTTTCATATTAAATTATAAAAAAATATTAAATTTAAATATTTATAGTATAAAAATTTATAAATAGTAAAAACTAGTATCAAATTTAAATTTTATGAATTTGTTTTATTTAGGAGGAATTTTTATGATAGGTACTGTAAAATGGTTTAATGCCGAAAAAGGATTTGGATTTTTATCTGTAGAAGGTGAAGAAGACGTTTTTGTTCATTTTTCATCTATAAAAGATGATGGATATAAATCCTTAGAAGAAGGACAAAAAGTAGAATTTGATGTAGTTGAAGGTGAAAAAGGACCTCAAGCTACAAATGTTTGTAAATTATAATTTTTGATCCTATTCATGATAATTTTTCTAAATTTAAGGTTATCATGATTTTAATAAATGCTTAAACTATAATAAAAAACTTTAACCTGTAAATTATTTTATTTACAGGTTATTGCTATTAATAAGTACTAATCATATTTGTTTTTATACCTCTAATGAATACTACAATTAATATTTGTTTAAAATATTAATAAATCTATATTTATAAATTAAACCTATTCATTCGTCAAACAAAAAAATCTAAGATTAATATAGGAAAACAAGCTTCAACTTAAATTTATTTAATAACTTTGTTTACTGCTAGTTAAAATTTAAATTTTAAAATAAGCAAAATTTACATAAAAGAGGTGTTTTTATTGTTTGGTAAAATTATAGACTTAAATAGCACTGACGCTTTTGTTGAAATTTCTAATAGCTTTATAATAAATATTCCAATTAATTCATTACCATTAAACTCTAATGTAGGTGATAGTGTAAACTTATCTACATTACATAATAAAAAAGATACACTAAACATATCTAACTTTTTTTAGTATAACAAAAGTAAACACTATTAATTTTTTAATAGTGTTTACTTAAAACTTCTATATATGATTCTTTTAATTTTCTAAAACTAAATATAACTAAAAGTTTTCTGGTTTTTCTTTAGTTATATTAATATTCCAACCACCATTTTCGTATACGTCATTTATATAATAAATTTGATCATTGGATCCTGCTTTTCCTGAAAATGTTATTATACCTTTATACTTAGTTGACGTATATCCTTCTGTTTTTAAACTCATTACCGCATCAAACTCTTCTTCTTTTTTATCACCAATAAGAGTTACATTATTTAACTTACTTAAATTCTTTTCAAATTTAAGCAAATCTGTTGATAATACAAACTTAGCCATTTCTAAATCTTTATCTAAGTTGACAGCAACTTTTAATCCTTTGCCTTCATTATTTAAATATTGATCTAGACCCTTAAGTATAGAATTGTAATAAACTTTTTCAAAATCTAAAGGCTTTCTTATATTCCAAAAGTTCTTTATTATATCATTATCCAACCTTTTAGAAACTATATAATTATTATTTCCATCATAAAAATTAGCACCTTCAGCCTTATCTAATCCTGTAATATAATTAAATTTATGTATATTTTCAGGGCCTTCATATATTTCAAAAACATAGTCTGGTGACAATGTACTCTTTTCATCAACTTTTTTTGCCTTTAAAAGTATTTTATAAATATCATTTATTACATCTTTATCCGTAACAGTAAACTTATAGCTTTGATCTCTTGTACTTTGAATTGTTATTTTCATAACATTGCTATTTTTCATAAAACCAAATGCTCCATTATCTTTTTTTAAAGAACATCCATTTAAGGCAATCATAGCAATAAAACATATTAGGATTATTAAATATTTTTTATTTTTTTTCACATTAGCCCTCCAAAAATCATTTAAATTTATTTTCATATATTTATCTTTTTATATATGATTCCAAAATCACCATCTAATTTATACATTTTTCAAACTTATATTTTCTGTATATCCATATTAATAAAAGAGAAGCCAATGCTCCTCTTTTATTAATATCTTTATTATAATACTTGTATGTTATTTAATCAAACATTAATTGTACTGAATATTTTTTACAATTTTATCTAACAAAGTAGGTGTATTTTCTTTATAACTTTTATCATCCATATAAAAATTAATAATTATATTTTTATTGTTTAAATTTATTATATAATCATAATTTCTATACACTTTGCTATCTGATAATTTATTTTTATATTCTATTAAAGTTCCTTTACCATTTTTAAATTTAATAGTTCTTTTTTCATACTCTTTTATCCCTAAAGACTTCAAGTTATCACTATGCTTCTTTAATAATTCATTTTGCTTAAATTCATCTTTATATAACTTAATATTTCCTTTTATTACTCCATCATCAGAAATAAATTCACTATTATATTCTATATCGTTTCCTCCCTTACTTTCACTGTTAATCCATGTATCAGGAAGGCTATAATTAATATTTTTATTAATCTTGTATATTTTAAATGAAGATATATTATTTTGTGTTAAAGTAGTTTCTTTCAATTTATCTTGAAAAAAATTTCCTATTCCTATTACCATTATCATAAGCCCTACCATAATAATTGCTAACCCAGTTTTTTTTCTATCAAATTCATTTAAACTCATATTTTTATCCCCCTAAATATTACTTATATATGTTAATTACCTTATTATGAAACTTCATATTACATTTCTTTAATATAGAAACTTTTCATTTATAGGATTTCAAAATAATACTTCATGTTATATATTTCGAATTTTGGATACCCAAAAGAATGAACTATTAACGGAAACACTTAAAATTTAACACTACATTTTTTATAAAAATATTTTAAAGTTGAATAAGTTTAAAACTCCTCTTAGAACCCTATATGTACTTACAAACTATAATTAAAAATGAAGGGGTCTCCCCCCTCATATTTATTTTTTCACAGGCACTACTACTGTTGAATTCTTAAAGTCGTAGAACATCATCCAATATCCATAATCATCAGTTTTTTTGCTTGGCATCCATGTAACAAATCCAGTTTTACCTCCATATGGCTGCTCATGTTCAGATTTTTTACCTGGGATTGCATAAATAAGATACTTTAAATCACCATTTTTATCGTGTTTATGACCTATCATACAATGTTTATATTTTGAAATATATGGATAATAACATATTAATGGGTAGTATACTACTGTATATTTTTTATAATCATTTATACAATACATATCTTCTAACTGATATATGTTTACTCTATACCATGTACAATTCTTAATTTCATCATATCCTAATACCTTCTCAAAATCTTTAACTATATCCTTAAAAAATTTATTCATTATCCCTTGGCTTTCATTAACCATTTTTTCATTTAAGTTAAAGATATTTTCCATATTATGATACTCTTCATGCAAATCTTTTTTATCTTTATCATGCTTTTCTTTTTTATTTGCTTTCTCTTCTTTAGATTTATTTTCATGTTCATGTTCTTTACATTCTTTGCATTGTTGACATCCCTGACATTCTTCTTTTTCCTTTTTCTTTGATTTTTTTTCTTCTTTATGTTCTTCTTTACACTCATTGTCATGTTCATGTTTTTTCTTATGTCTTTGTATTTCATTTTCATCTAATATATCAAATTCATCATCATTAACTTGATATAAGTTTGCAGCATTTCTATCTTCTTGTGTTTGTGATTCACTTCTTAAAATTTCTTTTTCATCTTTTCCCATAGTTTCACTTTGTAAACTATTTACCTTACCTATAATTTCTTCCGCTGTAAAGTTACTTTGAGAGTTCACATCTTCTTTCATTTTTTCTATATTTGCTTGTCTTTGTAAGTCGTTTTTCTTCTCTTCAATTTCTTTCTCATACTGATCAAATTTAGTTTCTACATCTTGTTTTCGTGATAAACTTTCCTCTGAAATTACTCTAAAATTTTTCCAATCCTTTGATACTTCATTAGTTATAAATCCGCTCATAATAGATTTCATTCTATTACTGCTTAGAGATATTATTGCAGAACCACTTATTTTATCTAATGACATGCCTGTGTTGCCTATATTGTTAACATCATATTCGCATGTAGTATCTGCCTTTCCATTATCGTCTATGTTCAACTTTGATATGTTTATTACATTTTTAACATCATCTTTATCACAGATTAATGCCATATAATAATCTTTATCATTCTTTTTTAAATTTTGAACATAATAAGACAACTTACATTTATTATTTTTAACTTCTATTTTCGTGTAACCTGATGGCGCTTTATCAGAAGTCAATCCGTGACCTTTTTCATCTTCTTGCAGAATAATAAAAAACCTACTATAACTTTTTTTAGATGCCACTTTTGCTACCTCCATTTAATTTATACACTATAAATATATGAAACTATCCTATAAAAAATGATAATTTTATAATATATCTAATATCTCTTTTACTATCTTATTATTTTATTATTTAAATAATTCCTCTTTTTAAAATTCATATAACATATAAAAAAAGTTACAAATTAGGTTTTTACCTACTTTGTAACTTTTAAAATTATTTTATAATTCTTTAAATACTATATGTTATTTCTATTTTTTTCATCATATATGGCATCACTTAACTTTCCGAACTCTTCTATAGTTAAAGTTTCACCTCTACGTTTTGGATCTATTCCTGCAACATTAAACGCTTTTTCTAATTTTTCTTTTTCCAATCCTATATTTTTCATACCATTCCATAAAGTTTTTCTTCTCATATTAAAAGATTGACGTATTACATTAAAAAACAACTTTTCATCTTTTACACTTATTCTAGGCTTTTCTAACTTATCTAATCTGATTACTATAGAATCTACTTTAGGGGAAGGTATAAAACATGATGGTGGTACTCTTCTAATTATTGCAGTATCACAATAATATTGTACTAATAATGAAAATGCACCATAATCTTTTGTACTAGGCTCTGCATCTATTCTTTCTGCAACTTCCTTTTGTATCATTATTGTTAATGATTTAAAATTATACTCACCATTTAAAAGATTTGCTATAATTGGAGTTGTTACATAATAAGGTAAATTCGCTACAACTTTAACACTTTTTTCATCACCAATTAACTCTTTATAATTCACTTTTAATGCGTCTTTATGTATAAGATTAAATGTTTCATAATCTTTAAGCTCCTCTGTTAAAATAGGTATTAATCTATCATCAAGTTCTATACTAGTAACTCTTTTTGCTCTATCTAACAATTCAACAGTAAGTGTTCCTACACCTGGTCCTATTTCTATAATATAATCATCTTTACATACAGCTGCACCTGATACTATATCTTCCAACACCGTATCATCTGTTAAAAAGTTTTGTCCTAAACTTTTAGCAAATTTAAAATCATACTTATTTACAATATCTTTTGTAGTTAAGTTACTCATTATCTATCTCCTTTCCAACCTTCTCCATAGCTTTTACAAATTCTTCTTTGCTTATCCCATAGTTATTTAATCTTGTAACAAATTGAGTAGCATTACCATAACCAATTCCAAGTATATTTCCTAAACAATCTCTTCTTTCTTTTGACCTACTATCTCCAGTTAATTTAAAATAATACATATCTTGAATATTAAATTCTTTACGTACATCTTTCATCTCACACTTTGCATTTTTAAGTGCTCTAATTATAGTTTCTGGAGAAGCATTTTCAACTCCTATATCATCACCTTTAGTTCCATCCTTTTGGCTTATATAAGCATGCTTTATTCCTGAAACTCTTTTTGATATTATTTTTCTTATTTTTTCTCCTGCAAAATCAGGATCTGTTAAAACTATTACCCCTTGTCTTTTTTGTGCTTCTTTTATCTTATTTATACTATTGGCATTTATACCAAAACCACTAACTGAAATTACTTCTGCTTCTACAGCTCTTTTTACAGCTGTAACATCATCTCTACCTTCAACAACAATTACTTCTTTAATCATTACATTCCTCCAAGATTTATAAGATATTTTCTTAATATTAAAGATGCTATATAGTAGATAAAATCCTAAGATTTTTTACATAATTTTATATTTTCTAAAACTAGATTACGTTAAGTTTCGAACATCTACTATATAGCATCCTTTAAAATTCAACACTACATTTATCATAAAATATTTTAAGCTATTGAATAAATTTAAATGCAAGTTTGTTTCCCTATAAAACTTATATTTATTTTATAAGACACTTGAATTCTAACTTTAATATTATAACTCATTATATATGATATGAAAAGTAAGCCTACTATTATATAAATTATTTACCACACTATAACAGTTTTATATTAGTATTCCTATAAATGCTTTATTTTAAATAGTTTTTATATTTATTTTTATAATAATTTAAAGTAACTCTAAACAATGTAATTTCTACTTAAATATACTCTTTTAATAGTTCTTGTGCTAAATTATTAATCTCTTCGTGGATAAAATTCAATTCATTAAGTTCTCCACTTTTAAGAAGATAAACCTCTTCTGCTATTTCATATGCTTTAGATATGAAATTATCATATTCTTCGTCCTCTATACTATTCAATTTATCATTTATAGGTTTTGGAAAATACACTTCATTTTCTACCCCAAATTCATTTATTGATTCTAACTGTTCCAACATAGCCATAACAATTGTTATAACTTCATTTATTGTAAATTTAAAATTCATTTATAACTCCTTATTTCAAATAATATTTATATACATTAAATTATATTTTCAATATTACAATCTAAACTTTTGGGAAAAGAAAAAATAGGAGCCTAGCTCCTATTTTAAAATATAAACTTTAACGTTTCTTCTTCCCCAATTCATAGTTTCACTATAACTATTAAAGTAAACATCAATTATATTTCCTTTAATTGCTCCACCAGTGTCTTGAGCTATTGCATAACCATAACCTTCTATATATACTTTAGTTCCTAATGGAATCACTCTTGGATCAACTGCAATAGTACTATATCCGTTCGGATCACGAACACAACTTGTACCAGATGCTGTTATTCCATTATCATTGCCTCTATCTGCTGTATAGGCTGTGGATTCCATAACCACCATATCAGTATAATTTTCCTCTGCTCCACGTGAAGTTCTTACAGTTGCTAAAGTACCAACGTCTACTATCTTATTTACTGGATTTTTTTTAACTTTTTCACCTACTACTTTACGTGAAACTTCTTTTCCATTTTCGTAAACGACTTCTGAGGTTATTAATTTTTCCCCATTTTGGCCTTCTTGAACTATATTTTCAGTACCTTCCGCTAAATCATTATTTTCTCTTTTTTCTACTGCATAGTCTAACGACTTAACTTCATTTTTAACTTCTTTGGCTACTCTTGTTACATTTATTTTCATTCCATCTTGCAGAAGTTCGTCTTTTGTTGGTGATATTTTATCTAAATCATTTATTGCAATTTTTTTAGAATCTAACATATTTCCCACGTTATCTTCTGATGATTTAAATTTTAATACCTTGCCATCAACATTAACTTCAACATCTACAGCTTTCTTTATATAAATTTTGTCTCCATCTTTAACTTTACTGTCTAATGCTACAGATACCTTATCAAATGATTCTACTTTTATTTGTTGTTTATCTAATATTTTTCCTAAATCACTTGCTAATGTTGTTATTTGTACTTCCTGGCCATCAATAACTACTGATATAGTTTTTTTCATATTTACTATAGTAACTGCGCCCCCTATAACAGTAACGCACGTCGCTACCGCTAGAGTTTTTTTCCAAGACTTAAAAATGCTATTTAATCTTGTTTTTATATTACTAATCATAAAAATACCTCCCTTAGACAAGAGTACCTCGAAATTATACCTAAGATTTTTATTCCTGTCAAATTTCAAACTATTCTCTTGTGAATTGACTCCGTAAATGCATGAGTTTTAATCATACCTCACGACTTGTAATTGCAGATAAATCAATCCTTAAGGGTAGACTTAGTAGAAGACTTTTAATAAATTTTTTTGATGATGTTAATTAAATATATTACTTAAAATAATTAATTATTACTTTATAACAGTCAATGTTTTAAATTATTTTACAAATTCTTTTAAAAATACCCTTTAAATTTTTTCATTATAAGTCATATTAAAGTATATATTCCAAGTTATTCATCTACAAAACAAGCTACTTATAACTTAATTTAGATACCAATGAAAATATTTCATTATTTATTACTTCTATGGAACAATAGTAAAAATTATTAATAGATTATATACTAAATAACTTTTTTGTGTTTAATATAGTTATATTTTCTACATCTGTTTTATTTATACCTTTTATTTCCATAATATTTTCTATAATATATTTTATATAATCTGATTGATTTCTTTTACCTCTATTTGGTGTTGGCGCCATATATGGACAATCAGTTTCAACCAATATTCTTTCCATTGGTATTTCTTTTACTACTTCTTTTATAGTTTTAGCATTTTTAAAAGTAACAACACCTGTCACCCCTATATAGTAACCTAACTTTATACATTCCTTAGCAAATTCAACACTTCCAGAAAAGCAATGAACTACTCCTGTTACATCTGGGTATTCCTTCATTATATCTAATGTATCTTTGTGTGCATCTCTATCATGTATAACTACTGGAATTTTAAGCTCTCTTGCAAGTTCCATCTGCATTCTAAAAGCCTTTTGTTGAATATTCTTTGGTGGATTTTCCTCCCAATAATAATCTAGACCAATTTCACCAATAGCCTTTACCTTCTTATTATTCTTATAAATATCCCTTAATTCATCTATTAATTTTTCATCTACAATATCAGCATAAGATGGATGAATACCAATTGCTGCATAAATGAAGTCATGTTTATTAGACAATTCCACTGACATTTTCATGCCATTGAAATCTGATCCACAATTCAAAACTCCAATAACACCATTGTTTCTTATTTCTTTTATAACTTTATCTCTATCCTTATCAAAACTTGCATCATCATAATGTGCATGCGAATCAAATATCATAATAAATTCCCCCTAACTAGTTTATATAATTACTACAGAATAGTTCCTAAAATCGGTGATAATAATCCCATAATTCCTCCAAGTAATCCTCCAAGCCATGTTATAGCTCTTAGTTCTTTACTTGCAATTTCTAAAATTAATTTTTCTGCAAATTCTACTTCAAAGCTGTTAATTTTATCTTCTATTATTCTCGATACATTAAAACTATCAACAAGTTGTTTACCACTATTTTTCATAAATCTATTATAAACTTCAACAATATTATTTGATATATTATCAATTATTCTTTCATCAACACTAACTAAAACCTCTTTAATTTTTTTACTTTTAATTACTGTTATCAAACTTTCAACCATTGAATTTACACCATTTTTAATAATATCATCCTTTAAAATATCCTTATTAACAATATCTATTATTTTATTAATTAAATCCTTTGAATCTATATTTACTGTTTTTAATACTTCTTCTATATTATTTTTATTTTCAAATAATCCATTTTGAATTTTAATAGCAAAACTATCTACAACATTATTGTCTTTTGCTTTAGTAACTATTAGCTTTGATATATTATTTACAATTTCCTCTTTATTTTCTAAAGAAATGCTTTTTAAAACTTCGCTTATAGACTTTTCCGAAAAGCTATCTATAGCATTAGTTATCAACATAGATAAATCATCTACATTTTCTTCATTTGATAAAAAAGCATCACCATATTCTAAGACTTTATCATATATAATATCGCTTTTCAAAAACATAGCTATCATAGGACTCATTCCTGATATAGCTTTGTTTATACCATCTTTAATTTTAACCTCTGTCTTTTCGGTTCTTAATATATCTTTTAAATACTGTGCTATTTTTTCACGGTTATCACATGCATAAACTTTTAAAGCTATTATTAATCCTTCTGGTAATACATTTTTAATTTTATCTTCTGAGTCTTGTAAATTTTTTATATTTTTTTCTAATATGTTATTAATATTTGCAATTAAATCTTCACTGTCTAAATATTCATTACCCTTATGTATTAAATTGTTTTTAAGTTTATCATAATCCTTGTGCAGCAATACTTCTTTAGGATTCTTTTCTATAATTTTTAAAAGTTGTTTTTCAATAACTAAAGAAGATTCTCTTTTTATTTTTTCATTAATTTCAGAGTTTAAAATAGTTGATGAAATACTTTCTTTTAAAGCATTATCAATATTTAACTGTAAGCTTGTATCTAATATATTTCCAATTGTTTTTTCACTTTCTTTAACTCTTAAAAACTTATTCTTAAAATACAATTTAATAGAATTGCTAATTTTTTCGCTACATAATGAATCTATAATTGTTTCTTTATCAAGCAGATGGTCTCCAACAGCATCTCCAACACTTTTAGCAATTCTATCTTTTTCCTTTGGTATTAATCCTGGGGTAAAAGGTACTTTAATCCCAAGAAACCTTACCTCTTTATGTGGTTTAAATAACATCTTAATAGCTAACCAGTTAGTAAAATATCCTATTATGGCTCCTATTATAATACCTATTAAATATTTCAAATTTATCACTCCTTTAATTTAATTGTAAATAAATGTATTGATATTCTTTTAACATTGATATCAGCTTTTATTACAATTTTTGTAACATTTTAATAACATATTAATATTTAGTCCACTAAATATTATATTCTATTTCCTTAGTTTATCCAATTCCTTCATATATTATATAACATAGTTTTTTTATATTTTTTTCTTTCATATTAAAAAATAATATGATATTATTTTATCTTAACATTTTTTTATTTACATTTAAATATAAATTCACCATATTTGATAAAACTTTAACTATTTCCTTCATTTATCAGTATTTTTAGCCTAATTCAAAAAATGAAATAATTTTCAATTTCAAAACTAGTATATTTGAAAAAATTAGACATTTTATTGTGTTAACATAAATTATTCTCGAAATTTGGCTTATTTTACATTTGACTGAATTTTTTATATTATTGTAATATTGAATTGTAGTACTTTTTATTTTAATTAATTATATTAAAGGAGGATTATTAATGGTTATTGATTTAAGTATGATTCAAACTCTAGCAGTAGCAATAGTTTTTTACTATGTTGGATCTTTTTTGAAGAAAAAGGTTTCACTTCTAGAAAAGTTTTGTATTCCTGCCCCTGTAATAGGCGGTCTTATTTTTGCAATTATAAACTTTCTACTTAGACAATATAATATTGCAACTATAAACCTAGATGTAACATTACAAGACCCATTCATGCTTGTATTCTTTACAACAATTGGACTTGGTGCTAGTTTTAAACTTATTAAACAAGGTGGAAAACAAGTTATAATGTTCTTTATAGCAGCAGTATCTTTAGTTGTTTTACAAGATATAGTGGGAGTTGCTGTTTCAAAACTTATAGGTGCTAATCCACTTCTTGGCCTTATTGCAGGTTCTATTACTATGACTGGTGGACATGGAACTGGTGCAACATGGGGACATACTTTTGAAACTCAATATGGACTAGCTGGTGCTTCAGCTACAGCAATGGCAGCTGCAACATTTGGTCTTATTTGTGGTAGTATTATCGGTGGACCTATTGGAAAAAAATTAATTCAAAAGAATAATTTAAAAAGTGATTCTCTTGAATATGCAGCAGCTACAACTACTGCAAAAGAAGAACTATCATATAAATCATTATTTACTACACTATCAATAATATTTATATGTATGGGTGTAGGTAGTATATTAGAAATCTTCTTCACTAAAATAGGTGTAACACTACCTGCATATATAGATGCTATGATAATTGCAGCTATAGTTATAAATTTTGGTGAAGTAACTAAGAAATTTAAAATCAATACAGCTTGTACTGATGCAATAGGAAATATCGCATTAAACGTATTCCTTTCAATGGCTTTAATAAGTTTACAATTATGGCAATTGAAAGAGACGGCTGGACCACTTCTAATATTACTAGGTTGCCAAGCAGTATTAATGTTCATATTCGCATACTTTATAACATTTAGACTTATGGGTAAGGATTATGATGCTGCTGTTATGTCTGCAGGTCACTGTGGATTTGGAATGGGTGCAACACCTAATGGTATGGCTAATATGGATGCTGTTACTTCTAAGTTTGGACCATCTCCAAAAGCATTCTTTATATTACCAGTAGTAGGCGCATTCCTTGTTGACTTTACAAATTCTGTTATTATAGCTATATTTGCTAACCTTTTTGGCTAGCTTTAAAGTTGAATAAAAGAATTTAAAACATATAAGTTTAAGAATAATTTTGTATTTTAAAATATCACAATTTAAATAAAGTTTTAGAACTATTTTAATGAGAATTTAATTTTTATTAAAATAGTTCTTTTTTATATTAATGTACCTTAAGTGGTATAATTATATTGTGCATTTACTTTTGTAGGGTTCCAAATTAAAATTTAAGTTTATTCATTTATCAAATGAGAAAACTCAAATTAATATTTCATCAATATTTTAGTTAAAAGTTAAGAGTGAATAATGACCAGTTGTGGTTATTACTACTCACTTTGTTCCTAGTAATTTTCAACTGATAACAAAAATTTGATGTATAAATTTAAGTTGGAGATTGTATCCCTATATAAACTAATTATTAAATTTAAGGCGGTGTTTATATGTTTGATACCCACATACATACTAACTTTTCTAGCGATTCTGAAATGAATATAGATATTGCTATAAAAAAAGCTAGAGAATTAAATTTAGGGTTAACTATAACTGATCATATGGATTTAAATTATCCAGATAAAACAAAATTTAAGCTTAACATAGATAGTTATTTTAACCACTATATTAACTATAAAAGCAATAATTTACTTTTAGGCATTGAACTTGGAATGGATGAAAATTTTTCAGATGAAAATTTAAATATTGCAAAGAAATATGATTTTGACCAAATAATTGGATCTCAACATTCTGTAAATGGTATAGATATTTTTGATAAATCATTATACAAAGGTAAATCTAAAGACTATATCTTTACTACATATTTTACTGATATGATAGCTTCTATTAATACCCATAACTATATTGATATTTTAGCTCATATAGATTATATATGCAGATATTGTACTTTTCAAGATAAAGAAATGCATGTAAGTGAATATGGTGACTACATAAAAGAAGTTTTTAAACTTTGTATTGAAAACAATGTAGTAGTTGAACTTAATACACGAAGATTTAACGATGATAAAGCTATTAAATCTTTAAAAGACATTTATTCAATTTATACTTCATTAGGTGGAAACCTTGTTACTATTGGTTCTGATTCTCATGTTCCTGAAAATATAGGTAGATCTTTTAAAGAAGCTGTTGATTTTTGTAATGTTTTAAATTTAAAACCAGTACATTTTAAAAATAGAAAAATAGAATATGAAAAAATATAAACAAAAACTATGGAATTATACATTTATAAATATAATTCCATAGTTTTTTATTTAAATTATATATTATTGTTCAGTACCATAATATCTTTGATAATATCCTTGAGGATATTTACACAATGGACATGCAAGTGGTGCTGTTGTTCCTTCATATATATATCCACAATTCATGCATCTCCATGAAATCTGCTCATCTCTTTTATAAAGTTTATTTTCTTTCATAAGTTGATATAGTAATTTATATCTTTCGTAGTGGGATTTTTCAACTTCTATTATATGCTTAAATGCTATAGCTACTTCCTTAAATCCTTCTTCTTCTGCTATTTTCTGAAACTCTGGATAAACAGTAGTCCATTCATTATTTTCTCCATTAGCTGCATAATTTAAATTTTGTTCTGTTGTTCCTGTTGCTACTGGATAAGTTCCATCTTCTATTAACACTTCAGTCTCTGGTGTCAACGCTTGAGCTAATAAATCAAAAAATACTTTTGCATGGGCTCTTTCGTTATTTGCTGTTTCTGTAAAAACATGGTATAAATATTCATTATTTTCTTTTTTAGCCACTTCTGCATAAAATGTGTATCTGTTTCTTGCTTGAGATTCTCCAGTAAAAGCTCTCATAAGATTTTTTTCAGTTTTACTACCTTTTAAAGTTGGCATATAAAAACACTCCTTTTAAATCTATTCTATAAATTAGAATTCCCTAAAATTTAAATATAATTCTTATACAATGCCTTCTAAATATCCAAAATTTTTATAAATTATAATTTTTAAAAAGCAAAAACTGTCTCGTTTGGAGACAGTTTTTATTACTTATACTATTTTACTATGCTTCCAGCTGGAACATCACCAGGATTTACGGCAAATAATTTACCATCATCATCAGTTGATGCACATAGTATCATACCTTGCGATAATTCACCTCTTAATTTTACCGGTTTTAAGTTTGCAACTAGAACCACATTTTTACCTACTAATTCTTCTGGTTTATAATGCTGAGCAATTCCAGATACAACTTGTCGTATCTCTCCACCTAAATCAACTTTTAATTTTAAAAGTTTTTTAGCCTTTTTAATTGGCTCACATTCTAAAACTTTAACAACTCTTAAATCTATTTTATCAAAATCATCTATTGTAATTTCTTCCTTTATAGGTTCCATTTCTTTAATTGCTGCTGCTTTTTTAGCTTCTTCTGCAATCTTATCAAGTTCTGCTAATTTAGCTTCAACATCTATTCTTGGGAATATAGCTTCGCCTTTGCAAACTTTAGTTCCAAAAACTGTTCCATTAAATTCTTTTAAGCTGTCCCAAGTTATATTTGTTGCATTTATTTGTGCATTTATTTTCTCACTTGTACTTGGTAGGAATGGAGAAACTAAAACAGAAACTATTCTTAAAGACTCTGCTAAATTATATAAAACTGTAGCAAGTCTTGGTTTTTGTTCTTCATCTTTTCCAAGAACCCAAGGAGTTGTTTCATCTATATATTTATTTGTTCTTCTTATTAATGTCCATATATGATCAAGTGCAGCAGGTGCATTAAATTTATCTAAAGCTTCTTCTGCAAGTTTAGGAGTATTTAATGCAAGTGAAATTAGCTCTTCATCTAAAGACTCTTTTACTTGTGGCTCTGGTATTACTCCATCAAAATATTTTTCTATCATTGTAACTGTTCTTGAAAGTAAGTTTCCAAGGTCATTTGCAAGGTCTGAGTTTGTTTTCTTTATAAATATTTCATTGTTGAATAGCCCATCAGCTCCAAATGGAATTTCATGTAATAAATAGTATCTTACTGCATCTACACCAAATTTATTAACTAAAATAACTGGATCTACAACGTTACCTTTTGACTTAGACATTTTTCCACCATCAACAAGTAACCATCCATGACCAAATACTTGCTTTGGTAGTGGCATATTTAAAGCCATTAACATTATTGGCCAATAAATTGTATGGAATCTTAATATATCCTTTCCTATTAAGTGAACATCTGCTGGCCAATATTTTTCTAAAAGCTCAGTATTTTCACTATTATATCCTAATGCAGTTATATAGTTTGATAATGCATCTATCCAAACATATATAACATGACCTGGATCAAATTCTACAGGTATTCCCCAAGTAAATGAAGTTCTTGATATACATAAATCTTGTAATCCCGGTCTTAAAAAGTTATTAAGCATTTCATTTTTTCTTGACTCTGGTTGTATAAATTCTGGATGAGTTTCTATATACTCAATTAATCTATCAGCATAATTAGACATTTTAAAGAAATATGCTTCTTCTTTTGCCTTTTCAACTGGTCTTCCACAGTCTGGGCATTTTCCGTCCACTAATTGTGTTTCAGTCCAGAAAGATTCACATGGTGTACAATATAGTCCTTCATATGAACTTTTGTATATATCACCTTGATCATATAACTGCTTAAATATTTTTTGAACAGCTTTCTTATGATAATCTTCAGTTGTTCTTATAAATTTATCATATTTAATATCCATTAATGTCCAAAGACTTTTTATTCCAGCAACTATTTCATCTATATATTCTATCGGTTGAACGCCCTTTTCTTCTGCTATTCTTTGAAGTTTTTGACCATGTTCATCTGTTCCTGTTAAGAACATTACATCATGACCTGTTAGTCTTTTAAATCTAGCTATAGCATCTGCTGCAACTGTAGTATACGTATTTCCTATATGAAGATTTGCAGATGGGTAATATATCGGTGTTGTAATATAAAACGGTTTTTTACTCATTTTTATTCCTCCTATGATTATCTTAATTTTATACAAATAAAAAGTCTCTATACGAAATTAATCGTATAGAGACGTAATATACACGTGTTACCACTCTAATTTATACTTACCTTACAATAAGTACCTCAACAAGTGACTCAACCCTAAAGTATTTATCACCTTGCAATATATCGGTTGCCACCGTACTTTCCTAACTATTGCTCAGAAAGTCTGCTCCAAGGCCATGTTCATAGTGTTTTCTGACGCTAGCTTTCACCTACCCTAGCTCTCTTTGGACATTATTATCACCATTACTCTTCTTTTCATAGCATTATTTCAATATTTATTAATATAATATGTTAAATCAAAAATTCTGTCAATATAAATTTTAATATTTATATACGTTTTATTATATTATATCCATTAAAACTTTAAATATAATTAAATTAATTAATTTTAAGTATATTTAAATGAAATTTTTAATGTTCACTAAAATACTCCTTAATAGCTTTTTCTGGATACCATTTAATTGGTGTTGGACTTTCTATTATTATTTCTGCTTGAAAATAATCTGTAGTTACCCCTTTATTAGATTCAAATAATTCTTCATCATTATATACATCAATAAACGTAAAACATTCTTTTAAAATTTTCTTTTTATATGGACTTTTTTTATTATCTAATACAATTATTCTATTTCCATTTTCTATGCCTGCTTTTTTTAAAGTTTCTTCTAAATCTGTAGTAATACTATAAAAACTATAAGGTGATAGATCATCATAATTATACGCCTCACCATTTTTATACAGTGTATTTATACTATAAATCTTATCTGTAAAATTAGAATCTTCTTTAAGATTTGCACCTAAAAATTTCACATTATTTATTTCTTTTTGATAAATATGATCCATACCATAATGAAGATAATACTTTCCACCACCAAAATGGTCATATATTTTTTTAAAGTTTTCATAGTTCATTTTATCTCTTGCTTCATAGAATTCTTTATTATTACTTATTCCACCATCTATTAGTGGAAGTAATTTAGAAGTGTTTTTTAAATTATTTAGTATACATTCAAAATTGAATACCTCTTCTTTATTTAATGATTGTATATATATCTCTTCATTTTCCTTTATATCTTTCTCCAAATCTTCAATTGCTTTTAAAAATGTGCTACTTCTTTCACCATTAATCATTTCTTCTTCAGAACATTCTAAAACCTTATTTATTTTTTCTAACTGATCTTTAGGAATATTATTATATTTATTTTTTATGTGTTTAAAGTAATAAGTTATGCTGTCACCTTGTTGTCGAACATCTAGTCCAATTATAATTAATTTTCTGTCTTCCGGTAAATCTTTATTTTTTAAATATAATTTTTTTGCCAATTCCTTTGAAGACTCATCACTCATAGCTCCAAATACTCCGTTTTCAAAAATATCATCTAATAATTTTTCATCTCCGGTTTGTAAATATTCATTTAAAAGAGTTCCTGATGCTTGCCCACATTCCATTAAAAAGTATTTTAAATCCCAATTATCCATTAAATAATTTGCAAATTTATATTGAATATCTGCATTTTCATTAATACCATGATTCTCATTTGTGCACACAATTGTTTTATCTTTTATATTATCTAATATTAAATCTAAATCTTTGTTATCCTTAATATCATTGAGATTTAATTCTCTACTATTTTTTTTAACATAATCAACATTATTCATTGGCATGTAATAAATAATTCCCACACCAATAGCAATAATTATAATGATTATCCCTATAATTATTCCTTTTTTCTTCATGATAAATCCCCCTTTTAACAAAAAAATTTATATAAAGTTAATTTTTACCACTTCATATGTTTTTCATTATAAAACCATTAAACATAATTTTATTAACTAGTTTTATACATTTTGTAAAGTTATCTTTTTTGCACTTTTATTTAAATAGAATTAAATTTTTATATAGTAAAAAAACTGCTACTCATAGATTTTTCTCTATGTTATAACAGTTTTTATAATATGCCTTTTATATTTATAATGTAACTTCATTTTTTTACAATCTATATCTTTTTCCTTTTATATAGTACATAACCTCTTCAACTATGTTTGTTACATGATCTCCTGCTCTTTCTAAATGTTTGTTTACCATTATAGCTTGCAAGTACTGATCAATTTCTTGTTCATTTTCTGTTTTCTTAATTCCTTGAACAAATTTCTTTAAATTTGATTTATAAATATTATCAATTTCATCATCTAAAGTTGCTGCAATTTTAGCATCTTCTAAGCTTTCATTTTCATAAGCGTCCATTGTCTTATTTATCATATTTGTCAAAATTGAAATTGCCTTTATAAACTCGTTATTTAAACTTTGTATTCCCTCACAATTAGATGTATTAAAAGCTAGTATATAATTTGATATGTTTTTAGTATAATCTGCTATTCTTTCAATTTCAGTAGATATTTTAATGATTGTTATTATAGTTCTTAAATCTATTGCTACTGGTGATTGTTTTGCTATTAATATTACTGCCTCATTATTTATTTCATCATTTAATTCATTAATAACAGAATCCTTTTTTATTATCTTTAAAGATAACTCCTTATCATTTTCTTTAAGTGCTTTAACGGTGTTTTTATACATTTCTATTGTAATGTTCCCCATACTAGTTAATTTCTCATTTAGTTTTAAAATCTCATTTTCAAAGTTTTTTCTTATATTAGCATTCATTTAATCCCCTCCTCATTTTTAACCAAATCTTCCAGTTATATAATCTTCCGTTCTTATATCTTTAGGGTTTGAGAATATACTTCCTGTATTATCGAATTCTACTAATTTACCATTTAAGAAAAATGCTGTTTTATCTGATATACGAGCTGCTTGTTGCATATTATGAGTAACTATTACTATAGTATAATTATCTTTCAATGATAATATTAGTTCTTCAACTTTCAATGTTGAAATAGGATCTAATGCTGATGTTGGTTCATCCATAAGAATTATTTTAGGCTTCATAGCTATTGTTCTTGCTATGCAAAGCCTTTGTTGCTGACCACCTGACATTCCCATAGCCGATGCTTTAAGTCTATCTTTAACCTCATCCCAAAGTGCTGCTGCTTTTAAGCTTTCTTCAACTATTTTATCTAAGGTAGCTTTATCTCTTACCCCATGTATTCTTGGTCCATACGCAACATTATCATATATACTCATTGGAAATGGATTTGGTTTTTGAAACACCATTCCAACTTTAGTTCTTAATGCAATTACATCATCATCTTTGTATATATCTTTACCATCAACTTCTATTTTACCTATAACATTAACATTATCTATCAAATCATTCATTCTATTTAAAGTTCTTAAAAATGTTGACTTTCCACATCCTGACGGTCCGATTAATGCTGTAACTTCATTTTCTGATATATCTATATTAATTTTAAAAAGTGCTTGTTTTTCACCATAAAATAAATCTAAATCTCTAACAGAAATTTTTTTGTTATCCATAAACTCACCTCTTTTTAATAATTTCCTTTAGTAAATCTTTTAACTATAAATTGAGATAATAAATTTAATACCAAAACCATAACTATTAAAACAATTCCTATAGCTGCGGCTAACCCTATATCTCCTTGCTCTTTTGTAACTAAGTATGCATGAACAGTAAGTGTTCTAGCACTAGACATTATATTTTCTGGTATAGCTACTGCAGTTCCTGCTGTAAGTAATATCGCTGCTGATTCTCCTATAATTCTTCCGATTGATAATATTACTCCTGAAAGTATTCCTGGCATAGCTGCTGGTAAAACAACTTTATACAAAGTTTGAAACTTTGTAGCACCTAATGCTAAAGAGCCTTCTTTATAAAATGATGGTACAGTTTTTAGTGATTCTTCTGTTGTTCTTATTATTACTGGTAATATTATTATTGCTAATGTTAAGCTTGCCGCTAATATGGAGTAACCCATTTTTAATATGGTTACAAAGAATATAGAACCAAATAATCCATATATTATAGATGGTATACCAGCTAACACTTCTGTTGAAAATCTTATAAATTTAACAATTACACCTTGTTTTGCATATTCTTGAAGATATATGGCCGATAATATTCCTACTGGCACTCCCACTAAAAGAGATAATCCAACGGTATATAGTGTTGTTATTATCATAGGAAGTAACCCACCCTGGCCATCTGATGAATAATTACTAAATAATAATTTGAAATTTATTACTCCTATTCCCTTTGCAAATATAAATATTAATATTACTCCTAATATTATTACTGTTAAAATAGCCGATAGCCATAATAAGCTATTTAGAAAAAATCCTTTTATTTTTCTCATTCTACTTACCTACCTTTGAAGAAAGTTTTAAAATAGTTAAGTTAATAATCATTATAAATATAAACAGCACTATACCTGTTGCGAATAACATATCTTGATGAGTACCAAATGCATATCCCATTTCTAGTGCAATGTTAGTAGTAAGAGGTCTAACGCTATCTGCAAATCCTCTTGGTATTATTACGCTATTACCTGCAACTAAAATCACTGCCATAGTTTCTCCAATCGCTCTTCCAATTCCTAATGCCACTGCTGCAAGAATTCCTGATTTAGCTGCTGGAAGTACAACTTTAAATATAGTTTCTATTTTAGATGCTCCAAGGGCTAGTGATGCTTCTTTATAACTTTTAGGTACTGCTTTTATAGATGTTTCTGCTACTGTAACTATTGTAGGTAGCATCATTATAGCAAGGACTATTATAACTGCTAGCAACGTTTGTCCTTTCGGTAAATTAAATAAATTTTGTATTGTTGGTACTATTACAGCTAATCCAAATACACCATAAAGAACTGATGGTATCCCTGCTAATAACTGAACTGCATTTGATATTACTACTCCTACTTTTTTAGGTGCAATTTCAGATATAAATAGTGCTGTAAAAACTCCTACTGGAGCTCCAATTATTACAGCGCCTAGAGTTCCATAAATTGATGCTAATATCATTGGAAAAATTCCAAATTTATCACTACTAGGAACCCATTTTTGTCCAAATATAAATTCTGTAAAAGAATATCCCTTTGATACAAATGGTTGAAACCCTTTATAAAATATAAATCCTATAATTAAAATTAAACTTATTACCGATATTAATGCACATATTAAAAATATTTTTTGTGATAACTTTTCTATAAAATATTTTCGTTTATTATTTTCTTTATTTATATTAAAATCCATTCACTTTCACACCTCTTTATACTGTTATAATTTAATTTATTATGCCCAACAGTTATTAACTATATTATATAAAGTCAATGTTAAAGCAATGTTTAGACTGTGTTAATTCAATATTTAGTCCATGTTAAAAATAATTAACATTTCTATTTTAAAATAAAAAATCTATGCACATTTTAAATTGCATAGATTTTTATTTTATTATATCTTATTATGGATTTATTCTTATTGCTCCACTAGATTTAACTATATTTTGACCATCTTCACTTAATATAAAATCTAAAAACTTTTTATCTTCCTGTGTAAAATTTTCTTCCTTATAAATTACTATAAAAGGTCTTGATAATTTATAAGTGTTTTTTAATACATTTTCCTCTGTAGGCTCTACTCCATCTATATGTTGAGGTTTTATAGTGTCATCTATATATTCAAAGGATATATAACCTATAGCATTTTCATTGCTTTTTACAATATTTTTAATACTTCCATTACCATCTGTTATTATTGCATTTTCTATTTGTTCTTCTGGTTTAAAATCTACAATTTCTTGAAAAGATGTTCTTGTACCTGAACCATCCTCTCTAGATACAACAACTATTGGTTTATCCTCTCCACCAAGTTCTTTCCAATTTGTTATTTTTCCTGTATATATCTCTTTTAGTTGTTCTAAGCTTAAATTATTAATGGTATTCTTATTATTTGTTATAATTACAATACCATCATAAGCTATTATTTTTTCGTCTAACCCTGAACTTTTTTCTTCTTCTTTAATATTTCTCGATGACATGCCTATGTGAGAAACTCCATTTATAGTATCTTGTATTCCTGCTGATGATCCAATTGCTTGTATTTCTATATCTAAGTCTTTATTACTTTTTTTATAAAACTCTGCTTCCTTTTCCATTAAAGGTGAAACTGATGTTGATCCAGATATTTTTATAGTACTATTACTAACTGTCTTTTTTTCACACCCTGTAACTGCAAAGACTATACTTATAGCCAATGACGCTGCAATTATACCTTTAAGCAACCTCTTTTTTTTCATCATATACACTCCTAAACAATCCATATTAATTATGTAGTATTCCTAGTAAAAAAGTTTTTATTCTAATTCAATTTTACTTTTAATTCACATTATTTTTTAATTCAATATACCTTCTTTACAAAACTTATACTATATTAACAATGTTAAAGTAGTATTAAGACTATGTTTAAACTATGTTCAGATTATGTAAAGAAAATTTAACATATATATACTAAAATAAAAAACAGTTTTAAGATAAAGACATATCTCTATCTTAAAACTGCTTTTTTCTACATTATAATTGGTACATATAACATAAGTGTAAGCATAGAATCTATGCATATTAGTGGTGATATAGCAATAGCCAAAACATAATAATCTAAATCGAACTTATATTTTCTATATCCATATATAATTAAAGGTATAGACATAATAAGACATATAATTGTTCCAACCTTAGCCGTAAAATAAGGTGGCATCATATCTTTATATGACATGAAAAAAAATCCATTTATTAAAACTGTTTTTAATAGAATCATTAACATATAACAAATAATAAATAATGCTTTTCTAACTCTATCACTTAATTTAAATTCTATAACTGATATTATAGATACTATTGATATTATTATTAAAATCCAAGAAGCTCCCATTGGTATCATATAAAATGCCCCTGTTAAAATATTTTGTATAGTTATATAAATACATGTTTTTAAATCTCCATCTCTGTAACCTTTAGTAGCTTCTATAAATTTTTCATGGGTTGAAATCAGTTCTAATCGAGCATTACCTTTTTTAATGCAATCTACATATGCAATATAATTTCCATCCCTAGTTGGTAATATTGAATCTCTAGAGGTATTAGTATTAATATTTATTAATTTAGGATTTACTTTATTCATATATTCAAGCTGTCCTTCAACATATTCCATAGACACTTCAACTATTTGTCTTTGAGTTCTGTGCTTTGAGTTGCTTACATCTGCACTAAGAATTAACTCATCACTTTCTCCTGACACTGTACTAAAGTCATCACTTGAAGCAAGGTATTCTTCTTGTTTATTTTTTAATATTCCTGTATTTGGAGGCACAATTATACCAAATTCACCTCTAAACACTTGTTTCATTTCTTGTTCTTCCTTAGATTTTTTAGAATCTATTTCAAAACTATGGGTTTCATAACTTGGCTCACCTTCATGAGAATATTTAACTACTAAAATACCAGTATTATCTTTGACTGCTAGCTTAGACTCAAATATTCTTATTTTAGAAGTTTCAGCACTACCAAATGCAAACTTCGGATCTGATGGTATTCCATTTTCCACAGTAATATATTTAAACTCTAAAGAATTTTCTAAATATGTTATTATATACTTTCCATCATAAAAATTCCCTGCTACTGATTTTATATTTTTGCCAATATTAACTTTAGCCACCTTATTAATTTTCAAGTCAGTAACTTCAACATAACCATCATAAAATATAGCATAAGCTTCATCTGATAACTTTACAAAATCTTGAATGTTTTCTTTTAAATTTTCATTTATTATATTTAAATTTTCATCTATCTGTATTTCTTTTATAAATCTATTAGTGTCCTTATATATGGAATAGTGCAAATATATTTTTTCACCTTGTTTATAAAAATTAATTTCTCTAGGAATTTCATCTAACTGTTCAATAGTTTTAGTTTTTAATTCTTTACCTGAACTATCAACAACTTTAATTTTCAAGTCATTGCCACTTTGGTACGCTACTATTGCATTATTATTAAAATCTAAAACTGCCGGTTTCTGTTCTATATCTCCTTGTTCTACCAAAACAGCCTTGCTCCATTTGTCTGTATGATTAGGAACAATAACATCACTATTTAATTTATTATGAAATATAAATATACCTATAATAAATATAATTACAAAACCTATAGTTATATATCTCTCTTTTTTCACCCTTCTCACCTCCAACTAATCTATAATAACTTCTTCTGGATCAAACGCATCTCTTAATGCATCACCTATTATATTTAAGCTTAAAGCTAATATAACTAAAATAGCTGATGGTATCATAATTGAGTATGGATAAAATAATAACATTCCTGCATTAATTCTTATCAATCCACCTAATGTTATAAAATATACAGATGATCCTAATCCTAAATAACTCAAAGTTGATTCCAAAAGTATTGTTGAAGGTATTTCTAAACTAATCATTATTATGCAAGTGCTTAAAACATTTCTAAAAAAATGGTTACATAAAACTCTGGAAGTACTTGCACCTAATGCTTTAGCCGCCAAAATATATTCCTGTTCTCTAACTTTTAGCAGTTGTCCTCTAACTATAAGGGCTATATTGCCAACTCCCCACAAAACCATGGCCATTACCAATGATATTAAAGTACTACCTGTTATACATATTAAAACTACTAGTATTATTATTACGTGTAAACTTGTAAGTATTTCTATTATTCTAACTATAATTTCATCTATCAATCCACCATAAAAACTACATATACCTCCAAAAACTACCCCTATAGAAATATTTAAAAAGGTTACTAAAACAGCTATAATTAATGTGTGCTTAGTAGCTAGCCATACCCCTGCATACAAATCTCTACCATCTGCACATGTTCCAAACCAATATGTAGAGTTTGGTGGGCAATATACGTCTTTAAATGTTTCTATATATTCAAACTTTCCAAAAATAGGACAAATTATCATTGCTAACAATAGCAAAATAAATAAGATAACCGCAAATATAAAAAGTTTATTTCTTAAAAGTTTTTTTCTAACAGATGCCCAAAAACTTAGTCCCCCCCTATGATATGCCTCTTGATTATCTTTACAACCTATAATTTCAAATTTTTCTTTCCTTAACTCTAACATATTCCCCCTCCATATTAAATCAACCTAATATTTTAAATAATATCTACCCTTATATAAAAGTATATATTATTTATTTATTCACTTGTTACAAATTTATGAAAGATTTTGTATAATTTGTAAATTTAACATTTTATACTTAGTTTTTTAGTAATTTTTTAAAATTTTATTAAATATTTTAAAATTTTAAAATTAATTATGTTTTTTTATTATTTTGTAAATTTATATCCATTTATTTGATATAATTAGTTAAATTGCTTTTAAAACAGTTAGGGGGTGTTTTTTTGAAAAAAGAGGAAGCTAAAGAAGTTTTGCAAATTGCTGTTCCAGCTGTTGGAGAAATGATATTGTATATGATGACAGGGGTACTAGACACTTTAATGATTGGACGATACGGAGGACAACTTTCTGTAAGTGCTGTAGGTATCTCCTGGGAGATACTTAATGTTTTTGCTAATATATTTGTAATTATGGGAATTTGTGTTGCTATAACTTCTATGGTCTCTAGATTATATGGCGCAAAACAAATGGATACTGCTGAAGAGTATGCCAGTATATGTTCTTTTATAGGAATTATTATAATCTTCTTTTGTATAACAATAATTTTTACATTTGCAGATAAAATTTTAAAATTAGCTGGTTGTACTCCTGAAGTCTTATTAATTTCTAAAAGGTTTATTAGAATTGTTTGTGTGGGAATGTTTTTTAATATGACTACAAGTTTGTTATCTGCAATACAACGTTCTTATGGTAATACTAAAATTCCACTAATAGGTTCTTTAATTTTAATAATTGTAAATTTAACCTTAGACTATTCTTTAATATTTGGTAAATTTGGGTTTCCTGAATTAGGTATTGATGGTGCTGCTATTGCAACAGTTATAGCTCAAATATGCAGTTTTTTATTTGCATTATATTATATATTAACTAAATCTAAAATTAAAATTAAATTACATTATATTAAAGATATAACTTTTAATAAACTTAAGCATATTTTTAAATTATCTATCCCAGCTTCATTACAAGAAGGTGCTTTTAGTATTAGTCGACTTCTTACTACTTTTATGATAATGAGGCTAGGAACACTTTCATTTTCCGCCAATACCATAACTGAAAGTTTAGAGTCTCTTTCTTATATGCCTGGATGGGGTTTTGCTGTTGCTTGTACGTCTATGGTTGGAAATAAATTTGGAGAAAAAGACTATAAAGGTGCTAAAAGATGTGCAAACAACTGTGCAATTCTTGGGCTTATAGTTATGTTATGTGTTGCATCACTTTTTATATTAATACCTGAGTTATTAATAAAACTTTTTATAGGTTCTACAGAAATTGATGTTATTAAACTTGGTACTAAATGCCTAATGATTGCATCACTACAACAACCTACTATGGCATTTTCTATGATTTATGGTGGAGCTTTAAAAGGTATAGGAAATACAACTACACCTTTTAAAATATCGTTATTTACCGGTTGGTGCATAAGACTACCTTTAACATTTTATTTTATATTTATAAAGAAATTATCAGTAACTTATTTTTGGTCTATATGTGTTATTCAATGGTTTGTAGATGCAATTTTAATATACATTGCATACAGAAAAAACTTTAGTACCTTCTGCAAAAAAGAAGGGGTAAGTTAAAAGTTAATTTTTTTAAAAAGGGGTTGTCGCAAAATAATTATACTGTAAAAGACATTTATTAATATTTGTGAATTCAAAAGATGTTAAAAAAATTTTTAAATAAGTTATTTATTAAAAATAGAATTAGAAAATCTTATAAATTTGTGTTTTATTTTCAGAACCTAACCCCAAGGACGGGGTTAGCGATTGCCTAGACAGGACGTCGATTCAACCGTTTAGTTCTGAAAATAAAATAACAAAGTTATTAGAGTTTCTTTTATATTTTTCTGAATAACCCTTTAAATTTTTCTTACCATTAATAATATATTAAGAAAATTACATGTAAAAAAAGAGAGCTATCCATACTCTGACCTTTAGTTATGATATTCTCCCCTTTTTTATTTATATTCTATATTAATATTCTAGCTACATTTACTGCAATAAGTACTGCACACATGTCCACAAGTAAAGCAACCCATAATGTATGTCTTATTTTTTTTATTTGTACTGCTCCAAAATATACTGCTAATGTATAAAATATAGTCTCTGTAGATCCCATTATAATAGATGCACATATACCTATAAAATTATCTGCTCCATGTTGATTTACGATATCAGTAAAAATCCCTATAGCTCCACTTCCTGATAGTGGTTTCATAAGAACTAATGGTACCACTTCTGCCGGCACTCCAACTTTATCTACACCTGGTTTTATAATTGAAATTAAAAAGTCCATTGCACCAGATGCTCTAAACACATTTATGGCAATAAGCATAGCTAATAAATAAGGAAATATTCTAAGACATATGTTTAATCCTTCCTTTGCTCCTTCTATAAAACATTCATAAACTTTAACACCTTTAATCATTCCATAAGTTACTATTAATATTATTATTATAGGAATGATTGCTTTAATAATATAATCAAACATAAAATTTCTCCTTTAAACTAAAAATATTTTTGTAATAGCTTGCAAAGTATAACCCCTATTACAGATGCAGAAAATGTTGTGATTATTGCAGGTATTATTATTGCACCAGGATTCGATGAGCCTGCTGCTGCTCTTATAGATATTACAGTGGTAGGAACTAATTGTATGCATGCAGCATTTAAGATTAAGAATAAAATCATGTCATTACTTGCTGTTCCCTTTTCCTTATTTAACTTGTCCATTTCTTCCATAGCTTTTATTCCAAAAGGAGTTGCTGCATTTCCAAGTCCAAACATATTGGCTGTTATATTCATAACTATTGCACCCATAGCTTTTTCGTCCTTTGACGCTTCTTTAAATATTCTTTTTAATATAGGTGTAAGTATTTTAGCAAGTTTATTTGTAAGACCACTTTTCTCTGCAATTTTCATTATTCCACACCAAAGACACATCATTCCTACAAGCCCTATCACTAAGTCTACTGTGGAACTGGTAGTTGAAATAATTGCTTTTGATATTATTTCTCCATCACCACTTGCCAATCCAAAAATAATTCCTATAGCTAAAATTACAAACCATATTACATTTATCAATATGAAATTCCCCTTTCTTTTCTTGATTTTACATAATAAACTACTAACTTAATTATTTTTAAAGATTATAATTCATATTTTTCGCTAATAATAAAAAAACATAGTAAATATATATGTCTAATTTTTATTTAAATTCATTATTTTATCTTTCTATACAAAAATTTTTAAGTTCTTTTACCTTGAAATTGTATTTTTAAGATGCTAACATTTTATTATAAGAGTAAATGCTATTCTATATTATTGAATAAACCTAAATGGGAGCTTGCTTCCCTATATGACTTTTTTAAAGGAGATTTTTTATGAAAGAAAACAAATTACAATTAGCTCAACAAGATATTGACGAAGCTCTAAATACTATTGAAAAATTAGAAAAAAGTATTAAAACAAGTAATATTTCTCAGGATTTTGTGAAAAAAAACTTTTTAGAATTAAATAAAAAACTTCAAGATATCGAAGTGTTATTAAAAGAAGAAGGTATTTTATAGTTTATTAATGTATTAAGTTATTTATGAATACTATAGGAATAATTTTTAATATATAAAAAAGAGACTAAATTAATTTAGCCTCTTTTTTATATAAATCTAAATTTTATTCAAATAGTTTTGAACCATATTTCCACTTCTCAGCCCTAAAATTATAGCTATATGTATAAATTGTATAGTTGCAATGCCAGCTAATATCCCTGTTAAAAATCTTCTTATATTATTGCTATTCCAATAACCATATAATTGACCTATTCCATCTATTGATATAGGTATCATAAATATAAATAATAAGAAAAAATTTATTTTCTTAGTTAATATGCTATATATTATTCCTATAAAATATCCTACTAATATCCCTGTACATCTAGCACATATAGGGAATTGTTTGTTTTTCAAAAAAAATGATCGCTCCGGCATTCTGTGACAAAAAAACATATATTTTAATATTTTTTCCATAAAATCACTTTAAATAGTAAAACTTAAGATAAAGCAAACTAAATAAATTGTAACCCATACTATAATACCAGCTAACATCCAATTACAAACTAGTTTAGATGATTTAGGCTTATCATCCTTCCACAAAAAATATAAAATTAATCCAACTATAGGAAAACAGCATGATACAATACCCGCTAAATGTGATGGATTATCTACACTCCGCGGTCTACTCGGTGCTACTCTAACACCACAATGAATGCATATTTCAGCATTATTATTAATTTGTTTTCCGCAATTTTTGCAAAACATATTTATCCCCCTTATAAGCCATACATTTTTTTAAAAGTATGCTTTTAAATTAATATTTTGTAAAATTAAGTCAACAAAATTATACTTTTTTTTGCATCTTTAGTCAAATATTTTATATTTTTGTATTTTTATGAAAAACTGTTTTTTATAACCTAATACTCAACATTTCTTAAAAATAATCCTTTTGATTGTGCAATTGGACCTGCATCTTGTCTTTTTTTCATATTTAATATTTTTTCAACATCATTATGTTTTAAATTTCCTTTTCCAACTTCTAGAAGCGTTCCTACAATTATTCTTACCATATGCCATAAGAACCCATCACCATTTATTTCTATTTCTATATAATCATTATCTTTTTTAATATTTATATAGTTAATAGTTTTAACTGTAGATTTCTTTTTTGATTTTAAAGTTGTAAAACTTTGAAAATCATGAGTACCTATTAACATTTCACTAGCCTTTTTCATTGCATCTAAATCTAACTTTTCATCTATATGATAGATATATTTTCTATCAAAAACATTTCTAAATTTACCATTATTTATTTTATAAACATAAGTCTTAGATTTTGCATTGTATCTAGAATGAAATCTTTCACCTACTTCTTTTATATCTTTAACAACTATATCTTCTGGTAAAAATTCATAAAGATAATCACTTATCATTTCTTCACTTAACATACAGTCTGTATAAAAATTAGCTGTATAGTTTTCTGCATGAACACCTGCATCAGTTCTTCCACAACCTACAACCTGAACGTTATGTCCACATAACTTAGTTAACACATTCTCTATCTTACCTTGAATTGTATTCTCATTATCTTGAAGTCTTTGCCATCCTTTATATCTGCTACCATCATATTCTATTGTAATTTTAAAATTTTTCATAATCGTTTCTCCTAACTTTCATATCTTTCTTTTAAGCTAAAAGTAGTATAACACATTTAGTTGTACACATATACACTTTAACTTTTCATCCTAATATGAATTCCTACCCTTAATTAAGAAAAATATTTTTTAATCTTTCATTCACTTAGCTACTAATATGTTTATGATTTTTTACTATATTTTTCACTATATTTTACTTGTACATCTATATAAGGATGCTTTTTCATAAACTGATTAATTACAGAATAACAGCTTGGACATGGTTCCCACTTACTATATAAAGTAAGATTACCTTCATTCTCTAATTTTTTTTCTTCTATTTGTTTATGTATCTCTTCAAGTATCTTTTTTTCACTATCATTAACTCTATCATATCCTATTCCTATTTCACCTAATTTATTAACTTTACTGCTTTTAAAAATTGTTTTTTCTAGTGATGGTGCACTGCAATAATTTGTTATCTCGTTACTTCCACTAATTGCTTTAAATTCTTTGCCGTTATATGTAGCTACTGCTATATTTATAGAATCCTGTAGAGTTTTACTTTGGTTTATTTTAAATGTTGTATTTTCTTTTTCATCAACTTTCATATATTTATTTATATTTTTTATTAATCTTTCCATTCTTGGTATGTTGTTAGTTAAATATTCATGATACTCTACAGTTCCTTTTTTTGCTTTAATATAATCACAATTTATTTTTTCAGGCATTTCTATAGATATTGTTTTAATTTTAGTTTTAGCATTATATTTTTCTTTTACATTTTCTTTTTTAATAAGTATCATTTTTTTTAGTAGTTCAATATCCTTTGCGTATAAATATTCTTTGTCCAATTCTCTTTCTAATTTTTCTAATTTAATTTTTTCTTTTTTACTTATCAATCCAGATATCTTATTTGATGTTCTTTTTATTATATTCATCATATTACCAACATCATCTTGAATACTAGCTTCTCTTTCATATTCAATTCTATCTATGTTTATCTTTTTTATTATACTTATCTTTTTATACAATTTATTATGTTGATTTTCAAATAATATCATTTTGTTTATATAGTCAATTAAATCCTTAATATCATCTACTCTATAGGTAATCTCATCTTCACTAATACCTGTATACAAATTCTCTATTAAACTATTATCAACTTCAAAAATTTTTGCAACTTCTACTTTAAATCTATCTTCATCAAATTCATTTATTTTATATCCTTCTTTTTTTAATGCGTCTTTAAACTCATTTATATTACTAATGTCTATTCGTTGTTTTTTTATCTTCTTTGATATCATATTTCTTGTATTGAATTCACCCCATTATTTTAATTATATGTAAAGTATTTTAATTACTTAATTTAAACTCAAAGAAAAAAGTGCTATATCCAGCAAGATTAGCACTTTCTCTAATACTAATAGTTTATGCTCTATGTAAATCTAATTAAATAGCTCTAATGTTGTAAAGTTTAGCTTTATTTTAAATTACTAAACATATGTTACTTATATCATATCAAATTTTTATAAAAATAAATATCTTTTAATTTTATAGGGTTCCAAGTTAAGTTTTAAATTTTCTATTTCAAAATTTACATACCTAAAAAGATAATACATTCTCACAATTACTTAGAATCCAACACTACATTTTGTATGAAAATATTTTAAATTCCTTTAATGGTTCTTAATTATCATTATAATAAATACAATCCTTTATCCAATTCATAAAATTATAACAATATATAATATTTTCAATAAAGAAATGTTTTTAAAATTTCATGATAATATAATATTATATATTATCAAACAATTTAGAGGTGAGAGTATTGAAAAATATAATTTTAATCACTGGTACAGAAAGTACAAGAATGTTTTTACATAGTCAATTAGAAGAGTATTTTAGTGAGTTTGCCACCATTAAAAGCTATGCTATATATGAAAAGGCTATTAATGAACCTATTTACGGAGATCTTATTGTTTTTTCTAGCAAACCTATATATGATGCTGTAAATATAAACTTAAATAACATTCCATGGATTATAGCTAATAAAACTTTAAACTACTGTAATATTGATAAGCTTCTTTTTTTAAACAAAGAAAGTAAAGTACTTATTGTAAACGATGCAAAAGACTCCAGTTATAACTTAATAGACCATTTTAAAAATTTAGGAATAGATCACATTCAATTTATACCTTACTATCCAGGTATAGGTAAATATGAACCTTGTAATATTGCTGTAACTCCTGGTGAAGTTGATAAAGTTCCTAG
This sequence comes from Clostridium senegalense, assembly GCF_018916625.1. Classification (NCBI taxonomy): domain Bacteria; kingdom Bacillati; phylum Bacillota; class Clostridia; order Eubacteriales; family Clostridiaceae; genus Clostridium; species Clostridium senegalense. The sequence continues at coordinate 160,765 of NZ_JAHLNC010000007.1, forward strand.
TGAAGTTAACACTATAATAGATTTAAAGTGTAGTCTTATTGACATGAGTAGCCTTATTGAAATAATGCGTGGCATTGGATATTATGATGAAAAAGTAAAGGATATTTCATCTCGCTATATTAGAAAAATAATAGAAATAGGTAAAAAATTAGCTGTAAGAAACTAGAATGAAAAGAAAAATGGCTTATACCTCTAATAATGTTCTTCTTTACACTTGGAGGAATAACCTTTGGTATGGATGAAGAAACACTTGCATTCTTTCCAATATTGATTCCAGTATTTATCGCCGCTGGGTATGATGCAATTACAGCTGTTGCTGTTATAAAGTTAGGTTCAGGAATGGCAACTATAGCATCTTTAACTAATCCATTTGCTGTTAGTATCGCCTGCAAATTTGCTGGTATTTCCATGGGAGAAGGAATTGGACTTAGAATAGCTCTTCTTATTATCCTTGTGGGATTAGGTATGTTCTGGACTATGAAATATGCTGAAATGGTAAAAAAAGATCCAACTAAGTCATTGATTTATCATTTATACGATGAGCATAAAGAACATTTCCTTGGTGATGAAAAAGAAAGAGAAATTCCTGAATTAACAGGTACAAGAAAACTTATACTTGCTATATTTGGATTAACATTTTTAATAATGGTAATTGGAATTATTCCATTTAGCGATTTAGGTATTACATTGATTCCAACATTAGGCTGGTGGTTTGGTGAACTTTCAGGACTATTCCTTGTATCTAGTATACTTATTTCTGTAATCGCCAAAAACGGAGAATCAAAATTTGTACATATCTTTATAGACGGTGCACGTGATCTATTAGGGGTTGCTTTGATAATAGGCTTAGCAAGAGGTATTACTGTTGTAATGAATGCAGGACATATTTCTGATACAGTTTTACATTTAGGTGAAGTTTGTCTTCAAGGAAAAGGCTCTGTAGGATTCACTATATTCACTTATTTATTTTATTTACCAATGTCATTTTTAATTCCATCAACTTCTGGTCTTGCAACTGTTACTATGCCAATTATGGCACCTTTAGCAGACTTTTCTGGTGTAGCAAGACATATAGTAATAACTGCTTATCAATCTGCAAATGGAATACTAAGTTTATTTGCACCAACATGTCCAGTTATCATGGCTGCATTAGCTATAGCTAAAGTACCATATGAAAAATGGTTGAAATTTGTATGGAAACTTGTAGCACTAACATTTATTATTACTCTTGGACTTTTAGTATTAGCTATGTTTGTATATAAATAATATTAATAAATCTTGACTTTTTATTTCTTTAGTAAATTTTGTTGTTATATCAATCTCAAAAAAAGATATTGATTCTGATGATTAATCAAATAAAAAAAGCACTTATCTTAAGATAGATTTGTGCTTTTTATTTTAAACTTTATTTTTCAATTTCAAATTTAGGCTGAGTAAAACCTCTACCATATACCTCTTTTATATCTGTAATTGTTAAAAATGCTTTATCATCTATTTCTTTAACAATATTCTGAAGAATTACAAGTTCCTTTTGATCACAAACTACAAATAGTATTTTTTTATCTTCGTTAGTATACATACCTGTACCTTGAAGTCCCGTAACCCCCCTATTCAATGATTTCATTAATGCAATTGAAATTTCTTGTGACTTTTGTGAAATTATATGAACAGTCTTTGAAGCGCTACCACCGCTTACTATTCTATCTACCACCGTAGAAATTATGTACACTGCTATTATTGCATACAATCCTTTTTCTATACCAAAAACCATAATACCACATATGATTATTATTGTATCACAACAAGCCATAATTTTAGCTATTGGGATACCTTTAAAGAAATGATTAATTATAACTGCAGCAAGATCTGATCCCCCTGTACTTGCTGGTATTTTTAATACAATTCCTATTCCAGACCCTAGTAAAACAGATCCAAATATACTTACAAGCATCATATCTAAACCTTCTTGTGGTGGTAAATAGCTTGTATATGTAAGTGCCACAGATAAATAAAGTGCCGCGAATACTGATTTTCCTGCAAATGCTTTCCCCTTAAGCTTTATTGCTAAAATAAATAAAGGTATATTAACTAAAATATTAGTTACCGATATAGGAATATTAGCCACATGTTCTATGACAATGCCCAGGCCTGATAGTCCACCTATAACTAATTGGTTAGGTTTGAAAAATACATTGATTCCAATTGCTGTTAATGTAATTCCTATCATTATTTTTAAGTAATCTTTAATGTCTTGTTTTTCAATAAATTTTAACATACGTTTTCCCTCCATCTAAAACCCCTCATCTGTTATAACATATTCGCTAAGCAATGTAAACATTATCATTTTTAAATATTTAAATTATTTTTTTAAGTCACTATTTTTTTAATAATCTTAAAATTTCTAGTGCATTTCATATTTTTATCACTTTTTTACTACTTTGTCAATAGACAAATATACTTTTTTGAATATACTATAGAGTTCTAATCTAAATTTTAAAGTTATTCATTTATCAAATAATTTATAATTTGTTCAAATTCAATTATATTCAAGCTATAATAGAGTTAAACTATATTATAGTATGATTTATAATCAAGTAATCTTTAATTTACTAGATAATTTAAAAAGTTTTATACCTCTTATATATTTAATTTCATAATTTAACGCTATATATTAATAAATAGTCACTGTTTTTAGATAGAATAACTAATTTTCTACTTTTATATTAATAATATTTAAAGGAGGTTTTTTATGAGCTTTGTTGCTATTTTTAAAAACATAATAACATTCATATATATAATAAATATTTTTTTAGCAATACTTCTTATAATTTTTGAAAAAAGAAACCCGAATAGCACATGGACATGGATAATGATTATGTTCTTTATACCTATTTTAGGTTTTATTCTTTATTTATTTTTAGGTCAAGATTTAAGAAAACAAAAGTTTTTCCACTATAAAAAAGAAGAGGAAGAAGCTTTAATACCAACAATTCAAGCTCAACATACCATACTTAAAAATGACTATTTAGTAAGAAATAATCATTTTTTAAATGAGTATAGAGATTTTATTCAATTAAATCTAACTACTGACAATGCTATATTTACACATAATAATGATGTTGAAATATTAAATAATGGTGAAGAAAAATTTCCCAAATTAATTGCTTCTTTAAAAAATGCTAAAAATTTTATTCACATCCAATATTATATTTTTCGTGATGATGAAATAGGAAATAAAATTGTAAGTATCTTAACAGAAAAAGCTAAACGCGGTGTAGAAGTAAAAGTGCTTTATGACGGAATGGGTTGCATATGGCTCCCTAAAAAATTTTTCACCCCGATAATAGAAGCTGGTGGAGAAGTGGTCTGTTTTTTTCCACCATTTATCCCTTATATAAATTTAAGACTAAATTACAGAAACCATAGAAAAATATGTATTATTGATGGTGTGGAAGGTTTTATAGGTGGATTAAATATTGGTGATGAATATTTAGGAAAAGATGAAAATATAGGTTTTTGGCGTGATATTCACCTTTATATAATAGGTGATGCTGTAGCTACATTAGAAACTAGATTCTTACTTGATTGGAGATTTGCATCTAACAAAGATGATTTTTCTATGAGTAAAAATTATTTTCCTAAGAACCAATATATAGGTAATAAACCTATTCAAATTATATCTAGCGGACCAGATTCTCAATGGGGAGCTATAAGAAACTCATATTTAAAAATGATTAGTAGAGCTGAAAAAAATATATATATAGAAACTCCATATTTAATTCCTGATGACAGTATTCTTACAGCTCTAAAACTAGCTGCTCTTTCCGGGATTGATGTTAAAATTATTATTCCTTGTAAACCAGACCATATGTTTGTTTATTGGGCTACTAAGTCTTATGCTTGGGAGCTTATGGAAGCAGGTGTGCATTGCTACACATATAATAATGGATTTATTCATAGTAAAATTATAGCTATAGATAGTAAGTTATGTACTGTTGGTACTGCAAATTTAGATATGCGTAGTTTCAAACTTAACTTTGAAGTAAATGCTATGATTTATGATGAGGATTCTACTAAAGACTTAGAAAAAATATTTTTAAAAGATATCGAAAATTCTACGTATCTTACTAATAAGCATTATGCTGAACGTCCTTTAATAATAAAAGTTAAGGAAGCAATTTCTAGACTATTAGCACCTATGTTATAAAAAGGCATAAGGTTTTTATAAGCCTTATACCTTTTTTATTTTATGTCATATATGGTACAAAAATTAGCAATGTTATAATTGAATCAATAATTAAAGATAGTGATAATGGTATTAAAGTAAGTATTTCTGTGTCCTTTTTATAAAAGTTATAACCTAATCCATAACTTAAAACACCTATAATTAAGCATAATATAGTTCCAACTATAGTGTTAGATATAAATTGAGGAAGTAACATTTTATAGGATCCATACACTGTTGTTATTATTGCATAGCATTTAGCAATGATTGCAAAGCATGCTAAAATAATAAAACTCTTAGCTCTCTTTTCTTTTGTAAAGCTATAATCAAAAAAGCTAACTATACCACCAATTACAAAAACCGGTATCAACCATTTTATTGCTAATACAAATAAATATGAAAATGAATAAGCTATTCCTTGAACTGTTGCTATTAACGCCTGAGAATATTCTTCTTTTCTTGACTCATTATTAAATTTTTTAAAATCTTCATTAGTAGATGCTATATTTATATTAAATTTTTTATCATTTTTAAAACTTACAAATGATGCAATATCATCATTTATATATGGGTAAATACAAAGTTCTCTAAGTCTAGTTACGTAAGAAAATTCTTTTACTTTTCCGTCATTTATAATATAATCTATTATATTTTCTTGATAATCTTTTTTACCAAATAGTCTAGGAGTAGTAGCTAAAAATCTCGCGCCTTTTTCTGAATAGAAACCTTTATTATAATATATTTCTTCACTGTTATTCACCCTTAATCTAGATATATCAACTTCATCATTATTTAATCCATACTTTATAAGTTTTGAACCTGAAAAAACGCCTTTAGTTTCCTCTTCTAGTAGTATATATCCATATTTATCATCTGCAGAACATGCCATGTTAGAATAAACTACATTTTGCATTTTAGGAAGTTCTTTTATATTTTTTGCTGTATTGAACTGGTTATTTTCAAATAAAATAGCTTTTAAATTAGTTTGTTTTTCTAAAAAAGTTATAAGATATTTATCCTTTAACTTTACAGCGGATAGCATAGATACACCTTTTTCATCTAACGCTTTTATTTCTTCTGTCTTTGTATTTATAACTTCTATTTTATCACTTGTACAAATTAAAATTAAATTATCATCTAGTTGTTTCATTTCTATTACATCTTCAATTTTTTTACTATCTTTTTTATTAAAGTTTTCATCTAAAATTAAAGTTTCCATATATCCTACAGAATTTTTGGTTGATGTAAAACTAAACCAATAGCCATCTTTAGACTTACAAAGTGATGTGCCCATTATAAAATCTTCATCTATATCATAAGCTTTTTCATCAATAATTTTTCCTACATTATCTGTAATGCTAATCTTCAACTTATCCTTATCGTCATATCCCACTATTACTTTTTCTTCATCTTTTAGAATTGGAGCTGGATTTTTTACCACTCCCTCGCCTACAATTACTTCTTTACTCCAAATTTTAGATGGAGGACTCTTATAATATCCTAAACTTGTTATATAATTTAGAATCAAAATTATCCCCGTTAATAATACTAACCCTCCTATATATATTCTCCTTTTTTTCATCTCCCCGCCTCCAAATTTTCAAAATTCTGTATTTTCTAACTTTTATTATACTCTCTGTTTTATATATGTTCAATTATATGATATTATTATAATTAGTTAATTCAAAATTAACATTCTAATTTATAAATTTGAAAGGATTTATCTATGAAAAGAACAGGTAAAATAATTAATATCGAAAAAAATAAAGTATATCTTCTTACTAAAGATAAAGAATTTATAACTGTAAAAAGAAATAACATAAATCCTAAAATGGGCAATATATATACAGGAACTGTAATTCAAAAGAAAACTTTAGTTCAAAAACTTCTTATATCTTTTCTTTTAATAGGTATAATTTCAGCTAGTATTTTAACTTATACTCAATTTGCTACTAAATATGTTGTAATTGCTGATTTTAATTCTAATGTGAGATTTGAAGTTACATCCTCTGGTAAAATATCTAATGTATCTTCTAAAGATGCTGAAGGAATAGAACTAATTAACAATACCAACGTGCTTGGAAATACATTAAATGATGGCCTTATTATACTATTTGATGAAGCTTTAAAAGAAAAAAAGATTTCAATTCCTAATGGGTATTACATTGGAAAAGTCTTAGTATTTGTATCAAATAATAAGACAGAATTACCATTAGACCTTAATACATTTGTAAGTCATGCGGAAAAAAATAATTTTGTAGTAACTATAAATAATAATACCGGTGATTTTGATCAATAAAAAACAGCTTAATATTTATTAAGCTGCTTCTTATTTTCATATATTATTTAACGAATCTAGGAATTTGAAACTTTAACTTAGCGCTTGTACACTGACTTAAAATTCTTTCATATCTAGCGGCCTGTTTATATGCCCATGACACATCTGTAGCATATTGTTTCCATCCACTTGGATATTCTCCTATAGCCCATCTCATTTCATATAATGTATCTTTATCATCCATATCAGTCACTTGTGAACAGTGTATATATCTTTCTCCAATCCATTTAGCACCACCGATTATAGCTTTTTCTGGAGTTGTCCACCCTTGCTCGTATGCAGTTTTTGCTCCTCCATTTATAGGATCGCTATCTACTGCTCCTATACCGTACATATTGTATACTTTAACAGTCTTTCCATCTGGAGTTTTATAATCTACTCCATTAGCCAACTGAGATGTTCCAACCCCTGTTTCTAATGCACAATGTAAATTTAAATATACAGGATTTATATCATATGTTTTTCCTGCTTCTATAAACACTGAACCTTTATCTTTTATAATACCTTTTGTATTTATCTCCCTATCTAAAACTTCTGGTGATATACCGTCTATATATTTTAAACTTAAAAATTGATAAACTTGAGTACTATTTAAAGATAAATTCTCTGAATCAGCAAAAGCCTTAACATTTAATAAACTTCCATCAGATGTAAACGGTGAGTTTCTTAAAAATTTAATTAATTTTCCTGATTGACTTTGTACAAAATCATCTAATGTAAATGGATAATCTATATATTCAACTGTGCTTCCTGCTGGAACACTAATAGTATCTGTGTTTCTTTCAGTAGTAAAATCTATAACATAATTATTTTCAAGTCCGCTTCCAATTGAATTTGTAATTGAACTACTTACTAATAAACTATAAATAGTATTAGGATCATATCCACCTTCTGGAGGATTTACATTTATAACCTTATTGTTAGCATCATAGCTAATAGATATAGGTTGGCTTACGCCACCATTTACTGTTGTAACTTTAATAGAACTTTCTAGCGAATTAACAGCACTATCATTTAGTGTATCATTAAGGCATATACTCCAAACTTTATTTGTTGGAACACTTAATTTATGTTCAAAAACCTTAGGCTCTACTGCTGCATATACCTTTGATGTTGTAATAATCATAGTGGCCATTATTAATAAAAATACGCCTATAATAGAAAACCTCTTTTTTATCTCCATTTTTCCCCCTCTTTTCTTAATATTGCTTGTCCAACTTTAATGAAATATTGTTGTAAATTTAAATATTATTTTTTTAAAACAATTTCACTAATCATTAGACAATAGCTTATAAAGCATACTTAAATTATACATTATGATTCCTTTAATTTGTATATTTATTTATATTTTTGTAAATTTAAATTATATTGTATAGTTATATAGTGAAAGAAGATACAGTAATTTATATAAAAATATTATATTTAATTTTTATACTTAGTTTTTAAGTATATAATATTATTATATACTTATAATATTTTTAGAAAAGGAAAGATGTATATGGATAAAAAAATCGCTTCAGGCATCAGATTGAATAAATACATAAGTGAAAGTGGATTCTGTTCTAGAAGAGAAGCAGATAGATTAATTGAAAAAGGCATAGTTTTTATAAATAAACAAAAGGCTGATATCGGTACTAAAGTCCTACCTAATGACATTGTAACTGTAAATGGAGTAACTGTAAAACCTAAAAGTAAAAAGGTTTATATAGCACTAAATAAACCTGTAGGAATTACTTGTACTACAGACACATCTATAAAAGGAAATATAGTTGATTTTATAAACTATCCTGAAAGAATATTTCATATAGGACGATTAGATAAACCTTCTCAAGGATTAATTTTTCTGACAAACGATGGAGATATCGTAAATAAAATTTTACGTTCAGGAAATAATCATGAAAAAGAATATTTAGTTACTGTTAATAAGCCAATTACTGATAATTTTATTAGATCTATGTCTAATGGCGTACCTATATTAGATACAATTACAAAAAAATGTTTTGTAAAAAAAGAAAGTACTTCTGTCTTCAGAATTATATTAACTCAAGGTCTAAATAGACAGATAAGAAGAATGTGTGATTATTTAGGATATGAAGTGATAAAACTTGAAAGAGTGCGTATTATGAATGTGACACTTAAAAACATTCCTTTAGGAAAATGGAGATACTTAACTGAAAAAGAACTGAGTGTTATAAATTCTCTTGTAAAAGATTCTGTAAAAACTGAAGATGCCTCTTTATAAAAGGCCTATTGAAGAAATATGATTTAAAACTGTATTTCTATATAAAAAAATTAAAGGTGATTTTTAAGTTTTAAAATCACCTTTAATTTATGAATTTTTTAGTATTATAAAAAATCTATTCTTCTTTCTCTGCTGGCTTTTCAAGGTCAGCTTTAAATAATGTTTTAAAATCATCATTAATTAATTCTTTATTTTCCTTTGTCTCTTTTAAGCTAGGTTCATCAGTTTCTGAAATATTAAACATAACTTCATAAACAGTAGTTGGTACTTTATCATCACCATAAACTACCACATAAGATTTTTGTGATTTTTCTCCGTTGGCGTTTTTATAGTAATCATAAACTTTAATTTTACTTAAATCTACTTTTTTATCTGTCATCTCTTTATCTATAATTTCTTTTGTCTTTTTAATATACTCTTCTTTCTTTGCAGCATTTACTTCTTTTTTTACATCATTTAATATTTTAATAGTACCTATATCATCATAGTAATAATCTTTTTCAGATACAGCATTTAATAATTGTCCAAATTCTTCATATTTAACTTCTTCAGCTTTTTCTTCAGTTTTTTCTTCATCCTTTTTATTTTCATCTTTTTTATTAGTAGTTTCTGTGTTTGTTGTATTTTCTTTTGTATCATTTTTATTAGTTGTATTAGCTCCACATGCTGTTAATGAAAATGTTAAAACTGCTGCTAACACAATTGATAATACCTTTTTCATTTCATATACCCCCAATTTAATTAGTTATTTTTTCCAATTGGCTCTTTTTCAATTATATCAATTTTTTAAAAGTTTTTCAATATTTAAAATAATCTTAATATTTTTAATTATTTTTTTTATAAACAATTAACAACTTTATCACAAAAATTGCAGTTCTTATGAAAAATTTGTAAATATTCTTATATTGTTGAAAAAGTTATTAACATTATCCACAGACTTCTTGTTGATAATCTGTTGAATTATTGTTAATACTTATTTATACTTTAATTTTTTTAGAATAATTTTAATGAAAATTAAAATAATATAGATGTGAGTACACTGTTTATTTTTAAATTATTTTTTATTCACATTATCAACATGATTGTTTATAATTTGTGGATAAGTTTCATATTATTTATTGTTTCAAAAATTTAACTGATAATTAATATTATTTAAAAACAATTAAAATTTGAATTGTTAAAATATTCTGTAATTTATGGTATAATTTTCTTATCAAATGTTTTTACTTCTTTCCCATACCACAAGCACATTGGGGGTTGATAAAATGTCTAATAACGTTATTTATGTAGACTTTAAATCTAGAAAAAAAATTAAAAATCATAGTAAATTATCTAGTTTTTTTTCTATAAAAAAAATCAAATCTTTTTTTAACAATAAAAATCCTAAAGAAAATAAAAATGATAAACCTTACAATATGAGATTAAAAATTTATAACTATAAAAATCAGTTATAAACATAGATATACAAAACTTTTAAAACAAAAATATAAGTTTATATATAATTTTACAATTCTATATATTATTTAATTTCAAATAATAGTTAGTATGATTATTTTCTACCCTGTATTTAATGATTATACTAACTGTTTATTTTTATAAATATTTTATACTTATTTTACTTTCTCCTAATATTTCGTATAATAAATAATATTAAGGATAAATCTATTTTATAATTATAATTTAATATTTTAAAAAATATTAAATTATTTATTTATAGATAATTCTATATTTGTTTGGAGGTTTTTTATGAGAATCGGACTAGGTTATGATGTACATAGACTTACAGATAACAGAAAACTTATATTAGGTGGAGTTACCATTCCTTATGAGAAAGGCCTTTTAGGTCATTCTGATGCAGACGTACTTATTCATGCCATTATGGATAGTCTTTTAGGAGCTGCAGCTCTAGGAGATATAGGTAAGCACTTTCCTGACACAGATGAAAAATACAAAGGAATTTCTAGTATGGAGCTTTTAAAACATGTCGGTGATTTATTAAAAAAACATAACTATACTATAGGTAACATAGATGCCACTATAATAGCCCAAAAACCTAAAATGGCTCCTTATATCGCTACAATGGTATCTAACATAAGTGATTCACTTAATATAGATTGTAATAAAATTAATGTGAAAGCTACAACTGAGGAAGGTTTAGGATTTACTGGAACTGGAGAAGGTATATCTTCTCAAAGTATATGTTTACTTATAGATTAATTATTATGTAAATAAAATTTTTATTTAAAGTTTAAAAGGATGCTTTTGCATCCTTTTCTTTATGAATCAATTATTCAACTGTTTTCTTTTCACTTTCACCTAATAATATTGCAGAAAGTCTTATAAGTGTCTTGATGTCTTCTTCTGTTAGTTTTTCTATACCATTAATACTTTCAAGATTTTCTTTTACCACATTTAATGCAGTTTCTTCTTTTACTGGATTAGACATGTTATTAAAGTTTTCTTCAACATATCTAACTCCATCCATTATTATTCTTAATATCTTTTTCGTATTTTCATCTGCTACTCCTAATTCATCTAACATATCAATAATTGTATATCCGAAATTTAGGAATTTATCATCTGGTATTATATTTTTCTTCTTCAACAGTCCTACAAGTATTCCAATTGCCAATACAACTAAAATTATAAGCAATGCTTGAACTAGACCATTTTGCATAAAAGCCTCCATAAATTCCCCTCCAAATTATATTTTATTATTATATATATATTCTAGAGACCTTCATATTGCTACAAATCTGACCAAATTTATATTTAATCATAAAAAAACACCAAAATAATTTTAATTATTATTTTGGTATTTCAAATAAAAAATATCTTATATAAAACATTTTGCAATTTAAATTATCCCCCTATATTATCTAAAGTAAACTAACATGTTTTTATTGCTTCAACAGGACAGTTTTTTTCTGCTTTTTTTGCATTGAATTCATTTATAACTGGAACTTTTTCCACTTTAACATAAGCCTTATCACCAACACCTATTTCAAAAACTTCTGGGCATAGTTTTGCACAACTACCACAACTGATACATGTTGCTTTATCAACTTTTGCTATCATATAATTACCTCACTTTTTATTTATAGTTTAATTATAAAATTCCCAACAATATATGTTTTTATTCTTGTTTCATTTTTAAAATTATTTCTTTTTAAAAAGAAAAACTCTACATATTTTAGTAGAGTTTTTATCTTATAATTACATTATGTCTTTTTTAAATCCTTCAAAGTCACCTTTTACATCTTCCCATGTTTTTCCACTACCTAAGTCTTCATACATTTTTTTAATTTTTACAGTCATTGCAGTATCATCACTAATTTTAACTGTAGTTACTTTATTATCTGTTTGTTTTATAGCATCTTCTATTGCTTTATTAACTTCTGTTTTAGAAGTTATGTCATCATTATATGCTACACCTACTACAGCTGTATTGTCATGAACAACAGCACTAGCTTCTTTTACACCAGCTATTGTTGCTATTTTTTCTCTTATAACTTTAGATCTTTCAAGCTCAGCTGATTTTTCATTACCTGTAGCATTGTTTGCATTTCCTTTATTGTTTGTCATACCATTATTGTTTGTCATACCATTTTTATTTGTTGTATTGTCAGTTGTGTTTTTAGTACATCCAACTAATGGCATTGCAAGAAGTGATGCTGAAAGAACTAACGCCATAAGTCTTTTAGAATTTTTATTCATTTAAATACCTCCTAAAATTATTATCTATTTCTCTATACTATTGTGCTCAACTTCAATAGTTTTTATTATAATTTTAGGAAATTAATTTTATACTGATATTACTTCTAAAAAAATATCTCTTTTTAATATATATTTTCCATCTTTAAATTCTAGCTCAAACTCACTTACAGTGCTTACTTTCTCAGCTTTTTCGACATGAAATACATATCCATATTTATTTTTATTTTTAAAAAAAATTTTATTATTTCTAACAACTTTTAATTGATTTCCTAAGTTATCATATATCATTGTTGGAATCTCATTAATCATAGCATCTCTCTCCCTTTAGTAAACTTTATGGTTGTCCTCATTGTCTTAATTCCCTTGTGTCAATGATATATAATATTAAGAATTCCTTATATTTATGATTAATATTTTATGAATAATATACATTCTTAAACTTTTAAATCAAATTTTACTTTTTAACCTAATTTATTAAATTATTATTTTTACATAAAAAATAATAAGGTATCTTAAAACTATTTTTAAGATACCTTTAAAATTAAAAATTATTTTCCTAAAGTAGCTACCATAACAGCTTTTATGGTATGCATTCTATTTTCAGCTTCATCAAATACTATTGATGCTTCACTTTCAAAAACTTCATCACTCACTTCCATTGCATCTATACCAAATTTATCAAAAACATCTTTTCCTACTTTCGTTTTTAAATCATGAAATGCTGGAAGGCAATGCATAAATTTAACATCTTTATTATTAGTTAACTCCATCATTTTTGAATTAACTTGATATGGTAGAAGAAGTTTTATTCTTTCCGCCCAAACTTCATCTGCTTCACCCATAGAAACCCATACATCTGTGTAAATTACATCTGCACCATTAACGCCCTCTCCTACACTATCTGTTATTGTTATTTTTCCACCAGTACATTTTGTAATTTCTAAACATTTATTTACTAACTCTTCCTCTGGAAATAATGATTTTGGCGCAACTATTCTAAAATCCATTCCCATTTTAGCTGCTCCAATCATAAGAGCATTTGCCATATTATTTCTTCCATCTCCAGTATAAACAAATTTTATTTCATTAAGTGGCTTTGTAAAATGTTCTCTTATAGTTAAAAAATCTGCTAATACTTGTGTTGGGTGATCTTCATTAGTAAGACCATTCCATACAGGCACCCCTGAATACTTAGCTAAATCATTTACTACTTCTTGTCCAAATCCTCTGTACTCAATTCCATCAAACATTCTGCCTAAAACTCTAGCAGTGTCTGCAATAGACTCTTTTTTTCCCATTTGACTTCCTGTAGGTCCTAAATAAGTTACATGTGCACCTTGATCATGAGCCGCTACTTCAAAAGCACATCTTGTTCTAGTTGAATCTTTTTCAAATAATAATACTATATTTTTCCCCTTTAAAGTTGGTTGTTCTACCCCTGCATATTTTGCTCTTTTTAATTCTTGTGCTAAGTCTAAAAAAAAGTTTATTTCTTTTGGTGAAAAATCCATTAGTGTTAAAAAGTTTCTGTTTCTTAAATTATACATTTTTAATACCCCCAAAATTATTTAAAATATATTATAATAATTTTCAATTTAAGCTAAATATCTTCTCTTACAAATGGCATAGACATACATCTCGGGCCACCACGCCCTCTTGAAAGCTCACTAGATTTAATAGCATATACTTCAATATTATGCTTGTCTAAAAGCTCATTTGTAACATAATTTCTATCATAAGTTATTACTTTTCCCGGTGATATAGCTAAGGTATTAGAACCATCATTCCATTGTTCCCTTCCTGCTGCTATTTTATCTCCACCACCACATCTTATAAGCGTAACTTCCGTTTTTAAAGCTTTACTTAATATACTTTCAAGACTTTCTTCACACTCTTTTGTAAGCACATTTTGGTTTGTTTTATCATAACTTATTTCTATTACTCTTAATGTATCTTCTATTTCTGGATGTATTGTGAATTTATCATAATCCACCATAGTAAATACTGTGTCCAGATGCATAAATGCTCTTATTTTTGGTATATTAAATAATAATATTTTTTTAAAGCTTTCTCCTGATTTAAAAATATTGCTTGCAAGCTTTAATATAGCTTCTTTATCTGTTCTTTCACTACATCCAATAGCTAATACTTCCTTTGATAATACTAGCTGGTCTCCGCCTTCTATACATGAAGGGTTGTCCATATCATAATATATATTCACCTTTGTATCTTTAAACCATGGATGATACTTAAATATATATTTTCCAAAAAGAGTCTCTCTTTTTCTTGCAACTTTTCTCATAGAGTTTAAAGATATTCCACTTCCTATACACGCAAATGGATCTCTCGTAAAATATAAATTAGGCATTGGTTCCAATAAAAAAGGATATTCACTTTTACTTTCTTTTAAAAGTATATCTTCCTTTCTGACTCCAGCCATAATAACATCAATCATTTCTTTAGGTAACATACTTAAAAGATACTTTTTTAGTTCTCCCTTTATTTTATTATCAATTAAATTACTTTTTAATAATATATCTTCTACAAACTGCTCCTTTATATTTGAATCTTTTATTGAATCTGTTACTAAGTTTTCTAAATATAAAACTTCTATACCATTCATTTTAAACACTTCTGCAAATTTATCATGTTCTTCACGTGCAATTTTTAAATATGGTATATCATCAAATAATAACTTTTCTAAATATCTTGGTGTTAAGTTTTCTATTTCTCTACCTGGTTTATGCAAAAGAACGGTCTTTAATTTACCTATTTCAGAATAAACTTTCACCCCTCTTTGTTCCATCCAGTATCGCCCCCTACTTTTTAATTATTTTAGTTCCACATTCCCCTTTTAATGCTTCCTTTGCTTTAGATAATGATGATATTATTGCCATTTTATTATCACCAAATTGAACAAATTTTTTGCACGCTTCTATTTTCGGAAGCATACTTCCCGGAGCAAATTGTCCCTCTTCTATATATTTGTTAATTTCTTTTATAGTAACAGACTTCAATTTTTTCTCTGTTGCTTTGTTATAATCTATACATACACTTTCTACTGCTGTTAATATTAACAAACAATCTGCATCTAATATCTCTGCTAATTTTTCTGCTGCAAAATCCTTATCAATAACTGCTGCAACACCTTTTATTGTATTGCCTTTTTTTATTACTGGTATTCCACCACCACCACAAGAAATAACTACCTTTTCATTTCTAACTAAATCTTTTATAGTTTCTTTTTCAATTATATCTACAGGCCTTGGTGAAGCTACAACTCTTCTATATCCCCTTCCAGCATCTTCTCGCATAATATACCCTTGATTTTTTTCTAAATTTTCTGACTCTTCTTTAGAATAGAATGAACCTATAGGTTTTGTAGGATTTTTAAAGCCACTATCATTTTCATCTACTAAAACCTGAGTTACTACTGTAGCTACTGACTTATTAATTTCCCTATATTTTAATTCTTCACTTATGGCATTTTGAAGATGATAACCTATATATCCTTGTGTAAATGCTCCACACACATCAAATGGAAATAAAATATTTTTATCATTATATTTTATAGCATCTTCAATTGTAGCTACTATTTGGCCTACTTGTGGCCCATTCCCATGTACTATAGAAATTGAATGTCCATCTTCTATTAAATCAACAATAGATTTCGCTGTCTCTTTACATGTTTTTAATTGTGATTCTGCACTTTTATCCTTTGGATTTGATTGTAGTGCATTACCCCCTAAAGCTAATACTATTTTCACAATATCCCCCCATTTAAAAACATATTTATTTTTATAATATTTTTTAATTCTTTCCCCAGAACCCTTTTTATTTAAAATACTTATTTATAATATCAATATCAATTAATTTTTAATTTTGTTGAATTTTTAATTGTCATGTGTTCTATATCTAATAGACTTGTTTCATTAGTATTAAAATTATGTTTAACATGATGTTTTATGCAGTGGTTTCATAAGATGTTTTTAATATAAAGTACTATTATAGTAAATAATTTTCTATTTTATGTCAAATTTACTATGATAAAGTATATTCATTTGCTATACATTTTTTTAATAAATATAAAATTATAACTTATTAACGATTAATTATATTTATATTAATTTATTTTTATAAAATTAAATATTATTTATTACTTTTTTCTTATTTTTTTTGTGAAAATATTGTTTTTATCTTAAATTAATAATATTTATATTACAATATAATAATATTATTTAAAAAATAAATTAATAAAATAATCTATTTTCTTACTTTTAATATTATACCTTAACAAGATATTTTTAAATTATAGAATATATATTATATATTTTTTTAATTACTTATAATGGAATATACAATATATGTGAATTTTTATGTAAATGTATATTTTTTGTAAATTTTTATTTATGTTTTATTTATTATATTTTTAGACCTTTAAAATTAAAAGGTTATAAGATATGCTTTATAAATATATATCTTATAACCTTTATTTAAACTTTAATTTTGAATAAATTTTTATTACTTTTAAAACTATTTAATGTTTCTACTACCTGGTTTTACATATGGAATACCTTCTTTACATAGTGGACATTCTTCTTTTTCGAAGTTCTCTACATTTAGCTTTATAGCACTATATAATGGTAATTTAAGTTCCGATACATCGCCTCTTCTATCAACAATTGAGCAGACCCCAACAACTTCTGCACCTAAATTTTCTAATAATCTGCACACTTCCATAGTTGATTTTCCTGTAGTTACAACATCCTCTGATATCATTACCTTAGTTCCTTTTTCTATTTCAAATCTAGATAAAGTCATAACTCCATTTCTTCTTTCTGTGAATATTCCTGGTTTTTTTAACTGTCTTGCTACTTCATAGGCAACTATAACACCACCCATAGCTGGTCCTACAACAATATCAAAATCTATATCCTTTATTTTATTTACAACAACTTTTAAAATTTTTTCTGCTTTATCTGGATATTGAAGTAGTCTAGCACATTGACAGTATTTGTTACTATGTCTACCTGATGATAATAAAAAATGTCCTTCTAATAATGCATTAGTTTCTTTTAATATATCTATAATCATTTTTTCCATTATAATTCCTCCAAGTCAAATTTATTTTATTATGCCTTATATTATTCCTCTTATATCATTTATATTTTTTATGTTTCTCTCTTTTAAAAAATTTTCCATACCATTTATAATATCTAGCATAATATCTGGTTTTATAAAGTTAGCAGTTCCTACTTGTATTGCCGAAGCTCCTGCCATTATAAATTCAATAGCATCTTGCCATGTTTTTATCCCACCTAATCCTATTATAGGAATGTCTACCACTTTACTTACTTCATTCACCATTCTAAGGGCTATAGGTTTTATCGCTGGACCTGAAAGTCCTGCATATATGTTTTCAAAGACAGGTCTTTGATTATATATATCAATTGCCATGCCTTTAAAAGTATTGACTAATGATAATGCATCTGCTCCTGCTTTACAACAGCTTATTGCCATCTCCTGAATGTTTTCAGCATTAGGTGATAATTTTACTATAAGTGGTTTACTGCAATATTTTTTTACTTCTTTAACTGCATCATATGCTATAGATGATTTAATCCCTAATGCCATCCCACCAGTTTTTACATTAGGACAGGATATATTAAGTTCTATCATATCTACATTACTACAGTTTAATTTTTTAACACCTTTAATGTATTCTTCTATAGAACCCCCACCTAAATTTGCAATTATTACTGTATTTAACTCTTCCATATTTTTCAGTTCTTTTTCTATAAATTTATCTACGCCTGGATTTTGAAGTCCAACGCTATTTAACATTCCAGATGGAGTTTCTTGCATTCTTACTCCACCATTACCATCCTTAGGGTTTATAGTCAATCCTTTAGAGCTTATTCCACCAAGTTTAGAAACTGGAAAGAACTCGTTATATTCTTGTCCAAAACCAAATGTACCTGATGCAGCTATTACTGGATTCTTCAGTTCAACTCCACATATATTCACGTTCATCATTAATCATCACCTCATGTACTAATCTTCAAAGCCCTATATATTTTTATTAAATTTCTATATCATCACCACAAAATACTGGTCCATCTTTACAAGTTCTTTTATTTCCTTGTTTAGTTTTACAAGTACACACTAAACAAGCTCCTATTCCACAAGCCATCTTTTTTTCTTCTGATATATAGACCTTTGTGTTTGTTTCTTTGCACATTTTCACTACCTTATTCATCATAACTTCTGGCCCACAGCATAATACTAAGTCATATTTATTTGTGTCTAATATATCTGTTATATAACCCTTATGGCCACAACTTCCATCTTCTGTTGATACATATATTTTTTTAATAATATTTTTCATATCTTCAATTCCATATGTTAAATCTTTAAACCCTGCATATAAATCTATATTTTCTTCTTTTAATAAGCTTAAAAGATATCCCATTGGAGCTATGCCTATTCCCCCTGATACTATTGCAATATTTTTACCTTTAACTTCTTCTACATTAAATCCATTCCCTAATGGACCCATTATTTTTATTTCATCACTTTGTTTTAACTTGCTTATTAGCTCTGTACCTTTCCCAACAACAGCATATAAAAACTCAATATAATCTCCATTCTTTCCAACGTTATGAACGCTTATAGGCCTTGATAAAACTGGTTCATCTTCCCAGCATCTTACCATATAAAATTGCCCTGGATTTGCCTTGAAATTTCCTGCTACTTTTATCTTATAAATTCCCTTTGAAATCTCTTTATTCTCTAAAACTCTATTTATTGTAAATTCCTTATTTAAATTCATAAAACCATCCTCATATATAAGATTTGAAAAAGCTTGCGATTACCCTCTTTTATTATTTTTTATAGCTAATCCTATTTCATCCCTCATTCTTATGACTTCTTCTCTTGCATATTTATCAAAATATTTTTCACCATCTTCATACTTTTTATATGCAAGAAGTATACCTCTTGATGAATTAACCACTCCACCATTTCCATCTTTTAAATACATAGCTACATCTTCTGCCGTTCCACCTTGTGCTCCATATCCAGGTATTAAGAAAAATGTACTATTTAATTTTTTTCTTAACATAACTCCTTCTTCTGTATGAGTACATCCTATGACTCCACCTATAGAACTATATCCACACTGTCCTAAGAAATTTTCTCCCATTTTGTTAAGTTTATCTCCAACTTTTGAATATACCTTTTCATTATCTAATGTATTTATATACTGTATATCTTTTGCACCTTTATTAGATGTTCTTATTAATACAAAAATTCCTTTTTCGCCTTTTTCAATATATGGTATATATGGATTTATAGTATCCAATCCCATATATGGGTTTAATGTTATAAAATCAACCTCAAACTCCCCTTCAAAGTGTGCTTTTGCATACATTTCAGCTGTTTTTGCTATATCCCCTCTTTTTATATCCCCTATAACAATTCCACCTTTTTCCTTTATATACCCTACAGTATTTTTATATGCTATAAGTCCTTCTAATCCCAATGCTTCATAATATGCTATTTGAGGTTTATAACAAGCAACAACATCTAAAGTTGCATCTATAATACTTTT
The DNA here is from genome assembly GCF_018916625.1 of Clostridium senegalense. Classification (NCBI taxonomy): domain Bacteria; kingdom Bacillati; phylum Bacillota; class Clostridia; order Eubacteriales; family Clostridiaceae; genus Clostridium; species Clostridium senegalense. The sequence goes on from NZ_JAHLNC010000007.1 coordinate 180,899, forward strand.
ATTAAATTGAAATATAACTTCTGATATTGATGAAAATTTATTAAAAAAATCTTTAGGTATGTAGCTTAGGTCTGTATCTAGACCTAAACAAACATGTCCTTTTTCTTTGACTATATTAAATAATTTATCTATTATCATTAAACGCCCTCTCATTCTACACTTAAACATCTAAATTTCATATTTATTATTTGAATAAACTATTTCACCATTTTTTATGGTTTTTATTATATCTCCATATACCTTTACACCATTTAACGGTGTATTTTTTCCCTTTGAATAAAATTTTTCTGAATCTATATCATATTTAGCTTCTAAATCTATTAAAACCAAGTCACCTTCATATCCAATTTCAATTTTTCCTTTTTTAACATCTAATATTTCACTAGGTTTTTTACTCATAATTTCACTTAATTTTTCTAAAGATATTCCATTTTCTTTTACTAGTTTTGTATAACACAAACTAAATGCTGTTTCTATTCCAGATATACCTGGTGCTCCACCTTCCTTATCCTCTTTACTATGTGGTGCATGATCTGTTGCTATAGCATCCACATACCCATCTTCTATAGCCTTAATTAAAAATTCTACATCTTCTTTTTTTCTTATTGGTGGATTTACTTTATAGTCACATTCATTTTCTAAAAACAAATGATGTGGTGCAACTTCACAAGTAACTTTTATCCCTTCATCTTTATATCTTATAATGTATTTCATAGCTTCCTTAGTACTTACATGTGCTATATGAACGTTAGCACCTGTTATCTTTGCAAATTCTAAATTACGTAAGGTCATTATATTTTCCGCTATTCTCATATCATATTTTGATAGATTTTCTTCTTCGCAGTGACACATAAGTATTAAATTTTTTTCTTTAGCTTTAACCATAGCATCTAACATAATTTTGCTATTCATTACATCTTTTCCGTCTTCTGATATAATTTTTATGGAATTATCTATCCTATCCAAATGACTTATATCTTTACCATCAAAACTATTAGTAATAGAAACTGTTTGATGTATATCTATTAAACCTATTTGATTAGCCTTACCTCTAACATAATTTACTGTATCCATAGAACTGCATACAGGATTTGTATTTGCCATTAGATTTACCATTGTATATCCACCTCTAACTGCAGCCTTTGAACCTGATTCTATATCTTCTTTATAGGTAAATCCAGGCTCTCTAAAATGTACATGTAAATCTACAAAAGATGGCATAAGGACATAACCTTTTGCATCTATAGTTTTACAAGATTTTCTTAAGTTTCTACCAATTTTATTTATACTGCCATCCTTTATATAAACATCACTTAAATAACTTCCGTAACAGTCTACAACTTTTGCGTTTTTAATTAATAATTCCACAAATTTAACCCTCCTTAGTTATAACGTATTTCCTTTACTTTTATAATCTCATCACAGTATTTACATCTATATTCTTTTTTCTCTTCATTGAATAAATAATGTGTATGAGTTATATACGGTTCTATTGACGTTATACAACGAGGATTTTTACACTTAATGATTCCTTCAACTTTTTTAGGAAGGGTTAAGTCTATTTTTTCTACTATTTTTTCATCTTTTATTATATCTACAGTTATACCTCTATCTATTAATCCTAAAACTGTATAATCTAGTTTCATAACATTTTCTATCTTTATAATATCTTTTCGCCCCAACTTTTCACTATGTGCATTCATAATTAAAGCAACTTGATATTGTGCTCTATCTAATCCTAAATAATTAAATATTTTCATTCCTCTTCCAGATTCTATATGGTCTATAACAATTCCATTTTTTATACTATTTATTGTTAACATAGAAAATCCCCCTCATCTTTTAATTACGCTAATCCTAAAAGTTTGCATATTAAAGCCATTCTTACAAACATACCGTATTTGGCCTGTTTAAAATAAACTGCCCTTGGATCATCATCAACTTCATATGCTATCTCATTCACTCTTGGTAATGGATGAAGCACTATCATGTCTTCTTTAGCTAACTTCATTTTTTCATTACATAGTATATAAGAATCTTTTAACCTTACATAATCTTCTTCGTTAAAAAATCTTTCCTTTTGTACTCTTGTCATATAAAGAATATCTAACTCATCTATTACTTCTTCCATTTTTTCTACTTGTTTAAATTCTATATTTTTTTCTTTTAAAATTCTTATTATATATTCTGGTACTTTTAACTCTTGTGGGGATATTAATATAAATTTGTTTCCTTCATATCTTGATAATGCCTTTATTAGTGAGTGAACTGTTCTTCCAAATCTTAAATCTCCACAACATCCTATAGTTAAGTTCTTTAGTCTTCCCTTAACTCTTCTTATAGTTAATAAATCTGTAAGCGTTTGTGTTGGATGTTGATGTCCGCCATCTCCAGCATTAACAACTGGTATATGTGAACTTTCTGATGCTACTAGTGCTGCTCCTTCTTTTGGGTGTCTCATAACAGCAATATCCGCATAACAAGAAACAGTTCTTATAGTATCTGAAATGCTTTCGCCCTTTGCAACTGAGCTTGAGTTTGCTTCTGAAAAACCTATAACATTACCACCTAATCTAAGCATAGCTGCTTCAAAACTGAACCTTGTCCTTGTACTTGGTTCAAAGAATAATGTTGCAAGTATTTTTCCATCACACATTTTGGCATATTGAGTGGGATTTTTTATTATTTCATCTGCCAATAAAAATATTTGTTCTAATTCTTCTAATGTGAAATCCATTGGTTCTATTAAATTTCTTCCTTTTAACATATAAAACATCTCCTTTTTACCTCACTGGGTTAATTTAAAGGGTATTTTTTGCAATAAAAAATGCTTTCCCAAAGGAAAGCATTTTAATTACAACTATATAACTATAGCTAATTTTAGCTACACTTATATAGCTATATTATTTTCTTCCCTTTCTGATCTCTCTGGATCAAATTTAAAAGGACATAAAGTTATTATCTTTAAAATAACTATATATAACCTTTAACTAATTGTCAATATATTTTATTTAAATTTAATAATAAATATTCACCTTTTTCTAAAATTTGTATATTTTAATATATAGATATATAGATTGAATTGTGTTATAATTAAAATACTTAAAGGAAACACTGCCAAAAATTTTATAAAGTTTTTTCTTTATATTTTGGCACACTAAAAATATAACCAATATTAAAATACAAGGAGGAAAATTTCATGAAAATTTCTTTTGATGATAAAACAAAAGCTGCTTTATTAAAAAAGCTTGAAAAAAATGATAAAAAATCATTTAGATTAATGATAAAAGGCTTTGGCTGAGGTGGCCCTACATTAGGTGCTGTTCTGGACGAACAGACTGAAAATGATATAGCGCAAGTTGTTGATGGAATTAACTTTATTGTTGATAATGATGAAGCTGAAATTTTTAAAGATTGTGTTGTATCTTATTCAAGAACTCTTTTTGGCGAAACTTTTAAAGTTATAGCTAAAAATATACCTCAAAGTAGTTGCTAATTTTAAAAGCTTTTGCTAAACAGCAAAAGCTTTTATTTTAAATTTAAATATATAATTTACATCTCATTTTTTCATTAAATTCAGTCCAATTACCTATTTGTGTATCAGCTTTTATTGTTTTTATTTTATTCATTATACAATCTAAATAGTCTGCATGATGAACTATGTAGGCTTCTTGACTATTTGGCGATTTAGGAGAACCATATTTAACTGCTCCGTGATGTTGAACAATGCATCCTCTTATTCTGCATTTTAAATCTTCATCATAAAATTCTGCTTTTGAATTTAAGGCTTCTTCTATCATATTCATACCTATTACTATATGACCTTCCATCTCACCGCGAAGAGTTGTACTAAAGTCTTGGTTATACTCATAAATTTTACCTATGTCATGCAACTTTGCTGATAATATAGCAATCTCTTTATGACTGCAATCATACCTATAACATAAATCTCTTGTAATTTCCATAACATCTAAGGTATGTTTTGCAAGGCCACCTGAGTAAACATGGTGCTCCTTCCCACCAATAGATTTTTGAAAATTCATTAAAAAATTTTTGTTATGGAAAAAATATTTATCTAGTTCAATAATTTGTGGGTTTTTAAATTCTAGCTCTGATATTTTTTTTAAACTATTCATTATATCATCAATAGATTCATTTATATTATTTTTAATAATCAATTTTTCATTATTCATAATTACAACTCCTATAAAACTTTTTTACCTTCTTTTAGTTTGTTTTATAAAAGCTGTTTTTATCCATAACTATAGATTATTCTGTATATTCATTTACAATTTTTCTAATTAACTTTTTAATAGTACTTGCTTCTGCTACCAATGTCATTACTATTAAAAATATTATAATTCTTTCATATTCATCTTCTTTAAATTCCTTATCTTTAAAATATGAAATCAACTGCCCTTTATCTCCAAATCTATCATTTATTAATAGATTGCTAAAACTATTTTTTTGCATATCAGAAAAAACCTTATATGTTTCTTCCCATGATAATATGTCATCTTCTCTATCATTAATCTCATTAAATGCAAGTCTAAATACACTTCTTATCTCTTCTGTTGTAAGTATGGGTCTCATATAACTTAAAAGTACAAGTTGTATTAAATGCAGTTTAGTATATCCCCTCTTTTTTCCATCTTCAGGCTTTGAAATAACTTCACTTTTTATATAATTTTGTAGTATATTATTAGTAAAATTATCATCATCAAATTGATCATTAAGATAATCTTTAACTTGTGATAAAAACAAATCATATTGTGGTAAATCCTCATATGATATAATGCTTTTTTCTGAAACTTCTTCAGATAGTTTTGAGATTTTATCTAAAACATCTTTTACAATTGATTCGCCAATTCTTTTGTTATCATATTCCATTTTATCACCTCTATTTTGTTTACTTTCCACTTTGTAATCATATTATATGTTATAACTAAACTTATTACAAATTATTTTCAACCACTAAATATAGAACTTCCATAATTTTTAATTTAATACTGTATTTTGTATTACATTATTTTTTAGTTTTTGAATGAATTAAGTTTATAACTTGTATACTTATGACTTTAGTATTAATATTTTAATTTACTACATTTTTTTACAAATTGAATCCTAGGAAATAATTTATTTCATTATTTATTTACTGTTTAATTGATTTATAGTTATTTACATACTTATCCACTATTCTTAACAAGTTATCAACAAAATGTGTTGATAACTTTTCTAATATCTAAGCCATTATCCAAGACTTTGTAAAACAGGTGTGGAAAAAGTTGCTTTTTAATCCACATTATCCACAATATGCCTGTGTATAAGTTGTTATTTTTTTGTGGAAATAATTGAAATTCCTCCGTCAATTTATTGTATAAATTGTCTTTTCTATATATTATACATAGCATTATACTTCATATTATGATATAAATTTTGATTTTGTCGAATAAATTAAATACATTCTATAACTTTTCATATAATTAAGGTTGACTTTTTAAATTTACCTCTTCAATATTTTATTTTACTTATGTACAATGATGTTTTATATTTAAAAATCAAAATATAACAAGATAAACTAAATAATAAAGTATACTTAAAATTCTATTATAATCTTATTATTTACATATTCATTTATTTTAATAAAAGACGATTAATTTATTATTGATTAAAAATAAATTTCACTTAACCTTGCTATGATAAATATATTCAAGTCTTAAATAATTATTATTAATTTTTTTATATTTATTTTAATAAAATAATTTACTTTAAATTCCTATAACTTAAATTAATATTTACATAATATTTTTATTTTTTATTTTTTATAGATTTTTATTTTTTTTAAGGATTTTCTTGTTTTATTAATCTTATTCTTTCTCTATTATTCTCTTCTTTTCGACATTTTTCACGTAAATATACATCTTATTACATTTGTTTTTATTTTTTACATTTATTTATTCTTTACTTTCAATTAGAATTAATAATAAACTCTTTAAATGCCTATATACCAATGTTTTTTTACTAATTCAAATATTTATATTTTTCATTTGAAAGCATATTGACATTTGTATAATATGGTAGTATATTAACTATAGATGGAATTTAGTAGAAATTTTGTAACTTTATAATAATATGTTATCGACATTCTCTGCTAAATATACATAGATTTTTCAATATATATGATTTTTTTGTCGAATATTTACGTTGGGAGGAACTTAATTATGAAATCAACTGGAGTTGTAAGAAGAGTAGATGAACTTGGAAGAATTGTTATACCTGTGGAATTAAGAAGAACTTTAAACATAGGTGAAAAAGATGCATTAGAGATATACGTAGATGGTGAGCAAATAATATTAAAAAAATATGAGCCTGCTTGTATTTTCTGTGGAGATGCTAGAGACGTTATAAATTATAAATCTAAAAACATTTGTAAAAACTGCTTAAATGCGTTAAAATCAGAATAATAATAAAAAGCACTAGAATTTCTAGTGCTTTTTATTATTTACATATTATTAACAAATTAATTTACATTTTGTAATCTTTTCTTAACTTTATTCTTATTATTAAATAGTACAATTTAATTAAGCAAATATACCAAATCCTTTAATATAATAAATAAGAGTCACTATTAAAATGACTCTTATTTATATAATCTATATTCTATAAAATTATACTATTCTTCTTGCTGCACAATAACCAAATCCTAATGTAGATATTTTTACAACGTCACCTGTTTGAGGTGCATGTATGTATTGTCCTCCACCTACATATATACCTACATGGTCTATGCCACCTTCGTAGCTAAAGAAAACTAAATCTCCTGGAGCTAAGTCTGTTACTTGTGTACCTTGGTTAATTTGAGTGTATGTTGTTCTTGTTATATCTATACCAAAATGAGCATAAACATATTGTGTAAATCCAGAACAATCAAATCCAGATGGAGTAGTTCCACCCCAAACATAAGGAACTCCTTGGAATTGCATAGCATAATCTACTATAGCTTGTCCAGTAGCACTTGCTGGTATTTCTGTTCCTCCACCGTTATTTGATGATCCACCATTGTTAGAACTTCCACCATTATTAGAGCTTCCACCATTGTTTGATGATCCACCATTATTTCCTGAACCTTGAGAAGATGTTTCTCCTCCTCTTGATACTCTTTGTTGTTCTTGTTGTTGTGCTAAAGCTAACTCATATGCTTCCTTATCTGACTTTAACTTTTCTAATTCAGCAGATGCTTTATCTTGCTCTTTTTTTGCAGCTTGAGATTTTTCATTATAAGCACTCTTTTGAGTTTCTAATTCTTTCATTTTTTGGTCATTTTCTGATTTTAATGCAACTAATTCTTGTTGTTTAGCTTCTAATGTATCTTTTTCTTTTTGTAATGCATTTTTCTTAGAAGTTAACTCTGTCATTAGTTCTTTATCATAATTTATTATTTGCTTTATATTCTCAAGTCTAGAAACTAATTCTGAAAATCCATTTGAGTCTAAAAGAACTTCTACATACGTATCCATTCCATTCATGTACATAGATCTCATTCTTTCTCTAAATAGATCCTCTTCTTCAGCCATATTTTTTTCTGTTTTTTCAACACTAGCAGCTGTATCTTTTATTGTTTTCTCTGTCTTTTCTATTTTGCTATTAGTTTCGTCTATATTCACCATTAAGTTTGATATTTCGTTATCTAGTTTTTGAATTTGTCCATTTATTTGGTCTAACTTTTCTTGAGCACTTTTATATTCATTAGCTTTAGCATTTATTTCACTATCACTTGGTGCTGCCATAGCTATGCTACTCATGCTTGATGTTGCAATGACCATTGCTGTAGCTATTGCTACTATTTTTCTATTCAAATCAAGATCCCTCCCCTATAAAATTTCTTTTTAATTATACCATTAAACCTATCAATAACTCAACATTTCTCAATCTTTTTGTTTTGTTTTGTTACAAAAACTTTACGTTTTCTTCATTGTTATGGTACAATAAGCCATTTAATCCAATAAAAAATATACTGTTTTGTAATTTTTTATATATCTATGGAGTGTTTGTAAACTTCTGACTTATTTAATTTTCTATCTTTGGCTACTTGTTTTATAGAATCTTTTTTACTCAATCCCTCCTTTATATATGATTTTATATGTTCTTCAATAGATAAGTCTTCCCACTTAGACATTTCTTCTTTTTCTATGTCTTCCTTGCTTTTTCCTTCTACCACTAAAACATATTCACCTCTTGGAGAATTTTCATTATAAAATTTAATAGCATCTTCTAATGGTAATCTTATTATTTCCTCATATAACTTAGTAAGCTCTCTACATATAGATATTTTTCTATTTCCTAAATGCTCACATAGAAATTCTAAGGTATTTAATAATCTATGAGGTGCTTCATAAAATATTAAACTTTCTGTTCTATCTTTTAAATCTTCTATTATAGGCTTTCTTTCTTTGTTTTCTCTTGGTAAAAAACCTCTAAATAAAAATTTAGTAGTATCTAGTCCTGAATATACTAAAGCTGTTGTTATAGCTGTTGCTCCTGGTAAAACTTCAAAACTCAAATTTTCCTCTATACATTTTTTCACTATAACTTCTCCTGGATCTGATATTCCTGGAGTTCCTGCATCACTTATTATAGCTACATTTTTACCTTCTTTTAGCATATCTATTATAGTTTCACTTTTCCCATTTTCATTATGCTTATGATAACTTATTAAAGATTTCTTTATTCCAAAGTAATTAAGTAGTTTTAAGCTTTGTCTTGTATCTTCACAAGCTATTATATCTGCATTTTTTAATGTATCTACAGCTCTAAATGTCATATCTTTTAAATTTCCTATGGGAGTAGGAACTAAATATAATTTTCCACTCATCTTTATCACCCTTTGCTTTTTTAATCAAATACTATCACTATTGTACATCTTTATAATTTCATCGCTATATGTTCCATCAGTATTATGAACATTTAGTGGGTCATCCCATTTTAAAAAAGCTCCTCCATCTCTTTGTCCTTCTACTAACACAATATTAGGAGCTTTATTAGGTACAGGATGTACCATTCTCACTCTTTTAGGTTCAATTTTATGTTTTCTCATAACTGTAAATATATCAGCCAATCTATCTGGTCTATGTACCATGAAGAATCGCCCATTATCCTTTAATAGAATTCTAGCAGCTACTATAACATCTTCTAGATTACAACAAACCTCATGTCTTGCTATAGCTAATCTATCAGTAGGATTTACAATACCTGAATTAAATAACTTATAAGGGGGATTAACAGTAACTACATCTGCTTTTTCTATTTTTTTAAGCATATTTATATTTGTTAAATCACCTTCTAAAAATTTAACTTTATCATTTAAGTTATTTAAATTAGATGTTCTATTGGCCATATCAACAAACTCTTTTTGAATCTCTATTCCTAATATATTTTTACACTCTGTTTTACCAGATATTATAAAAGGTATTATTCCAGTTCCTGTACACAAATCTATGACTCTATGATTCCTCTTAACTTTTGAAAAATTTGCTAACATAACTGCATCTACACCAAATCTAAAGCCTTCTTTTTTCTGTATAACTTTTATTCCCTTTAATTGCAAATCATCTAAAGTTTCATCACTTTTTATAATATCCATACTTAAGCCTCATTTCTAATTTGAATTAGTCATTATATACTTTTATATTAAGTATACATACAACATACCATATTTTAATAAAATATGCTTTTTAGTCAATATCTATTTTAATATTAAAATAGATATTGTAACATTAAATCTATTAATTTATAAAATAATATTAATAATTTTAAATTTAATTTTAAATTTATCTTTTAAATTTCAAAATTAAAATGTTTACATATCATTTATTCGCATAATTAGTCTAAATTCCTCTTTAAAGTTTCAATACATTGGTTTTTTCTAAATTAAACTACATTATTTCTATAATATTATAAATTACTTCTCTTATTTCCATTAGTATATTATTTAAAAATGTAATAGAATATACATGGTATTGTATTTTTACTGTATATGTTACGGAAGAGAGCGTGATAAATTTGAAAATTTTAAAACAACTAGCAATAATATTCTTTATTACATTTTTAGGGGAAGCTGTTAGTAGATTATTTCATTTACCTATTCCCGGTAATGTAATAGGTATGCTTCTTTTATTAGTTGCACTACTAACCAATATTTTAAAAACGGAAGCTATAGAAGAAGTTTCTAACTATCTTTTAAATAACTTAGCATTTTTCTTTGTGCCTGCAAGTATTGGAATACTAGGTTGTTTAGACATATTAAAAGGCAGTGTTATAAAAATTTTATTAGTATGTATTATATCTACCAGTTTAGTTCTTATTGTTACTGCTTACACAGTTCAACTACTTACAAAAGTATTAGAAAAGAAAAATATCATTAAGGAGGAACAATAATATAATGAAAGAACTATTATCAACACCAATTTTTGTTATGTTTTTAACACTATCTACATACATATTTGCACAATATATACAAAAAAAGACTAAGTTAGTTTTATTAAACCCATTATTAATATCTATGGTTATTATAATGGCTGTACTAATAATCTTTAAGATTCCTCTTGAAGATTATCAAAATGGTACAAGCATGATAACATTTTTTCTAACACCATCAACTATAATTTTAGCAGTTCCTTTATATAAAAAGATAGAATTATTGAAGAAACATGCACTTCCAATATTTATTGGAATAACTGTAGGAACTTTTGTTGGAATGATTTCTATAATTGTATTATGCAAAATTTTTGGAATAAGTGGAAATATAGCATTATCGTTAATACCTAAGTCAGTTACTACACCTATTGGTGTTGAAGTTTCAAAACAACTTGGAGGTATACCTGCTATAACAATATCAGCTATAATAATTACTGGCATAATTGGAGCTATATTATCTCCTGTTATCTGTAATGTTTGTAAGATAAAGCATAGCGTTGCTATTGGGCTTGGTATTGGAACATCTGCACATGCCCTTGGAACAAGTAAAGCACTAGAGATGGGTGAAGTTGAAGGCGCTATGAGTGGACTTTCTATTGGAATCGCAGGACTAATAACAGTTCTTCTTAGTCCTATTATACTAAAAATATTTAACTTAATTATGTAATAAGTTAACACTTAAGTTAATATGAATAAAATATACTATATAATTAGTGAAGGTATATTTTATGGAAATGATTTTATATCCTTTTAAAGGTGTGGTCTTTGATGAAAGCACCTCTATACTTTTGGATGCTTCATTTTTACTAAGTTTAGTATATGATGATGATCCAAAACACTCAGAGTGTATAGAGGTTCTAAGAAAAATTATGTTAGGCAAAAGTATCCTTTATATAACTTCAATAATCTCTTGTGAGGTTTTAAATCAGATTATGTATAAAGTATTTATGATAGATGTGCAGTATAAAATAACAAAGGCTACTCCATTTAATACTCCAAATAATATTAAATGTATTATATCTACTTTTAATAAATATGATAGAAAATCATTAAAAGAAAAACGAGCTTCTAAAGTTGTGGATATACCCTATAAAAAATATTTTGATAACTTATCTAAAAATGCTTTGAGAAAAAATTTGCTTAACATATATTATAAAACAGCTGTTAATATGCATACTCAATTAGAACATACATTAAAATTTAATTATCTAGATATTAATGATATTTGCATGATTAAAACAAAAGAATTGATGATGACTCATAATATTGCAGTTAATGATGCTACTATATTAGCCGCTGCCGAATGTTACAACATTAATTTTCTTTTAACTTTAGATAGTGATTTTCTATATGCAGATACATCATCTGTACAAATATTAAAAATTTAGCCTTACTAATTTTATTAGTAAGGCTCTTTTTTTATTTAGATGGTATTTCAAGTACGTCTCCTACTTTTATAGCATTTTCATCTTTTATGTTATTATGTTCTTTTATTTCTTTTACAGCTTGTTTTACAGCTACATTTGGCATCTTTTCTTGAGCTATACTATAAAGACTATCACCTTTTTTAATTTTATATTCCATTCCTGTTGCATCTTTATTATCGCTGCTTTGTTTAGTTGTACTTTGACTTTCTAAAGCTACTTCATAAGGTATAACTATTTGTTGTCCTGAAATTACACTAGTACTATTTTTTAAATCATTTCTTTTTACAATAGTATCAATTACTTCTTTAGTATCAAAACTTGGCATATATGCCGAAGCTATACTATATAAAGTATCATTCTTCTTAATTGTGTATACCCCTTCTTTAACTTCTTCTGTTTTACTTGTACTTTTCTCCTGTTTTTTGTTTTCTTTTTGTTCTTCATTTGCTTTAGAATTATTCTTATTTTCTAAGTTATTTTTATTCTTTTCATTTTCTCTTTGTAAATTTTCTTTTGATTGCTTTTCTTCCATTTTTACATTTTTGGATTCATTAATAACTATTTCTTTTTCATTTTTACCAATAAAATTTACAGTTACTAGTACTCCGACTAAAACAACTAAGCATGTTGTTGTTGCTATTAACCCCTTTTTAAATTTCATATCTATTACACCTCTCTAAATTATAAATTCTATTTAAATAATTAACAAAAATATTTTTTTTATACACTTTTACCATATTTTTATTTATTTTATTTTAAAATGTAAATAAGAACACCTAGAATAAGTCTAAGTGTTCTTATTTTTCTTTAATTATTATCTAATTGATTTTTTATTTCTTGTGGTGTCATTCCGTCCGCATTAATCATTTGTGCCTTAACCTCAGTATCTTCTATACCCATAAAGTTCTCATTTTCACCAGTAATTATTACAGCGTCAAATTTATTTAAAAATTTAGATGTATTTTCTTTAGCTCCATCAAATTCTCTAACTGTATAACCTTCTTGATTTAAAAAGCTTTTTACTGGATTTAAACCCTTTTGTACAGCTACTTTCTTCATTATTTAACACTCCTTTATACTTTAATCTTTTTATATTATTCTCTGAGTGTACATAATATATTCAAGTTCAATTTATAATATTAAATTTATAATTACATTAAAAATTATAAATTTAAAGTTATTTTGTGATATAATTTTAATGCATCTTTAATAGATGTGGGTGGGCGAGGGAAAATAAAACGAGGTCGTAAAATGAACAATTTATTTAAACTTAAAGAGCATAATGTAAGTTTTAAAGGCGAACTTACAGCAGGCGTAACCTCTTTTTTTGCTGCAGTATATATAATCATAGTTAATGCTAGTATATTAAGTGATACTGGCATGCCACTTGAAGGGCTAATAATAGCTACCGCTTTGTCTTCACTTATCGGAACATTGCTTGTAGCTTTCATAAGTAATGCCCCATTGTTAATAATGCCTGGTATGGGTATTAATGCACTATTCACTTATACAATTGTTAAATCTATGGGCTTATCCTTTAATGAAGCATTAGGAGCAGTAGTTATTTCTGGAATAATTTTTTCCATTATAGCTTTTACAAAGCTATCAACTATAATTGCTGATGCAATACCTCAATCATTAAAAGAAGCTATTTCTGTTGGAATTGGATTATTTATTACTTTTATAGGTCTTCAAAAAAGCGGACTTATTGTAGGTAATGAAACAACCTTAATTGCATTAGGAGATCTTACTTCACCTTCAGTTTTAGCATTTTTAATAATTTTTGTATTAACTCTTTATTTATTTTCAAGGGATGTTCCCGGAGGATTTTTAATAAGCATTATAGTTGGTACTTTAATATGTATTGGCTTTAGAATTGTTGATTTAAGTGGATTATCTTTTACAGGAATAGATTTAGGAAGTTATAAGCAAATATTTTTTAATATGAGTTTTGCTAAAATATCTGATTCTTCATTTTGGATTGCAGTATTCTCATTAACTCTTGTTTTAGTCTTTGAAAACATTGGACTTTTACATGGTCAAATTAATGGAATGTTGAAAGCAGATTATAAATTTAAACCAGCATTAAAAGCTACTTCTATTTCAACTATAGTTTGTGGTATATTCGGTACTAGTCCCTCTGTATCAACAGTTGAAGGTGCAGCTGGAATTGCTGCTGGTGGAAAAACTGGACTATCTTCTGTAATAGCTGGATTATTATTTTTACTATCTTTACTATTCATACCATTTATAAAAATAATACCAGATGCAGCAATATCACCAATACTTATAATTATTGGTGCTTTAATGATGAAAAACATAGAAAATATTAATTTTAATAACTTTACAGAAGGGTTACCTGCATTTTTAATTATCGCCTTAATACCTTTAACTTATAGTATAGTTGATGGTATCGCCTTTGGGTTTATTACCTATCCTTTAATGAAGCTCTTTAAAAAAGAATATAAAGATGTTTCTATGCCTATGTATATAATTGCATTAGCATTTTTAGCTTATTTTATACTTCATTATTCAAGTATTTAAAATAAAAACAGGTGTATAACTACACCTGTTTTTTAATCTTCTTTAATTAATTCTTTTATCATATCATGTTCATGATCTTCTATCTCAGCCTCTAGTTCTTTTATATCAACTTCATTAATGATATCTTCATAGCTACCTTTAACTAAAGTTATATTTTCTATTTTAAAATCTCTTAATTCATCATCTGAACCATCAACTTTAATTTTAACCCTAACGCTTTCTTTAACTACACTGTTGCTTATAACTTCACCTTCACCATCTACTGTGCTTACGATTGATCCTACTTTAGGTAATTTCTTTCTAGTTTCCTCATAAGTTTTTTGTTCATAGTTTAAACAGCACATTAATCTACCGCATATTCCAGATATTTTTGTAGGGTTTAGTGATAAATTTTGTTCCTTAGCCATTTTTATTGATACAGGTACAAAATCTCCTAAAAATGTTGAGCAACAAAGTGGTCTGCCACATGGACCTAAGCCACCTTTCATCTTTGCTTCATCTCTTACCCCTATTTGTCTTAACTCTATTCTTGTTCTAAATACAGAAGCTAAATCTTTTACTAATTCTCTAAAATCAACTCTTCCATCTGCAGTAAAATAAAATATAACTTTATTATTATCAAATGTATATTCTACATCTATAAGTTTCATATCTAATGCATGTTTTTCTATCTTTTCCATGCATACACTAAAAGCTTCTTCTTCTTTTTCTTTGTTTTCCTTATTTTTTAAAATGTCTTCTTCTGTAGCCTTTCTTATTACATCTTTAAGTGGAGAAACTATTTTTTTCTCACAAATTTGTCTTCTACCTATAACGCATTCACCAAATTCTACACCTCTAGCAGTTTCAACAACTACAAAATCACTACATTTTATATCTAACTCACCAGGATTAAAATAATATATTTTCCCAGCTTTTTTAAATCTAACACCTATTACAGTAACCATATTACACCTCCTGCAACTTTAATAACATAACATTAAATGCTAAAGCGCTGTTTACATTTTTGTCTAAATTAACTCTTGTAGCATTTATTATACTAATAATATCATTTAATTGTTTAAAAGAAAACATACTTGCGCACATCTTTATTTCCTCGAATTTATCCTTATTTATTATAAGGTCTTTATTACCAATTTCTTTATATATTATTGCATCTCTTAAAAAACTTATCATAATATCAACTATATATTCAAATCTTTTCACATTACTTGTAAAAAACTCTTCTAAGGTAAATGTATCTTCTATATCCAAATGGTCTAACGTATTTATTATGTTTATAGCCTTATCTCTTATTTCATTAAATTCATCATCATTTAAAAGCATATCCACTCTTCCAGGTATGCCTCTGCTAAATTCTAAAAGAAAGTTTTCATTTTCTTCTTTTAATCCTGGATAAAAAACTCGTAAATATTGTAACATTTCTTCATCCTTTAATGGTATAAATTTATGTATTTGACAACGAGACTTTATAGTTTCTAAAATATTGTTTAATTCCTCACACAATATTATTATAAATATATTTTTAGGTGGTTCCTCAATGGTTTTAAGTAATGCATTTTGTGCTTGAGTTGTCATTTTATCACCATTGTGAATTATAACTACTTTTTTATCTGACTCATAAGGCTTTTTATTTATTTCTTCAATCAATTCCCTTACTTCGTTAACTCCTATAGATAACCTTCCAGCTTTTAATTTAAATTCAACTATATCTACATAATCTCTATTTTCACTTTTGCCAATTAGTTTAATTGCTATACTTTTAGATACTACACTTTTTCCTATGCCATCTTCTCCCCAAAATATATGAGCATGAGAAATAGTTTTTAAATCTATTGCATTATAAAAACTACTTATTATATCTTCATGTCCTATTATATTCTTCATACTAATTCCTCCTAAAATAAATGTGCAGTAAAATTTTATTTTACTGCACATATTAATTTAAGTTGTTTAAAAGAAAATTGTCTTGTTAAACATATATTATATTTTAACCAATAATTATTTTTACATTTTAAACCCTTAAAAATTTATCTACATCTACTACAAATATAGTTGCTCCTCCAATATCCACTTCTATTGGATACGGTACATATACTCCTGTAGATCCTGCTACTGGTGAAGGTGATGATACTATTTGTTTTCTTATTTTGCATATATCTTCTATTATTGATAATACCAAATTTACTTTTTCATCATCTACACCACACATCAATGTAGTGTTCCCTGCTTTTAAAAAACCACCTGTTGTTGCTAGTTTTGTTACTCTTAATCCATTTTCGGTCATAACATCAATAAGGTCTGGTGCATCATCGTCTTGAACTATTGCAATTACTAGTTTCATAACAATCTCCCCTTTATTTAGACTTTATAAAAATATCCATCTAAATTTTATATTAATAACCAAAATGTAAATTTATATAGGAATTTTTATAGTCTATTAATTTCTTTTTTCCATTTTATTCTAGTTATTATGATTTTATCATACCTACTATATAAATTTATAATTTTAAATAATTATTTAAGAAAACTTTCTATTTCATTAACAATTTTATTATGCACATAATCTAAAGTATTATTTCCATCTATAGTAACTATATTATTCACTTCTTTAGTCAATTGTTGATAGCCATTATAAACTTTTTTATGAAAATCATCACCGCAACTTTCTAATCTATCTAGTTTCCTTTGTGAAGATTTTCGCTCTAAACCTTTTTCATATTCTACATTTATCATTAATGTTAAATCTGCTTTAATGCCATTTAAAGCTATATCATTTATACATTGCACTTCTTTTACCCCTATACCTCTTGCAATTCCTTGATAAACAATTGAAGAATATACAAACCTATCACATAAAACAATTGTTCCATCTTTTAGTGCTGGTTTTATTACTTCTTCTATTAGCTGTGCTCTAGATGCTGCATATAGTAATGCCTCACATACACTACTCATTTCTGCATTGTTATTATCTAGTATTATATTTCTTATATTTTCACTTATTTTAGTTCCTCCAGGTTCTCTTGTAACTAAAACTTTATATCCTTTGTTTTCTAAATAATTAGAAAGCATTTTTATTTGTGTACTTTTTCCACTTCCATCTGGCCCTTCTAATGCTATTAATAATCCATTTTTCATATATTCCTCCAGTTTACTATTCCTCTATAATAGCTATATTATTGTTTTCTAAACCTAGTATAGTAACTTTATTATCTATATAATACTGCAGTATGTCTAAAGATTTTTTATCTATTATCTCTCCTGGCATAATTAATGGTATACCTGGAGGATATGGAACTACAGCCTCTTTACATATTTTATTTTGACATTTTTTATAATCTTTAAGAACTTGTTTTCTATGTAGAACTTCATAAGGATATAATTTAATATTCGGTATATGACATTCTAAAGCCTTTATATTTTTTTCCTTTAATATAGTTACATCACAATTCTTTAATTCATTATATAAAGTTTCGAAATCTTTTTCTGTATTAAATGGAGAAAATATAGCAACTACATTTCTACAATCGCTTAATTCACACTGAACACCCTTTTCTCTTAAATAATATAATAGCTTATGACCACTATATCCCTTATCTACATTTATTATAAACCTTGTTTTATCTAAAGTTAGTCCTTTATCTAAATCTTTCTCTGAAATTATATGAAATATACTTAACTTATTTATTTTTTTAGTATATTTATCACATAAATCTAATAATTCATTATAAAATTTTTCCCCATATTCTTGAAGAAAAAATCTTCCATATTCCATAGATGCCATTAATATATATGAAGGACTTGTACTTAAAAATGCTGAAACATAAAAATCTACAATATTTAAATCTACACCTTCATTTACATGCAAAAATGCTGTCTGTGTTAAACTTGGTATAGTCTTATGAGAACTTTCCACAACCATATCACAACCTAATTCCAATGCATCCTTAGGTAGTCTATTATTTGCTTTAAAATGCGCTCCATGTGCAGAATCTACAATTACTTTCATACCATACGATTTGGCTTTATTAACTATGGTCTTTAAGTCATAACATACTCCATAATAATTAGGATATGTCAAAACTATACCTTTGGCATCCTGATTCTCTTCTATTGTTTTATAAAGATTGTCTATATCTATTGATAGCGGAGCATCGTATATCTCACTTATATTATTTTTTATATATATAGGCTTTAATTTTCTCATTATTATTCCATTATATACAGATCTATGGCAATTTCTTTCGACAATTACCTTATCCCCCTCTTGGAAAGATGAAAATATCATAGCTAGGTTACCACTTGTACTTCCATTTACTAAAAAGTATGATTTTTTACTTTCATAAAATTTAGACAGAAGTTCTAAAGATTCTTTTATTATATTTTCTGGACTATGTAAATTATCAACTCCATCAACCTCTGTTATATCAAATTTTATTAAATTATTTAAAAATAATAATCCTTCATTAGTAATTTTATAGCCCCTGCCACATTTATGGCCTGGCATAGATAAAGGAACATTATCTTCATTTATATATTTTAAAATACCATCTATTAATGGCGTACTTATCATTGATATTCACCTCTTTTAGTTCCTTATTGTTATAGATACACTTATTTTTATACTATAATATATTTCTTATATATCCTTTAACTAATTTTTTTCTAATACATTTGTTATAAAATAAATAAAAATCTGTGTTCAGCTCTGTATTTATAATTTTTTTTTCACACTCCATACATATTTTTCTTCCATAAACTATTATACCATCATTTGACTTATTACATATTATACAATTACACATTTTATCCTCCCCAAATTAGCTTTATATGCTAAGTAATATTTTAATAAACTTATCATCCTTATTAATTATTGACTTGAATATAGCCATATATACAAGCTAATATGACCATATATAAAATGGTGTTGTATTTAATACTTTATATTATTAATGGGTATAATAATAATTGTTTATATATAATATAAAATTTTTAAAATTGGAAGGAGATTTTCTTGTGAAACAAAATGTTATAAGTTATTTATCAACTATAAAAAATGAAATTCTTTCAATAAATAGTTTTTTATATAATAACCCTGAAAAACCATTTCATGAGTATAATTCTTGTAAATACTTAATAGATATTTTAAAAAATCATGATTTTAGTATAACTGAAAACTTTTTAGATATTAATACTGCTTTTAAAGCTACTTATGGACAGGGTTATCCTAAAATATGTTATATATGCAAATATAGTGCGCATGAAACCTTAGGTCATATTTATGGGAATAATTCAAATGCAGCTATTTCTATCGGCGCTGGCATTGCTTTAAAAGAAATATTAAATAAAATGAATGGAAGTATAATTATAATAGGTTGTCCTGGATTATACTCAAATGGTAGTGAAACAAAGATGACTCATGAAAATGTATTTGAAGACGTTGATTTAATAATTGCACCACACGTAGACAACGCAAATTCAGAAAGTGGAACTTCTATGGCCTCTATACCTCTAAAAATAGACTATACTTTAAATAAAACAGATAATAGATCCTTAGAGTTTTCATTATTTAATTTACAAAGCTTAAATCAAATAGTTAGAAGCTCTTGTGATAAATGTTATATAGATAAGTTAAACATAGATATAAATAATAAAATTCAAGATAAACTAATTAATGAAACCTTTAAATTTCATTTAAAATCTCCTTGCATCAAAGAGGCAGAAATAATTGAAAATAAAATAAGAACTTATTTTACTAATTTAGATTCTATGTTAGATATAAAATATAATGTATGTCTATATGAATTACCTTGTAAGCAACTAATTTCTAATACTGTTTTATCTAGAATTTTTTCTCACAATTTAAAGGAATGCGGAATAATAAATATAGATGAACCTAAAACTATGGAATATTCATTAGGTATTGGAACTATAAGTCATACTACACCTACTATATATCCATCTATATCTATAACTGATAATACAAGTATTCATTGTCCTTCAACTGAGTTTAAAAATTCTACTTTATCAAAATTATCTTGTGAAAGAATTTTATTGGCCGCTCAATGTATGGCAATAACCTCAATAGACTTCTTAGAAAGAGAAGATTTATTAAAAGAAATTACTGTTGATCATTATACTAATATAAAAAAATAAAATGAATAGCGTTTAGCTATTCATTTTTATTAACACATTATGAAATCTATTTATTGTTTCCTCATTATAAATTTCATGTTTTTCTCTAATAATATTTATTCTATTTATTAATTTTTTACTAGGTTCAAAATAAAATTTATTTATTTTCCCATTAAACTTATAACTGCAACAATATCTATTCTTTAAACCTAATAAACAACAAGTATACTTATTTCCACTTAATAAACAAAATAATTTGTTACCTTTTATTTTAGTAATATTTTCAATGTCTTTTATTTTTATGTCTGCTACTAAAACTTGTAAATCTCCAACAACTTTATGAATTATTAATTGATCAGCTATTATAGAATACTTATATCTCGTATTACATTTATAAAATTCTAACCCACAACAAATTGCCATTAACCCTAAAAAGAATATATTACAAAATACTCTTACACTTTCAATCTTGTTGTTTATAAAATCCGACAAGAGTATAAATATTATCATCAATAGAAATAAAAATAATAGCGCTGGAAGTTTCTTTCTATATATAGTTTCCTTATACATAGTCCCCATCTCCAAACCCTCCTAAAATACATATTATAAATTAATTACATGTCTGCCCTAAGTATTATACTAAGCTTTTAATAAATAATCTACTCAATTTTAAAGCATTTAAAGTTGTTTAAAACTAAAAAACTGCATTCAATTGAAATTAACATTATCTTTCCCAATATAACTCTCTATTTCTCTTAATTCATGTCTTTCTTATCAACTTAACAGTAACTTAACCTTAATTTAATATAGTTTAAATTAAGATTGAATTTAAAAATATTAAACTTTTTTACTTTTTCATAATACTTATTATATAAAAAATATAATATTTTTTTAATTTATTTGACAACTGATATGTTCTGTATAAGTTTTCAAAACAAAATCCATTCTAATGTTCTTATATATAGGAAAACAATCTTATATTTAAATTTACTTATAAAATATTTGTTATCGTTAATAAAAATAAGTATAACTAGAGGCAGTTAAGAATTAAAAGCAATGGATGAAACTGGAAATTAGTTTCTCAAAATAAAAATATTTTAGTATCATTAGGACTATAAGTAAGTAATAATTATAATACCAATTAATTAAAACAACCGTTAACTAACAGCGAAATATTAATTTTAAATTTTCTTATTTGATAAATAAATAAATTTAAAGTTTATTATAAAATCTTATAATAATTGTTAATTTGTAAAAACAAAAAAAGCTTATATCTTAAAGATATAAGCTTTTTTGGAGGCGCCACCCAGATTTGAACTGGGGATAAAGGCTTTGCAGGCCTCTGCCTTACCACTTGGCCATGGCGCCATTAACTGGTGGCTCGAGCAGGAATCGAACCAGCGACACGAGGATTTTCAGTCCTCTGCTCTACCGACTGAGCTATCGAGCCGTACTTACCTGGCAACAACCTACCCTCCCACACAGTCTCCCGTGCAGTACTCTCGGCGTCTAGAGGCTTAACTTGCCTGTTCGGAATGGAAAGGAGTGTTACCCTCTAAACCATCATCACCAG
>NZ_JAHLNC010000008.1:0-190119 GCF_018916625.1 Clostridium senegalense
TATTTTTTTAGAAATCATCCTACTTTTTTACCAAATAATATATATTTTTCTCTATGATTGTTAAATTTACTACATATTTTTTTAAATATTAAAATATTTTTTTAATTTTATATTAAAATAATTTTTAAAATTTTGATATAAAATTATAGTTATAATTCAAATTAAAGACTTTTCGTATTTTTCGACATTTTTCATCTACTTTTTATAATATTAATATTTTTACCATATATTTCATAGCAATTTTGTTGAAATATACAGACTTTTAAAGGATTTTAATATTACTTTTTTTCTACTTTACTATGTATTTTCCTTTTAAATTTAATAGATTTATTTTAATTGTATTAAATTTAAAGCTATTTTTTATAAAAATTAATGTTTAATATTTCTTTTAAAATATTAAACATTAATTTTTATAATTTATATAAATTTGTTAAATTTTTAATATTAGGTTAAATATTTTACAAATCGCATAATTTGTCTTATAATTTTAATTGTATACATACATTTAATTTATAAATGTTAATTTTTTTAACTTTCAGAATACAAAAAGGAGGATTATTTATGGGACTTTTTAGTTTCAAAGGTGGTATTCATCCACCACATGGAAAAACTCTAAGTAAAGACAAAGCAATTGAACCTTTACTACCAAAAAAAGACTTAGTATTTCCAATGAGCCAACATATCGGTGCACCTTGTGAACCAATAGTAAAAAAAGGTGATAGGGTTCTAGTTGGTCAAAAAATTGGACAGGCTACAGGTTTTGTATCTGCTCCAATTCATTCAAGTGTATCAGGTACAGTTAAAAATGTTGTACCAATGCTTCACCCTAGCGGTAAAAAAATCATGTCAATCGTAATTGAAAATGATGGTCTATATGAGGAATGTGAATTTACTCCACATGAAGATTATAAATCACTTTCAAAAGATGAACTGCTAAAAATTATAAACGAAGGTGGGATTGTGGGACTTGGCGGAGCATGTTTCCCAACTCATGTAAAGCTTTCACCAAAGCAAGAAATAGACACAATTATTATAAATGGGGCTGAATGTGAACCTTATTTAACTTGTGACTATAGATTATTGCTTGAAAAACATGCAGAAATTATAGAAGGCTTAGAGATTATTAAACATATGTTCCCTAAAGCTAATATTTATATTGGTATAGAAGATAACAAAAGTGATGCAATATCAATTCTTCAATCTGCACTTGAAGAATATAAAGGTATTGAAGTAAAAAGTTTAAAAACTAAATATCCACAAGGTGCTGAAAAGCAACTTATTTACGCCCTTACTAAAAGAGCTGTTCCAACTGGAAAACTTCCAGCTGATGTAGGTTGTATAGTACAAAATTTAGCAACAATCTACGCTATACGTGATGTTGTTATAAAAGGAAGACCTTTAACAGATAGAATTGTTACTATTACTGGTGAAGCAGTTAAAGAACCTAAAAATTTACAAGTTAAATTTGGTACTTCATTAACTGAACTTGTAGATGCTTGTGGTGGATTCAAAGAAGATCCAGTTAAGGTTTTATCTGGTGGACCAATGATGGGAATGTCACTTATATCATTAGAAGTTCCTTCAATTAAAGGTACCTCTGGAGTATTAGCACTTTTAAAAGATCAAGCAGATCTTTCTGAAGAATCTAATTGTATAAGATGTGGTAGATGTGTAACAGCATGCCCTATGTGGCTTGTACCATCTAAATTAAATAGTTTAGTCTTAAGAGGAGAGTTTGAAGAGTTTGAAAAGAATAGCGGACTATCTTGTATAGAATGTGGTGCTTGTTCTTATATTTGTCCTGCTAAAAGACACTTAACTCAATCTTGTCGTGAAGGAAAACGAGTAATAATGAACAATAGAAAGAAAAGTAAATAATTGAGGTGAAAAAATATGTCTGAAAAGTTATTTACAGTATCATCATCTCCTCATATAAAGTCTAAAGACTCTGTAAACACTATAATGAGAGATGTTGTTATTGCTTTAATGCCTGCTCTAATTGCAGGAGTTATATATTTAGGAATTGGAGCACTTGTAGTTACAATTGCTTGTGTAGTTTCTTGCGTAGTTTTTGAATATTTATTTCAAAAAATAACAAAACGCCCTATTACTATAAAAGATTTAAGTGCAGTTGTTACAGGAATACTTTTAGCTTATAATCTTCCACCAACTGCCCCTATTTGGATTTGTGTTGTAGGAAGTGCTGTTTCTATCATAGTTGTTAAATGCTTCTTTGGAGGAATTGGACAAAATATAGTAAACCCTGCACTATTAGGTAGAGCTTTCTTATTATCTGCTTATCCTGGTCATATGACAGAATGGACACTAAATGGAGTTTCTACAGCAACACCTCTTGCTATTGCTAAGTATGGTGGTGGCTCAATGCCTTCAATTGCAGATGCATTTTTAGGTAATGTAGGCGGTTGTATTGGTGAAATTTCTGCATTAGCGTTACTTATAGGTTTTGCTTATCTATTATATAGAAAAGTTATTACTTTTCATATTCCTGTAGCTTATATAGGAACTACATTAATTCTTACATTAATATTAGGATTTATAGGTAGAGATAGTTTTACTGTTAACCAAGCAATTATTGAAATGTTCTCAGGTGGATTAATGATTGGTGCAATATTTATGGCTACAGATTACACTACATCTCCTATGACTAAAAAAGGACAAGTAATCTTTGGTGTATGTTGTGGTATTTTAACTACAGTTATTCGTATATTTGGTGGATATGCTGAAGGTGTATCTTATTCAATATTAATCATGAACTTGTTTGTACCTATAATCGATAAATATGTTAAGCCACGTGCTTTTGGGGAGGTAAAATAAGTGAAAGAAAATTTTAAATTAGGTGGAATACTTCTTATAATTACAGCAATTGCTGGACTTATATTATCTGTTGCCCATTCAGTTACTATGGGACCTATTTTAGCTAAAGAAAAAGAAGAAAAGGTTGCAGCTATGAAGGTTATATTACCTGAAGCTGAAGATTTTACCACTGTAAAAGATGTTGAAATAACAGAAGAAATTCTTGGCGTTGAAGCTGGAACTAAAGATGGTAAAAATGTTGGCTACTGTATAAACGTATCTAGCAAAGGATATGGCGGACCTATTAACATGATGATTGGTATATCTGAAGATGGTAAAATCGAAGGTGTACAAATTTTATCACTAAGCGAAACTCCAGGCCTTGGTAGTAAAGCTAAAGAACCTGAGTTTATAGATCAATTTAAAGATAAAGAAGCTACTGAACTATCTGTGGATAAAGAAAGTGGTTCTGATGATAAAATTTTAGCAATCTCTGGTGCTACTATAACATCTAAAGCTGTTACAGCTGGAGTTAATAATGCTGTTAAACTATTTAATGAAAATCTGAAAGGAGCGCAGTAATCATGAGTAAACTTACAGAAAGATTAAAAGCGGGTATAATTGTTGAAAACCCTGTTTTTATACAAGTTTTAGCTATGTGTCCTACCCTGGCTACTACAAGTAACGTAAAAAATGCCATTGGTATGGGCCTTGCAGCAACTGCAGTTCTTATAGGATCAAATGCAGTTATAGCACTACTTAGAAAATGTATTCCTGATAAAATCAGAATACCAGCATTTATAGTTATTATTGCTAGCTTTGTTACTTTGATTCAATTTTTAGTACAAGGATATTTACCTGATTTATATAAAGAGTTAGGATTATTCATACCGCTTATAGTTGTTAACTGTATAATTCTTGGAAGAGCTGAAGCTTATGCTTCTAAGAATACAGTTATTGATTCTATATTTGATGCTATTGGTATGGGTCTTGGATTTACTTTAGCATTAACTGTATTAGCTTCTGTAAGAGAAATATTAGGAGCTGGAACTTTTTATGGATTACAAGTTCTACCAAAAGCTTATGAACCAGCAGGAATTATGCTTCTTGCACCTGGTGCTTTCATAACTTTAGGAGTACTACTAGCCATATTAAATCAATACAAGATTTCTAGTGCTAAAAAATCTAAACTTTCAAAATAATATAAAGAGGTGAATAAATTTGGGACTTTTTGCAATATTTATAAGTGCGTTACTTGTTAATAACGTAATCTTATCAAAGTTCTTAGGAATATGTTCTTTCCTAGGAGTTTCTAAAAAAACTGAAACTGCTAAAGGTATGGGGCTTGCTGTTGTATTCGTTATGATACTTGCTTCAATAATTACTTATATAGTTAATAAGTGTATATTAATACCTCTTGATATTGGGTATTTATCTACACTAGCATTCGTATTAGTTATAGCTGCATTAGTTCAATTTGTTGAAATAGTTGTAAAGAAAACTAACCCTAGTCTTTATAAAGCATTAGGTATATTCTTACCACTTATAACAACTAACTGTGCTGTTTTAGGTATTGCTGTTTTAAACATGGACAATAACTATAACTTAATAGAATCTATTGTTAATTCTGCCGGTGCGGCACTTGGTTATATGCTTGCAATAGTTTTACTTGCAGGTCTTAGAGAAAGAATGGAAGAAAATACCGATATACCAGAAGCGTTCAAAGGATTGCCTCTTGCATTAATTACAGCAGGAATTATGGCTATAGCATTCTTTGGATTCAGTGGTCTTATATAAGGAGGCATTTTAATGGACATTGGAATTAAAGAAATATTATTTCCTGTATTAAGCCTTGGAGGTCTCGGTCTTTTATTTGGTTTATTACTTGGATATGCTAATGATAAATTTAAAGTTGAAGTAGATGATAGAATACCTAAAGTTCGTAACTGTCTACCTGGTGCTAACTGTGGTGCTTGTGGATTTGCTGGTTGTGATGCCTATGCAGAAGCAGTTGTTAATGATGGTGCTAAGCCAAATCTTTGTAATCCTGGCGGTGCTACAGCTTCTGCTGGTATATCTGAGATTTTAGGTGTATCTGTTGAAACTTCTGATCCACAAGTTGCTTATGTTAAATGTAACGGAACTTGTGATAAAGCTAAAACAAAATCTATTTACTACGGCGTAAAAGATTGTAATATGGCTATGAACACTCCTGGTACAGGTAATAAATCTTGTGATTTTGGATGTTTAGGCTTAGGAAGTTGTGTTAAAGCTTGTAAATTTGATGCTTTAGAAATAGTAGATGGAATTGCTAAGGTTAATAAAGAAAACTGCGTGGCTTGTGGTGCTTGTGTTACTGCTTGTCCTAAAGGTGTAATTGCTCTTGTACCTAAAGAATCTAAAGTACGTATACAATGTAATTCTAATAACAAAGGAAAAGATGTTATGGATGCTTGTGCTGTAGGATGTATTGGTTGTGGCTTATGTGCTAAAAACTGTCCTAAAGAAGCAATTACTATGGTAAACAACTTACCTGTAATTGATTATTCTAAGTGTGTTAACTGTGGAATATGTGCTACTAAATGTCCAAAACATTGTATAGAAAATTTACGTAAACCAGCAAACACTAACAAAGTAGAACCTAAAGAAAGTGAAACTATTAAAGCTTAAAATTTTAGATAGTAAAACTTATAAAACCATTAGAGAAGAATATATCTTCTCTAATGGTTTTAATTTAAACAATATTTTTATGTATATTTATAGTTTTTTATTTTTGTAAATAATCAATTTTTTAGAAATTAACTTGGAAACCTATAATCAACTGTATTTGTATTTTACATATATTTAATTTAATATTAAATTAAGGAGGCGAAAGTTATGGAACAAAACGGTGTCGTAAAAAGAATCAACGGCGATATTGCTGAAATTGCTTTTATAAAAAAATCTGGATGTGGAGGAAATTGTGGCAGTTGTAAATCACCTTGCCCTTCTGATACTATTATAATCCCTGTAGAAAACACATTAAATGCTAATATTGGAGATACAATAACTGTTTCAGTTAACAATAAAGCATTTTCTAGTATGACTTTTTGGGCTTATGTATTTCCAACAATAATGACTCTTATTGGTTTATTTGGAGGAGTTTTTACTTTCAAAGCATTAAATATATCAAACTATGAACTTTTTGGTGCTATAATTGGTTTGATATTTTTAGTAGTTTCATTTTTACTTTCATCTAAATTAAATAAAAAATCTAAAGATGGCAGTTATGATTTTAAGATGATTAAGAAAAATTAATATCTTTAAAAACATAACTAATTGACATATTTTTCTTTACAGTATATAATATATTTTTAAATATACTGTATAAATAAAGTATATTTTTTGTTTTTTAATATAATATAAATATTTATGTAGTTAATATGTTATATTAATTATTATTAAATATATAATTTTTGGAGGTTACCAATATGAATATTGCATCAATGATCGATCACACTATATTAAAAGCTGATACTACATTAGATCAAGTAAAAAAAATATGTGATGAAGCAAAAGAATATAAATTTAAATCTGTATGTGTTAACTCTTGTTACACAAAATTTGTTGCAGAACAATTAAAAGATTCTGGAGTTCTAGTTTGTACTGTTGTTGGTTTTCCTCTAGGTGCTATGGATTCTAAAGCAAAGGCCTTTGAAACTGCAAGATCTATAGAACTTGGAGCTAATGAAATTGATATGGTTATAAATGTAGGAGCATTAAAAGATAAAAACTACGATTTAGTTCTAAATGATATTAAAGAAGTTGTTGAAACTGCTAAAGGAAAAGCACTTGTTAAAGTTATAATAGAAACTTGCCTTTTAACTGATGATGAAAAAGTAAAAGCTTGTGAGCTTTCTGTAGAAGCTGGTGCTGATTTTGTTAAAACTTCAACTGGTTTTAGTACAGGTGGTGCTAATGCTAAAGATTTACAACTTATGAGAAAAGTTGTAGGTCCAAATATTGGAGTTAAAGCATCTGGTGGAGTTAGAACTAAAGCTGATGTATTAAACGCTATAGAAGCTGGTGCTAATAGAATTGGAGCTAGTGCTTCCGTTGCAATTTTAAATGATGATAAATCTGTAAAATCTGATTATTAATATCTTAAATGGTATGTTATTTTATTAAAAGATAACATACCATTTTTATATTTTATAAATAGATTTTATATTAAATATATGTAATTATATATACATTTAACAATGTGTAAAATAATTGTATGTCATTCATTTATTTTACACATTGTTAAAAGTAATTTAATTTTTTTGTAAAAATAACTTGTTAATTTACTCTTTATTATTTATAATAAAAAAAGATTTTCCTAAATAACCATTATTTATGAATATTATGTTAATAAAATGTTAATTTTATATTTTTCTTATCTTCATTTTGTTAATTTTTTTACATTTTCATTTAATTAAACCCTATTTTTTCTTATAAATATTTAATTAAATGGCTTATATTGTTAGATTCGGTATATATTTTATAACTTTTAAATTTAAATATATATAAAAAAATATGATATAATAGACATATAAGATTTAAAATTTAAATAAATTTAAAAATCAATTAGAATTTTCTTGAATATACACGTAGATTTTTTAATATATGTATATAAATTATTAATAAAGTATTAGAATTTTCTCAAAACATTGAATTGTTTATTTTTTCATTCTATAATTTACTTAAACATACAAAATTATTTCAAAAAACTTATAAATCTACTTTTTTTTAATTTTTATTTATTATTTTATTTTTTTAGTTACCATCATTATAAAGATGGTTAACGTAGAGGGGGAATTTATATTGACTTTTTTAATTGGACTTTTAAAACTTTCACCAGTTGGAGTTCTTGTAGGTTTAATGATATCTGGAATGGATGTTTTAATCGCTGCACCACTTGCAACTTGTTGGGCAGCATTGATGGCATACTTGACAGAGAAAATTAAATTTAATGATCTTATTGATTGTGCTGTAGATAACGTAAAATCAATGCAACTTGTTTTCTTTATACTTATGTTTGCATATGCTATGGCAGCTGCATTTATGGCTACTGGCGTAGGTGCTGCTATAGTTAACGTTGCATTAAAATTAGGATTAACAGCTAGAACAGTTGCTGTTACAAGTTTTATAGTTACTTGTATTTTATCTGTTGCTACTGGAACGTCATGGGGTACTTTTGCCGCTTGTGCACCTATATTCTTATGGCTTTCTCATATAGTTGATGGAAATGTTTTATTAACAGTTGCTGCCACTGCAGGTGGTTCTTGCTTTGGTGACAATATTGGACTTATATCTGATTGTACCGTTGTTAGTTCAGGTATTCAAAAGGTAGAAGTTATAGACAGACTTAAAAACCAAGGTGTTTGGTCTATTATATGTCTAGTTATAACTGCTATAGCATTCTATTTCTTAAGTACATATCTTGGACTTTCAAACGCATCTTCTACTAATGCAGCTTCAGCTATAGATGCTATTCCTAAAGAGGTATGGGGTGTGTTACAAGAACAACGTCCTGCTGCTGTAGATTTATTAAACCAAGTTAAATTAGGTGTTCCTATATATATGGTAATTCCTTTAATTCTTGTTATAGGTGCTGCTATAAAAGGTTTATCTACATTATCTTGTTTATTCTTAGGAATTATTTCTTCACTAATCTTAGGATTATTTGCAGGAACTACTTCTGTACCTGAATTTTTAAAATTAGTTGAAGGTGGATTCTCTGAGGCAGGACAAACTGTAATTGTAATGATGATGTGGGTTGGTGCTTTTGGTGGTATAATGGGTAAAATGAAAGCCTTTGAACCTATTTCTAAATTAGTTGTTTCTATTTCAAGAAATGTACGTCAGCTTATGTTCTGGAATGGTGTTCTTTCAATAGCTGGTAATGCACTTCTTGCAGATGAAATGGCACAAATAGTTACTATTGGACCTATTATTAAAGAAATAGTTGATGAAAATGTTGAAGCTAGTGAAGAAGACATGTATCAATTACGTTTAAGAAATGCTACTTTTTCAAGTGCATTAGGAGTTTTTGGTTCTCAAATAATACCATGGCATGTTTATTTAGGATTCTATGTAGCAATTTCAAATGCTGTATATCCACTATATACATTTACACCAGTTGACTTTATAAAATATAATATTATGGCATTCGTTGCAATAATCTCATTATTACTTCTTACCTTTACTGGCCTTGATAGATTTATACCTTATTTCGGTATACCAAGCGAGCCTCAGGTTAGACTTAAAAAGAAATCTGCTTCTACAGATGACAATTATAACGATGAGTTAGAAGCAACTTCATAATATATGTATGTAGAGCTAGCATTATATAAATGCTAGCTTTTTTATTATTTTAATATATAACTTTTCTCTCTTATTTCATTATAAAATTACATATAAAAATTCACTTTCAACATAATTCTCCTTTATTAATTATAGGTTTATAACTTTATTAACAAATTGTTAGAATTTTCTAAAGATATTGAATTTTTTTTTGTATGGCCTTATAATCTACTTATAACCAAACCTTGTTTTAGCATTAAATGACTAGTTTATAAATATTCATATATATTTAACATAAAATATATGAAATATTTTAACTCTACTTTTAATTCTAAAACAAACATACGCTTTAACCAAACTTTGACGTTATAAAAAGGGGGAGTTTATATTGACTTTTAAAAAAATTATAATTGGTTTTTTAAAATTATCTCCAGTATTTCTTTTAGCTGGTTTGATGATGATGAAAATGGATGCTTTAATGGCAGCACCACTTTCAACTCTTTATGCAGCTATAATTGCCACAATAACAGAAAAAATTAAATTTAATGAACTTGTTGATTGTGCTGTAGATAATGTAAAATCAATGCAACTTGTTTTCTTTATTCTAATGTTTGCCTACGCTATGGCATCTGCATTTATGTCTACTGGTGTTGGTGCATCAATAGTTAACTTAGCATTAGAACTTGGTCTTACTGCTAGAACTGTTGCTGTTACAGGATTTTTAGTTACTTCAATACTTTCAATTGCTACAGGTACTTCTTGGGGAACTTTTGCAGCCTGTGCTCCTATATTTTTATGGCTTTCTCACATTGTTGATGGCAACATACTTATAACAGTGGCAGCTATAGCTGGTGGTTCTTGTTTTGGTGATAATATTGGTCTTATATCTGATACTACTGTTGTTAGTTCCGGTATACAAAATGTTGAAGTTATTGATAGAATTAAGCATCAAGGGGTTTGGTCTTTAAGCTGTTTAGTTATAACAGCAATCTTATTTTATATAATTTCATTAAAATTACCTACAACTGTATCTTCAGGAAGTGCTGCTATAGATGCAATTCCTAAGGAAGTTTGGGGTGTGTTACAAGAACAAAAACCAGAAGCTGTAGATTTACTAAACCAAGTTAAATCTGGAGTTCCGTATTATATGATAATACCACTAATTCTTGTTATAGCTGCAGCTGTTAAGGGTATTCCAACACTTGCTTGTTTATCTATAGGTATTATATCCTCTTTAATATTAGGAACATTTGCTGGAACTACAAATTTAACAGACTTCTTAGCTTTAGTTCAAGGTGGATTTGAGGAAGCTGGTAAATGGGTTATTGTAATGATGATGTGGGTTGGTGCTTTTGGTGGTATAATGGCGAGAATGAAAGCCTTTGAACCTCTATCAAGGCTTGTAGTTTTATTTTCAAGAAATGTACGTCAACTTATGTTCTGGAATGGTGTTCTTTCAATAGCTGGTAATGCACTTCTTGCAGATGAAATGGCACAAATAGTTACTATTGGACCTATTATTAAAGAATTAGTTGAAGAAAATGTTGAAGGTGATGATGAAGCTATGTACAAGCTTCGTTTAAGAAATGCAACTTTTTCTGATGCATTAGGAGTTTTTGGATCTCAACTACTGCCATGGCATGTATATTTAACTTTTTATGCCGGCATAGCATCTGCTGTATATCCTCTTCGTCAATTTGCAGCAACTGATTTTATAAAATATAATATTATGGCCTTTGTTGCAGTAATCTCTATACTTTTACTTACTCTTACTGGCCTTGATAGATTTATACCATTATTTAAATTACCACGTGAACCTGAAGTTAAATTAAAAAAAAAATCATTGAATAATGATAATTCAATTTCAATAAATTAAAATTTTAATATAATATTTTTAAAAAGGTACTTGAAATTAAAAGTTCAAGTACCTTTTTATATAAAAAATAAACTATACTCTACTTTCTACTTGTAAAAAACTAATATTTTCTCATTGTAATAAAATTCTTTAAATCTGTGTAAACTAATATTATATTGTGTAGAAAGGAGAGCACTTAAATGAAAAAAATAAGTAAATTACTGCCACTTACCCTTTCAGTTGCAGTTATTGGTTCTTGTGCTTTTTCATATTTTTCATACTGCAGACAATACTTACCTGAGAATAATGAAAAATATGAAATGGTAATGCAAACAATAAAAGCAGAAAAGGATAAAAATAATAAACCACTTGAGAAAAAAGAAAAAAAAGCTGAAAAGATGGATACTAATGTAGATAACACCTGTATTGACTGGTGGTTTGTTCCCAATGGAAATCATGAAGCTCCACGTCTGAATGATAAATTATCTTTCAAATTCGAAGATTATGATGCACACTGTCTTGGAGATACTTCTAAAAAAGTTTTATATTTAACCTTTGATGAAGGTTATGAAAATGGTTATACTGATAAAATTCTTGATACTTTAAAAGAAAATGATGTAAAAGCAATCTTTTTTGTTACCTTACCTTATATCAGAGATAATCAAGATATCATAAAAAGAATGGTAGATGAAGGTCATATTGTTGGAAACCACTCTAACCATCACCCTTCTATGCCTGAAGTAGCCACTGATGAAAGTAAATTCAATAAAGAGTTTACTGATGTAGAAGAGTTATTTACTGAAATTACAGGAACTGAAATGCCTAAATTTTTTAGACCACCAATGGGTAAATATTCACAACGTAGTTTAGCTATGACCAAAAATTTAGGTTATAAAACTGTATTTTGGAGTTTTGCTTATCATGATTGGGATATTAATAATCAACCTGAACCTGAAAAAGCAAAGAAAAAAATTTTAGATGGTTTACATAATGGTTCTATAATGCTTATACATGCTGTCTCTAAAACAAATAATGAAATTTTAGGAGATGTTATAAAAGAAGCAAAACAACAAGGTTATACTTTTGAACTTTTAGAATAGAAAAAAGATGCCTATGAAAATGAATAAACATTTTTAGGCATCTTTTTTATTATTCGTTCATTTCTTCATCAAATAATCTATCATATTCAGCTACTACAGCTTCAAATTCTTTTTCATCTTCAACTTCAGTAAGCTCGTATTTCTCGCCTTCCATATTTACAATTTTATATATGTAAGCATCATCTGAGTTGTCTAGTGGCGCTAATAATAAATATGTATTGCCATTTAATTCTATTCTATCTACCTCTTCTAATTCCACAACTTCTTTTGTCTCTGGGTCTATGAATTTCATTCTCTTTTTTAATTCCATTTTTATTTCTCCTTTATGTATAAATAATTTGAATATAAGACAATTTCAATAAAATAATAGATTAAATCATTTATAAATTCTATAGCTTTCTATTACTTTTTCATACCTAACTTCCTTTTTAAATCATAGTAACAATTATATACTATTAGTATTTATTTAACAACGAATTTATTACAATTATGTTAAATCATTTATCTACTTATTATTTTTTATATAAATTAATATTTCATTAATTAATATGTTTCTTTCATTTAATGAAGGGTCCTTTAAAACCTTTTCTAAAAGATTATTTAAAATATTTCCTATTTCTTTTCCTGGCTTTATACCACATCTTATAATATCGTCTCCTGTTATCTGTAAATCCTTAACTTTAAGAGGTTCATTTGATGTTATAATTTTATTACACATACTTTTCATATTTAAGATGTCATCATATCCTCTATAATCTTTATGTGATGCTAACCTATCTGCTATCATTAGTGAAAAAATTAAATTCAGATTTTCTTGTCCAACTTCATTTATATATTTCTTAATCTTATATTTATTATTCCCTTTTATAACTCTCATGTGATTTTTCACTAAAATTACTACTGTTTTCTTAATTTTATTATCAAATTTTAATCTTTCTAATATACTTCTACAAATTTTTGCTCCTTCAGCCTCATGAAAATAGAAATGTCCACCTTTTTCATCTAAAGTAAATGTATTAGGCTTACCTATATCGTGAAGTAATGCTGCTAATCTCAAAGAAATATTATTTTCCACATTATCTAACACTTCCATAGTGTGATAATAAATATCTTTATCATGATATTTACTTTGTTGATTAAATCCTACAAGATTTATTATCTCTGGGATAATATATTCCATTAGTTTTAAGTTAACTAATTCATTTATCCCTTTAGATGGTATATCACTTATTAAAATTTTCTTTAATTCTTCTGTAATTCTTTCTACACTTATATTTTTTATTAATGAGCTTCTACTCAATATAGCATCCTTAGTTTTATCTTCTATTTTAAAATTTAGCTGTGTACTAAATCTAATTGCTCTTAGCATTCTAAGTCCATCTTCATTAAAACGATCATTTGCATTACCAATAGACCTTATTATACCTTTATTCAAATCTTCTCTACCATGAAAAAAATCCATTAATCCCACATAATTATTATAAGCCATTGCATTTATAGTGAAATCTCTTCTTTTTAAGTCTTCTTTCAAATTTTCTGTAAAAAAAACTTTACTAGGTCTTCTATTATCTAAATAGTCCCCTTCAATTCTATAAGTTGTAATTTCATAATTAATATTATTTAAAACTAAGGTAATTGTTCCATGTTGAATACCAGTTTCTATAATTTTTAATTTTAAGCTCTGAAAAATTTCTTTCACTTTATTAGGTTTAGCATTAGTAGTTATATCATAATCATTAGGCTTTTTCCCTAAAATATCATCTCTAACACAACCACCTACAACAAAAGCCTCATATCCTTTTTTGTATAAAGTGTCTATTATAAATTCCACATCTTTAGGTAAAAACAAAAAAATCCCCCCTATTAATCAATAAATATATATTTTATTACTGATTATTTACTAGTATTTTGCTCTTAAAAATTGTATTACATATTCATCACAATTTAAAGCTCTAAACTCATACCCTTCATTTTTAAGGGTTTCTATTATACAGGACAATGCATATACTGTTGTTTTTTTTGTAGGTGCATCATGCATTAATATTATTGGTGAATCAAATTTTCTTGCTCCCTCTAAAGTACTTTTAATTATGTAATCTACATCCATTGTAGTTCCATTAGCATCACCAGAATCAACATTCCAATCAAAATATGTTATATTTTTATCTATTAAGCATTTACTAAGATCTATCATTATATCATTATGATATCTATTACTAACCGTATTATTGCTTCCGCCTGGAAACCTAGCTATTTCCATATCATAATTACATTTTTCTTTAATAAAACATTGCATTTTATCAAAATCTTGAGAAAAATTTTCAACAGAGTTATAAATATATTTATAATCATGGCTATAAGTATGATTACCTATAGCATGACCTCTTCTTATTATATCATTATATGTGTTTATAGAGGGTTCATCTTCGTGACCAACAACAAAAAATGTAGCTTTAGCATCATATTTGTCTAATATATCTAATATTTTAGATGTATTATCACTTGGGCCATCATCAAAAGTTAAATATACAATTTTTTCATCTTTTTCATTGCATATGTAATATGAAACAGCTCTGTCCTCATCTTTTGCTTTTACAGCTTGTATAAATTCTTTGCTATTTTTAGGTTTATATATATCTTTATTATATTTATATAAATTATTATTAAAAACTTTAGTGGTTTTTAACCTTTTCTCATCTAAATTTTTATAATTTATTATTCCAAATAAGGTTACTACAAATGCTATGGCAATAATTAAAATATTATAATATTTTCTTCTCATATAATCCCTTCTTTTCAAACTTTATTTTTTCTATTAAATATTCTTTTTTAGTTTACGTAGTTTATATTAATTTATTCTTTTCATATATGCTTAATAATATAAAAAGCTATCTAAGAATAAATTTACTTGTATTCTTAAATAACTTTCTATATATTATACTAAATGAAAATAATAATCCCTTATCTTTAAATATCTGTTTTTATTTGTTCCAAAATCATAATATGGAACTCTAGAGCAGGATCTATAATGAATACATTGTAATTTTTCATCAAAATAAAACTCTATATCATCATGATATCTTAATAATGGTGTTGTTGATACTGCATAAATGTAGTCATATTCAACCCTTAATACCAATATCCCTCCTATACAGTTTAATACCTTTACTATTTTTTCTTTTGACTCTTCTAAGTCCCCTTTAAAAGGCAAAGTTTCAACCCTTTTATTATGGTAAATCGTTTCTGTTGACACTGCACTTGGCCTATTAGGTATCTCTTGTAATCTTCCCTTAACTACACCTAAGTTTTTAGGTTTTACTATATTTCTACTTATTATTGTTGATACTGATGCTATACCTAATCCTAATAAAATTAAATTTCTTTTTTTCAATTAATATCACACCTTTAATAAAAAAATATATATATCTATTAATGTGCTCATTTATTTAAAAATTATAAAAAATAACTGAATATAGATAAAAATATATTTTTATTTATACTCAGTTATTTATACTCAGTTATTTATAATATTATTTTAAAGTTTCTTTTAAAACATTTTTTACATTTTTAAAAAATATTTTTTCAATATCACTTTCTTTTAATCCTTCTTTTTTAAGGGCATATGCTAAATTATTCATTTCACTTGTATTTTTTATTTCAACTTCATTTTCTATACCATCAAAATCAGAACCAAGTGCTACTATACCTATTCCCCCTACATTTGCTATATGTTTTATATGATTTATCATTTGAGATATTTTAGCTTCTTCACTTTCACCTAAAAAAACACTGCAAAAATTTATTCCCATAACTCCACCTTTTAAAGCAAGTTTTTTTATCATATCATCAGTTAAATTTCTTGGATGATTAGTAATAGTTCTTGCATTAGAATGTGACGCTATAAATGGTTTTTTACATATGTCTACTAAATCATAAAACCCTTTATCTGACAAATGAGAGCAGTCTGGTATAATACCAAAGTGTTCCATGGCCTCAACAACTTCTTTTCCTTTATCTGTTAATCCATTATCTTTATATACAAATTCACAATTAGGATATCCTAAGGAGTTTTTATAGTTCCATGTAAGGGTTATAAGTCTTATTCCTAGCTTATAAATCTCTTCTACCATATCAACATTGCCTTTTAAAACTTCTCCCTCTTCTATAGTCAAGAAAGCCCCTACCTTACTTTCTAAATTACACTTTTCTAATTCCTTAAGATTAGTAACTATCTGGATTTTATCTTTATTTTTGCTTACTTCATATATAAAATTATCATACTGATTTTTAAATTCTAAAAATGGATCTTTTTTATTATCTAATTCCACAAAAAAAGCAAAAAACTGAGCTAACCCTCCACCTTTTATTAATTTTTCTATACTTACTTTACATTCACTTTCTCTTAAATCTAAACCTTCATATAACATTCTACTTGCTGTATCACAATGTAAATCAATAAATGCCATATAATCCCATCCCCTTCTTTTAAAATAATTTTAATTATAAGGTTTCAACTTACCCCTTTTTAAACTTGTATACTCTAAAGAGTGATACAGACTCCAAATTTGAGCTTGTATCTATATAATTTTACCACTTATTCCTAAAAGCTGTATAGCTAAAGATTAAATATCTTTTCATAACTTAAAATTTTTCCATCCTTTAAATTAACTAAATTAGTACCATAATTAGCCGATTCCCTAGAATGTGTTACATTTATAATTGTTACATTTTTCTCTTTATTTATTTTTTTAAAAAGTTTCATAATTTCAGTACCAGTTTTAGAGTCTAAATTTCCTATTGGTTCATCTGCAAGTATTAACTCAGGATTATTTATAAGTGCTCTTGCTATAGCTATCCTTTGTTGTTGACCACCGGAAAGTTCTCTTGGCAGTGCTTTTCTTTTACTTGGCATTTCAATTATATTTAATATATCTTTCAATTCTTTTTCATATTTTTTAGGCTTACCACCATCTAATAGTATTGGAAGTAATATATTATCTTCTACTGATAAGTTTTGAACTAAATTATAAAATTGAAATACAAATCCCAATTCTCTTCTTCTTACTTTACTTATACTCTTATCCTTAAGTTTTGAAATTTCTCTATTATTTATGTATATTTCACCAGATGTTGGAGCATCAAGTCCTCCTAACAAGTATAACAATGTACTTTTACCACAGCCTGATGGACCCATAATAGACAAAAATTCACCTTTTTCAACTTTCAAATTTATATTGTTTAATATTTTTATATCTTCACTACCAACTTTAAAATTTTTATGTAAATTCTTAATCTCTATTATTGTTTCCATTTTATGTACACCTTCTATTCATATTTTATTTCCTCAACTATTGATAATTTGGATGATTTTATTATAGGAACTATTGATGCCACCATTATTAATATTGCACCTAATGCACCAAGTAAAACTACTAGCTTAATAGAAATTTCCACTTTTAAATAGGCATCAAGGGAATACGTTATGTCTTCTATAAAGTTAGATATAAAAATTCCTTCCAAAGCTCCTAAGGTTCCACCGATTATTCCAATGGTTGCGCCTTCAATAAGTAAAAGATACCCTCTTTGAAATCTGCTCATGCCTACTGATGATAATACAGCAAATTCTTTTTTTCTATACATAAAACTAACCATAAGATTATTCATAATACCAAGACTACCTATTAATAGTGACATAAGTGAAAAACTTTCTAATGAATTCATAAGCCCTTCATTTTCTTGTAAATCTACTTTTAGTTCTTCTTCTTTACTACTTATAGTCAAATTATAACTTTCCAAATCTTCCTTCAACATATTACTTGTAACATCATAAGTATTATTATTTTTTATTAGTGTATTATTTTCATAACCTCCACTAATATTTTCTTTTAATAATTCTTTATCTGTTAAAGCTATTCCTAAATTATTTATATAGTCTCCTTTTATAAAACCTATTACATTATAAGTTATTTCTTTATCCTCTATTTTTAATTGAATTTTATCATCAATTTTTATATTCTTCTTCTTAGCTAGAATATTATTTATTATTATGTTGTTTCCTGACTGTAAATTTTTTAAAATTTTATCTTGTAAGCCGCCTTTATTATCATAGATTTCCACATTAGAATAAAAATCCAAAAATTTTTCTTCCTCAATTCCTTCTAGCCTTTTTATTTCTAAATCTCTATCTTTAACATCTACACCACTTAAGATAATCTCTTCCATATAATTATCTACATAATCTAAATTATAAATATCATCCTTTGCATATTTTAATTTATTTCCTTGTATTTTAAAATCATAATTCATATCTTCATACTGATTTATAATTAATCCACTTACACTGTTAGATGCAACATATATTGCAATAACAGCAGATAGTGTACTCATAAGTAATACAACATTATTTATAAGTGCTTTAGAACTTGATATATTGTCTAAAGCTATAGCGCCTAAATTACCTAAAAATACTCTATATACTTCTTTAAATAAATAAGAAAATATCTTCATAAAATATGGGCATATTAATGCTGCACCTATAAAAATTAGAAATGGACATAAAATTGATATTAAAAATATCCCTGTAAATTTATATTTGCATAAATATATTGTAGGTATAATTAAAAATATTAGTGCCAATAGTAAATTTCCTAATTTAAATTTTTTATTCTCACTAAAAGTACCAAGTATAATTTCTTTAACTGATATTTTAGATGAATTTATTATAGGTATAATTGAACTTATAAAAGAAATACTTATAGCTAATAAAAAACTATATATATAATTTATATTATTTATTTTAACTATAGTTTCTACCCCATAGCTTTTTAAAACATTAGTGGAATCACATAAATAATTCAAAATTGGTATTCCTAGTATTAGACCTATACCACCTCCTAATACTCCATAAATAAGACTTTCAATTATTAAAATTATATTAGTTGAAACCTTAGTAGCTCCTATACTTCTAAATGTTCCTATCACTGCCATTCTTTCAATTATTATCACTTTGTAGGCAGAATATATTATAAACCCTGCCATTATTAATACAATTATTAACATAAGGTAAAATGGCAATGTAAATTGTTTCACACGATTTTGTAAATCTTGTTTATTAATTGTTTCTTTAATATCATAATTAGATAAATTATTTTTATATTGACTTTTATATTCTTCAATATTTTCCTTATCATCAACATTAACAAGTACAGATGTTATTAATTTTTCTCTAGATAATAACTCCGAGAGTCCCTTATTATCTATAATTATATTCATTTCACCTGCACTCTCTAAAAAAAGACCTTTATTTAGAGCAATGTTTTTCACCTTTACAATTATGTCTTTTCCTTCAACTTTTAAATTTATATTATCTCCAATACTTAAATTTAACTTTTCACTAATATTATTAGAGATTATAACCTCATTATCTTTTAAACTTAAACCTTCATCACTATTACCAATTAATTTTATAGAATTTATTCTATTTAAATCTTCTATTTCACATCCTTTAATATTTAATTTCAAAATGTTATTATCACTTTTATAAATCCCTTCACCATCAAAAATATAGGCTGATTTATTATTTTTTAGTTCATTTTCAATTTCTGTCCTATCTAAGAATGTAATTTTATTTTTATCATTACTATAAATAATTAAATCTGCATCCCCAACTTTTGCTTTCATTTTTTCAAGTATCATTTCATTGTACGAATTAGATACCCCTATAGATGCAAAAGTCATAGCAGTAGCCACTGCAATAGAAAATACAATTAAAACAAACCTTAATTTCTTTTCAAATATATTTTTCATCATAAATTTGAATAAAATATGCATTGTTTTTCTCCTTATTGTTATATTTTTCATTAATTTTATCATATTAAAGCAGTTAAAATCAAAATTATGTATATTTTTTAATTTTTATTTAAAATAATTATTGTTTTTTTAAATTTTTTCAAATAATTTCATTTACTATTGCTTAGAAAACTATTAAATTATTGTTTTATATTTCCCTTAGTGTATAATTATATAGAATGTGTTAAATTTAGACTTTAAATTTAGGAGGTTTTTAAAATGGCAAGTAATTATTCATTTGACGTTGTGTCAGAAGTTAATATGCAAGAGGTAGATAATGCTATAAATCAAGCATTAAAAGAAATATCTCAAAGATATGATTTTAAAGGTAGTAAAACAGCTATAGAACTTGGTAAAGATGAAATTAAAATAGTTTCTGATGATGAATATAAGTTAAATGCTGTAATAGATATCTTGAAAGGCAAATTTATAAAAAGAGGTGTTTCACCAAAAGCTTTAGAGCTTGGTAAAATAGAAAATGGTTCTTTAGGTGCTGCTAAGGCTAGTGCTAAAATAATTAATGGAATTTCAAAAGAAAAGGCAAAAGAATTAGTATCCGAAATCAAATCTAGTAAAATTAAAGTTCAAACTCAAATACTAGATAATCAATTAAGGGTAACTGGAAAAGACAAAGATGATCTTCAACAAACTATACAACTATTAAAATCAAAAGATTTTAATATTGACCTTCAATTTACAAATTATAGATAATAATACTTTAAAAAACTTAATTTTACATAAAATTAAGTTTTTTATTTTTTAATATAAATTTTAAAACTCACTTTTTTACCTGTATATTGATAATCTTAAATATTATTAAAATAATTATCTACTAAAAATTAACCTATCCCTTACACACTCTCTATATAAACCTATGGCAAAACTTATAAACAAGTTAAGTTTTTATCTCTTTTCATATCAATATTTTATGTTATTTTTTATTTTTTGACAAAATGTCATTAAACTGTAACTTTGTTTATATATATTTTTCCTAAGAACTTAAGTGCCATTTAATAATTTTTTACATATACTATTATTCTAAGAGATTATTAAAATAACTATAGATATTTGAAAAATTTTTTAATTTAATTATACATTATGTATATTTTTAGATTAATTGGATAATTTAATAATATGTTTTAAGTTATAAAATTTTTCTATATTTTTCATATAAATACTAACACTTAATCATGTTAGTTTTGATAATATATAATATAAACATTTTTTATAAGGTGTTTATAAATTTATAAAAGCAATTAGGAGGATAAAAATGAAGTCAACAGGTATAGTTAGAAGAGTAGATGAATTAGGTAGAATAGTAATACCTATAGAACTAAGAAGAACTTTAGATATTGAGATTAAAGACGCATTAGAAATTTATGTAGATGGTGATCAAATTATTCTAAAGAAATATGAACCAGCATGTATTTTCTGTGGAAACGCTAGAGACGTTACAAATTATAAAGGAAAAAATATATGCGAAGACTGTCTTAAAGATCTTGGCTCAAAATAGATATAATATTTAATATATACTAATAAAATTTAAATTATCTTTTAGAATATTTTTTCTTTATTGTTATGAAAAGTAACCCTTTATATATTTTTTTCATAATATACAATATAGCTAACAATTTAAATATTAGCTTAAGTATTAACAGCAAAAATATGTTAATTATTTAAAATTAACAATCGGGGGTTATAAAATGGATGAACTTTGTTTATTAGTATTATTATTATTATTCTGGCCAATTATAGGTCCTTGTGGCATAATCATACTACTTCTTTTATGCGGGGACTTTGATGATGATTGTTGTGGTTGCAATAACTGTTGGGATTGCGACTGGTGTTAATAGAAAATATATTGG
This sequence comes from Clostridium senegalense, assembly GCF_018916625.1. Lineage (NCBI taxonomy): Bacteria > Bacillati > Bacillota > Clostridia > Eubacteriales > Clostridiaceae > Clostridium > Clostridium senegalense. Next base: position 21,810 of record NZ_JAHLNC010000008.1, read on the forward strand.
GAAAGGGTTTTTAAATCCTTTCCCTTTAATTTTTTACTTTAAATATTTATTACATTCATTTAAAAGAATATTAGCTGCTTTTTTAACATCTTCATTTGCCAATATAGATGATACAACTGCTATACCATCAATTCCTATATTTAATACTTCAGAAGAGTTTTCAAAATTTATGCCCCCTATAGCTACTATTGGAATTGATACATTATCAACTATTTCTTTTAAATTATTTAAATTTACACTAATAGCATCTTTCTTTACATTTGTAGGATACATAGCACCTATCCCTAAATAATCAGCACCATCTTTAACCGCCTTTATAGCTTCCTCCTTGTTTGATGCAGATATTCCAAGTATCATATCATTCCCGATTATCTTTCTTACAGACTTAGCATCTATATCATTTTGACCTATATGAACACCTTGTGCATTTATTGCTAAAGCTATATCAACTCTATCATTTACTATAAGTGGTATTGAATATTTATCTGTAACAGATTTAACCTCTAATGCATATTTTAAAAAATCTTTTCCACTACAATTTTTTTCTCTAATTTGAACTAAAGTCACTCCACCTAAAATAGCATCTTCAACTGCTTGTTTTAAATCTCTACCTTTTAAAACATCTCTATCTGTAACTAAATATAATTTATAATCTATATTTCTATTCAAAAACAACATCCCCTAACTCTAAATCATTTTTATTTAATAAATATATATTATCTATAATTTTTACTTTTAAAGTACCAGTTCCCTCATTATTTTTTAAACTTTTTACTGCTTTTTCACCACATATCCCCATAGATAATGTTCCTAGGAATCCAGCAGTGAAACTATCCTTTGTAACCCCTAAGTAAGCTCCAATTAAAGATGCTGTCATACATCCAGTACCTGTTACTTTACTCATAAGTTTATGTCCATTTTTTATAGTATATATATTATCTTTATAACAAACTAAATCTTCTTTTCCTGTAATTACAATTGTACATCCTAATTTTTTTGAAAGTTTACACCCAATATATTTTCCATCCTTCATATCTTCATTAGAATCTACACCTTTTATTTTTGCACTATCACCTATTAATGTTTTAATTTCTCCCATATTTCCCTTTATAACAGAAAACTTAACCATTTCTATAAGCTTTTCAACAAATTTTACTCTTTCTTTTGTAGCACCTACACCTACTGGATCTAAAACTATTGGTACCTTTAATTTATTTGCTATTTGTCCAGCTTTAATAGCTATATTCATCATAGAATTATCCATAGTCCCTATATTTAAAACTAATGCTGAGGAAAACTTCAAAATATCTTCTAGTTCCTCCTCGTTAAAACTCATAAGTGGTGATCCACCTATTGCTAATGTTATATTAGCGCAATCATTTATTGTGACCATATTAGTTATATGATACACTAGTGGGGTTTTTTCTCTTAATTCTTCTAAATAGTTATATATTGAATTCATAATATCTCCTCTATTTATAAAATTTATAAAAATGATTTACTGGACCACTTCCATGCCCAACATCAAAACTTTTCTTTATCGCTTCTGTTATGTACTCTTTTGCATACTTTACTGCCTCTTCAACATCATAACCATTAGCTAAATTACTTGCTATTGCAGAAGAAAGAGTACATCCTGTTCCATGTGTATTTTTACTATCTATTCTTTCTTTTTCTAAAATTATTGTAGAGTCTTTGCTCATAAGTAAATCAGTAGCTTTTCCTTTTAGATGACCACCTTTTACAAGTACGTATTCTGGTCCCATATCTAATATTTTTAAAGCAGCCTGCTCCATTTCATTTAAATTATTTATTTTCATATCGCATATAACTTCTGCTTCTCTTAAATTAGGCGTTACTATTTTTGCAATTGGAAAAAGTTCTTCTATAAGTGCTCTTTTAGATTCCATTTTTAAAAGATCATAACCAGTTGTAGAGACCATAACCGGATCAACTACTATATTTTTTGCATCATAAAATCTTAACTTTTCTCCTATTTTTCTTATAATTTTTTCATTAGAAACCATTCCTATCTTAGTAGCAGATACTTCTATATCATCAAATATAGCTTCAATCTGAGATTCTACAATGTCTGCTGGTATATCATGTATAGCTTTCACACCTAATGTATTTTGGGCTGTAACTGCTGTTATAACACTCATACCAAAAGTTCTATTAGCAGAAAAAGCTTTTAAGTCTGCTTGTATTCCTGCACCTCCACCACTATCTGATCCTGCTATTGTAAGTACTTTTTTCATTTTTAACACTCCTTTTAAAAAAATAATGCTCTTTACCTAACACTGGTAAAGAGCATATAAATATCTACTTTAGGTATCCTACGCTGGCATTATCCAGATCAGGTTATAGGTCGAAGTGGCAACAACTTCCTCTCAGCCAATGCATTAGCTCCCTTTAAAATATTCTTATTTTTTGAAATCTTTCTCATATATAACTATAATAAATATTTTCCATATTGTAAAGCTTATATACTTTGTTAAAATATATATAATAGATTATTTTAAATTTATAAATAAGGAATGAGGTTTGATTTTGAATAAAGATTGTATTGATGCTAAACTTTCAGTTAGAAGTTTAGTAGAATTTGTTTATAGATATGGTGATTTAAATAATGAATTTGCTTCTTCCAACTCTGCTATTGAAGGCACAAAAATTCATAAAACAGTTCAAAAAGAATATGAACAAGAACATAAAGAAAAAGATGAAGTATTTTCTAAGGAAGTCCCTATTAAGGATACTTTTAATTATAAGAATTTAAATATTTATTTAGAAGGAAGAATAGATGGTGTTATATCTAAAGATAATTATGGAGAAATATTAGAAATAAAAAGTACTTCAAGAGATATACTTTCAATTGAATCCTATAATAATCTACATATAGCTCAAGCAAAAATATATGGTTATATGTATTGTAAACTCTATAATCTTAAAGATATATCAATTAAAATTATTTATGTTAATAGAGATACTCTTCAATCAAAAGATTTTGTAGAAAACATCTCTATAGATAGTCTACATGATTTTTTTTATTCTACTATTGAAAAATATTATAAATTCTTAATTTTAGACTATAATTTCAAAAAACTAAGAGATTCTTCCATAAAAAATTTAACATTTCCTTTTAAGGAATATAGACCACACCAACGTGAATTGTCTGTAGCGGTATATAAAACTATAAAACATAATAAAAAACTTTTCTTAGAAGCACCTACTGGAATTGGTAAAACTATATCTACTTTATTTCCTTCTATAAAAGCACTAGGTGAAAAGCTTGGCAATAGAATTTTTTACTTAACTGCTAAAGGCAGTACTAAAGATATAGCAGAAAAAACTATAACCCTTTTAAGAGAGCAAAATCTTAAAATTAAAACTTTAACTTTGACTGCAAAAGAAAAAATATGTTTTCAAGAAACTGCAAACTGTGATCCTAACCTTTGTAAATTTGCTAAAGGTCACTACGATAGAGCTAACAAGGCTATTTTAGACATTATAACCAATGAAGAAAATATAAATAAAGACATAGTGTGTCAATATGCCAATAAACATAATGTATGTCCTTTCGAAATTTCTCTTGACTTAATAAGTTATTGTGACTTAATAATATGTGATTATAATTATGTTTTTGATATGAAAGTTTCTCTTAAAACATATTTTAATGAAAAGAAAAATGAAAATATAATACTTGTGGATGAAGCACATAACTTAGTTGAACGAGCCAGAGACATGTATTCATCATCACTTTTGAAAAGTGAATTTTTAAACTTAAAAAAACTTATAAAAAATGAAGATTATTCTCTTTACAAAAAATTAGACAAGGTAAATAATCTTATGATTGAAATTAGAAAATATAATGAGGAAACTAATTTTTATATATTTGAAAAAGTACCACCTGAACTTATAAAGTATTTAGGAATTGCTTTTGACAGTATGGCTAATTATCTTACAAAGGATAATATCAAATTTAAAGATAATGTATTAGATTTATACTTTAAAATTAATGATTTTTTAAAGATATATGACATTTTTGATGATAATTATATTTGTTACAGCGAAGGAGCTGGCTCTGAACTTAACATAAACCTATTTTGTATAAATCCAAGTTCAGCATTAAAAACACCTTTTAAAAATGCAATATCTACAATATTATTTTCAGCAACATTATCACCTATGAACTACTATAAAGAATTATTATCTTTTGAAGATGGTGATTACAATATAACCTTACCTTCTCCCTTTAATATAGACAATAGAGAAGTTATTATAGCTAATGATGTTTCTACTAAATATGCAAAAAGACAATCAAACTATAATAGAGTTTGTATTTATATAGATAATGTTTTAAACTCTAAAAAAGGAAACTACATGGTGTTTTTTCCATCATATCAATATATGAAAGATATATATAAAATAATGACTGAAGAATTTAATTACACCAATATACTACTTCAAGAATCATCTATGACTGAAAATGATAGATTAGAATTTTTAAGCAAATTTAATGAAAATAATGTTGTTGGTTTTTGCGTACTTGGCGGAGTATTTGCAGAAGGTATTGATTTAAAAGGTGATAAGTTAATAGGTTCTATTATAGTCGGTGTAGGACTCCCTAAAATCTCCTTAAGACAAAACTTAATAAAAAATCATTTTGATGATACAAAAGGAGTTGGATTTCATTATGCGTATACATTTCCTGGAATAAATAAAATAATCCAAGCGGCTGGAAGAGTTATTCGAAATGATACTGACAAAGGAATTATATTTTTAATAGATGAACGATTTTCCACTGAACTATATCAAAACCTTTTTCCAAAGCACTTCTTTCCTCAAAAAATAGTAAATAATCCTTCTTCTGCAAAAAACATAATAAAAAAATTTTTTATTTAATAAATTAACAAGCTATAGAGTTATAATCTTAACACTTAGCTTGTTTTTTATTAAATATATCTCACATACACTTTCACTTTTCATTCAATTCAAAATCCTTATAATAATTTCTCTATTTATACGATTTCATATAGTAAAATCAACGTTTATAGGTACTCATAAAGTTTAAATTTTCAGACACAAAAATTTGTTTACATGCATTAATTTTTACGTTATTATGATATAGGCAATCGCCCAAATCAACTAGGCTTAATTAAAAATTTATACTTTATTTTAATATACTGGAGGAACCTTTATGAACTTTACATTTTTTAAAATTATACATTTTACTTCACTTTTAGGTATAATATTAAGTTTTTTATTAATTATTTTAGAATCATTTAATTGTTTTACATTATCTCACAATCAAGTAGTATTATTTACATTATTATTTATAGCTTCTTTTGGTGGATTAGTTTTTAATAATATTAATACTACTCTATCTGATAATTAATATATAAATTTAATTTTATATATAGAAAAACTGTCTTAGGATAAATCTAAAATTTTATCTTAATACAGTTTTTTTATTTCTTTAAATTTAGTTATTAATTTTCACATAAAAGAAAACATTTACAGACGTAAAAAATTAAGTTATTATTGTATAGGGAATATTTTAAATTTCTTTTTGCAACATAATTCTTAACATATTAATTTATAAAATTACATAAATATAGGGGGATGTTTCCATGATTTTAAACTTTTCAAAAATAGTTCGCTTTCTTTCAATTTTAGGTGTAATAATTACCTTTTTAATAGTTACTTTTGAAGCCTGTAACTTATTTGTTTTATCTAAAAATCAAATAGAATTATATACACTATTATTCATAATGTCATTCTTTGGCTTAGTTGTTAGCGATTTCAAAAGATCTAAAATTAAATAATCATATCTATAATAATTTTAGCTTAAAATAAGGGGTTGTCGAAAAATGATTAAAAATCATTATGGATATTTCTACGTTCAAAAAATGGTGAAAAAATTCAAATAAGCTATTCATTAATCATATATTAAGCAAATTACACATAAAAAGGAAGCTATCGCTCCTTTAACCTTTAGTTAATTTTGCAACAGCCCCTTCTAGCTTTAAATTTTATTTTAATTTATGCTTACTATATCAAAAACCTGTAAAAATTCTTTTTTAATATTTTCTTTTTCAACTTCTACCATTGCTCTTAGTGTATCAAGTGCTGTTATTACTCCTATACCCTTTTCTATAGCTTCTCTTCTTATTATAAAGCCATCTCTACTAGCTTTATTTCCCTTTGTAGGTGTATTAATTACTAAATCTACTTTTCCTTCTCTTATTGTATCTAGTATATTATTTTCCCCTTCTTTTATCTTATTGACTTTACAAGCTTTAATTCCATTTTCCTTTAATATATTATATGTTCCATCAGTGGATAAAAACTTATATCCTAAATTATTCATCTCCTTAGCTATTTGTAAAAACTCCGCTTTATCATTATCATTTACTGTTGCTAAAATCATACCCTTATCTTTTTTCATATACATATTCGCTGCTATAAAACCTTTGTATAACGCCTCTTTTATGTTATTGCCTATTCCTAAAACCTCTCCTGTAGATTTCATTTCTGGTCCTAAGCTTATTTCAACATTCGGAAGTTTTTGCGTTGAAAATACAGGCACTTTAACTGTTACAATTTTAGGTTCTTTATATATGTCTACCCCATATTTTAAGTTAGACAATTTTTCCCCAAGCATAACCTTGGTGGCAAGTTCCACTATTGGAACATTACTTACTTTGCTTATATATGGAACAGTTCTACTTGCACGAGGATTTACTTCAATTACATATAGATTGTTTTTAAACTCTATAAATTGGATATTTATCATACCATGTACACCAATTGCTAATGCAAGTTTTTTAGTATATTCTAAAACCTTATCTTTAATTTCTTTGGTTATATTTTGACTTGGATACATAGTTATACTATCTCCAGAGTGAACTCCAGCTCTTTCCAAATGTTCCATAACTCCTGGAATCAGCACATCTTCACCATCACATATTGCATCTACTTCAATTTCACGTCCTAACATATATTTATCTATAAGTACAGGATTTTTGCTATCTGATATAAATGCATTTTCTAAATAATATTTTAATTCATTTTCATTATATGTTATTTCCATACCTTGTCCACCAAGAACATATGATGGTCTTACAAGCACTGGATATTCTAATAATTCAGCTTCTTTTAAACCTTCTTTTACAGACCATACTGCTTTTCCTTTTGGTCTTTGTATGTTAAGTTTTTCTAAAAGTTCTTCAAATTTTTCTCTATCTTCTGCCATATCTATTTGTTCTGCAGTTGTACCTAATATCTTAATATTCTTTTCCTTTAAGAATCCTGCAAGTTTAATAGCTGTCTGTCCTCCAAACTGAAGTATTACTCCATATGGATTTTCTTTATCAATTATACTTAATACATCTTCTTCTGTTAGTGGCTCAAAGTATAATTTATCTGATATATTAAAATCTGTACTAACAGTTTCTGGATTATTATTTATTATTATAGTTTCCACACCTAACTTTTTAAGTGCTATAACACTATGACAAGAAGAATAATCAAACTCTATACCTTGCCCAATTCTTATTGGTCCTGAACCTATAACTATAATTTTTTTTCTATTACTTACTACTACCTCATCATACTCATCATAAGTTGAGTAGTAATATGGTGACACTGCATCAAACTCCCCACTACAAGTATCTACCATTTTATAAACCGGCTTTATATTCCAAAGATTTCTTAAACTATATATATCATTTGGTCTGCATTCTAACATTTTTGCTATTGCCTTATCTGAAAAACCATTTTTCTTAAGCTTTAAAAGCCATTCTTTGTTTAAATCTTCTATTTTTGATTTTTTAAGTTTCTCTTCTTCATCTATTATATTTTTTATCTTGGCTACAAAAAACTTGTCTATTCCTGTTATCTCACAAACTTTATCTACCATATAATTTCTTCTTAACATTTCTGCTAAAACAAATATTCTCTCATCATCAGCACTTATTACTTTTTCTTTTAACTCATCTAAACTTAAATCTTCAAGTACTTTATCTTCTAATGAAAATTTCTTTATTTCAGATGAGCGTATTCCCTTTAATAGCGCCGATTCAAAATTGCTTCCTATAGCCATTACTTCCCCTGTTGCCATCATTTTTGTACCTAGTTTTTTATTTGCACTTTTGAACTTATCAAAAGGCCATTTTGGTATTTTTACTACCACATAATCTAAGGATGGTTCAAAGCAAGCAAATGTCTTTTTTGTAACTGCATTTTTTATTTCATCTAATGCATATCCTAAAGAAATTTTAGCAGCTACCTTAGCAATTGGATATCCAGTAGCCTTTGATGCTAATGCTGAACTTCTACTAACTCTTGGATTTATTTCTATTACTGCATACTCAAAACTTTTTGGATTTAATGCAAACTGAACATTACAGCCACCTTCAATTTCTATTTTGTTAATAATATTTATAGCCGATGTTCTAAGCATCTGATACTCTTTATCACTTAATGTTTGACTTGGTGCTACAACAATACTATCCCCTGTATGTATTCCTACTGGATCTATATTTTCCATGTTACAAACTGTTATACAATTTCCATAACTATCCCTTATAACTTCATACTCTATTTCTTTCCACCCTTTAATACTTTTTTCTAAGAGTACTTGTCCTATAGTACTTTGCTCTAATCCGCTTGTAAGAATTACTTTTAACATATCTTCATCATCAGCAATTCCCCCACCAGACCCACCTAATGTATATGCTGGTCTTACTATTACTGGATATCCAATTTTATTTGCAAATTTCATCCCACTTTCTATATCCGTAATAATTTCACTTTCTATAACAGGTTCATCTATATCATTCATAACCTGTCTAAAAAGCTCTCTATCTTCACCTTTTTTAATTGATTCTATTGAAGTTCCTATTATATTAACATTATATTTTTCAAGTATACCAGCTTCATATAAGTCTACAGCTAAATTTAATCCAGTTTGTCCACCCATACCTGCAATTAATGAATCTGGTCTTTCCTTTGCTATGACCTTTTCTACAAACTCTAAAGTTAATGGCTCTATATATACTTTATCTGCCACTTCTTTATCTGTCATTATTGTAGCTGGATTAGAGTTTATTAGTACAACTTCTACTCCCTCTTCCTTTAAAGCTTCACAAGCTTGTGTTCCAGAATAATCAAATTCAGCTGCTTGTCCTATAATTATTGGACCTGAACCTATAACTAACACTTTTTTTATATCTTTATTTAATGGCATAATAACAACCTCCAACTTTCTTTCATTTTAACTAGAATGCGACTTTGTATTTATAACATTTTTAAGAATTTATCAAATATATAACTTGCATCATGTGGTCCTGGTGATGCTTCTGGATGATATTGAACACTAAATATTGGGAAAATCTTGTGTCTCATTCCTTCACAGGTTCCATCATTTACACTTACATGAGTCATAACCATATCCTTTGGTAACTTTTCAACCATATATCCATGATTTTGTGATGTTATGTGTATCTTATTCTCCTCTAAATCTTTAACTGGATGATTACAACCTCTATGTCCAAATTTCAATCTTCCAGTTTTCCCACCTAAAGTTAAAGCTAATAATTGATGTCCAAGACATATACCTACTATCGGTTTCTTGCCTACTATCATCTTAAGATTTTCAATAACCTCTACTAAATCTTCTGGGTCTCCAGGCCCATTGGATAAAAATATACCATCTGGATTTATATTTAATATTTCTTTATAAGATGTAAAAGCTGGTAATACCGTTAACTTACAATCTCTTTTTTCAAAACTTCTTAAAATGTTTTCTTTGATTCCAAAATCTAAAACAGCTATATGTTTCCCATTTCCGTCTATTACATATGGCTCTTTTGTTGTTACATTTCTTACTGCATCTTTATTAGAAAAGTTATTAAGTCTTTCTTCTATTTCTTCAACTTTTAAATTTTCAAGTGTTATTATGCCTTTCATTGTTCCATTATCTCTTAAAATTTTTGTTAATGCCCTTGTATCTATTCCCTCTAAAGCTATTATTTTATTTTGTTTTAAGTAATTTTCTAAATTCATTTCACATCTAAAATTACTTGGTTCACTACAAAGTTCTCTAACTATAAACCCTTTAACTTTTGGAGTTTTAGATTCTAAATCTTCTAAATTTACACCATAATTTCCTATCAAAGGATAAGTCATAGTAACTATCTGCCCATGATAAGACGGATCTGTTAAAACTTCTTGATATCCAGTCATTCCTGTATTAAAAACCACCTCTCCAACTGTATCCTCTAAATATCCTAAAGCTTTTCCTTCAAAAGTAATTCCATTTTCAAGTATTAGTTTAGCTTTCATGTTAACCCTCCTAGTATTTCTTTAACTATTTTTATACTGTTTAAATATAAGTAGTAGCGAAATACACCTAAGGTTAGGATTAATTAAATTTACCATTTGTAACTTTTTAAAAAGTAACTATTAATATGTGCACCTATTTTTAACTACCTAAATTTTATTGTTACTCTTTGGAAAATATTAAGCACTTTATGCTCTCTTTGGATTTTTGCCAATAAAAAAGGATTAATAAAAGAAATTTCTTTTATTAATCCTGTAATTCCAAAGTATATTAATCTAGCCTTAAACTATGCAACAATTAGACATAGCTATACTATATCCGCAAATTGCACTAACATACTCCTTACTGGCCTCACAGGACCAATTTAAAGTGTATTTCAAACCCTAAAAATATTATTCTATTTGTATTGATTTTAGTTTAAAATATAATATTTGTCAATAATTTTCAAAAACTTTTTTAAATTATTCTTCACTTTCCTTATCTTCTACATATTCTAGTATATCTCCTGGAGTGCAATCTAAAGCCTTGCATATTGCCTCTAATGTTGAAAATCTGATAGCTTTTGCCTTGTTAGTTTTTAATATAGATAAATTAGCATTAGTTATATTAATTTCTTCTGCTAAATCTTTTAATGAAACTTTTCTTTTAGCCATCATAACATCTAAATTAACTATTATAGCCATATTCTTCTCCTTATATTGTTAAATCATTTTCCTCCTTAATTCTCTTTCCTTCTTTAAATACATGTGATAAATATATATTTGTTAAACCTATTATAAGAAATATAACTGATGTTGTTTTTAAAGCAACAATATCAAAACCGCTTTCATTAAAAAGATTACTTATTTCTTCTATCATAGATAAAAATATCATACCATATCCTAATTTTTTAAAATTATTACTATTTTTTATTGAAAATATTGTATAAATATTACATTCTACTATTTCAGCTAAATTGTAGGCTAAAAAAGCATAATCACCAGCTTGTAAAACATATAAAACAAGACATCCCATTTCACCTGTATATTTAATAGTTCCTAAATTAACAAGAATACCTACTGTCCAAAATAATGTAAATATAGTCATAAAATAAAATGCACTGCGTAAAATAAATAAAACATATTTTTGACTCTTTATTTCCTTCATTTCTACCCCTCACAAACCTCAATTTTATATTGTTAAATCATTTTCTTCCTTAATTCTCTTTCCTTCTTTAAAAACATATGATAAATATATATTGGTTAAACCTATTATAAAAAATATAATTGATGGTGCTTTTAATGACCTGTTTCCATATGATAAAATATGAAAATGACCCCCTGTAGAAAAATTAAGTATTCCTTCTATTATTGATAAAAATATCATACCATATCCTAATTTTTTAAAATTATTACCATTTTCCACTGAAAATATTGTATAAATATCACATTTTACTATCTTTATCAAAGCATAAGATAAAAAAGCATAATTTACCATCATTAAAATTCGTAAAATAATTTTAATAGCATCATTATCATGAGCAGATAAGTACTTAAAATTTTTAACTGTAAACACTATTGTTAAACAACTTATAGTAAAAAATGCAATATATAAAATAAATAATACACATTTTTGACTTTTTATTTTTTTCTTCATTATATCCACCTCATAAACCTCAATTTTATATTATTGAATCATTTTCTTCCTTAATTCTTTTTCCTTCTTTAAAAACATGTGCTAAATATATATTTGTTAAACCTATTATAAAAAAAACAATTGCTGCTGGTTTTATTGCTATTCCATTAAATTCAATGTATGTTTGTGCTGAAATATTTGTTATTTCTTCAGCTAAAGCTAACACTATCATACCATAACCTAATTTTTTAAAATTCTTTACATTATTCACCGAAAAAATTCCATTTAAATTACAATTTACTATCTTTATTAATATATAAGATAAAAAAGTATAATTAAATAAAATTATAATAAAAAATAATATGTCCATTTTTTCACTTATAAGGATAGGATCACCTATCATCCTTATAAACTCTACTATCATCATTATTGTCATTATTGCCATACTAAAACAAACTAAAGATAATAATGCTACAATGCATCCTCGAATTTTTATTTCTTTCATAACTTTTCCCCTCCATGAATTCCCTTTAACTTTATTTTACCACATATTATTTCTTTTTCAATAATAAATTATTGAAAAACAATAATTTATTATTGAAAAAGAAATAAAAGAGTTATCTAAAATAAAATTTTAGATAACTCTTTTATAAGATTTTATATCTCTTTAATTACTAATTTTGATTTTCCTGTATTTTGACTCACTTGCAAATGTTCTACAAATCGTATATTATATTTGACATTTTCTAAGTTTTTTTCTTTTAAAAAAGCATGTAGTTGATATTCTAATTCTTCCTTCTTTAATTGTCTATTACCTATACTTTCATAAATGCACCTTAATTCAAAATAATTTAAACTTTTTTGTACAAATTGATATTTACTTATACCTCTTACATTTAAATCATCTAAAAATAAGGGATGAAGAAAATCCCTTTTCCCTCTTTCATTAACAAACCACATAATTTCTTCATTTCTCCCCATTATCTTTCTTATATAAGTATAAGGAAGATCCCCATCTCCCTCCTTATTAAATCCATAAACTACATCACTTAATCTATATCTAATAAGTGGAAAAGCTTTATTATAAAGTGGAGTTATAATAAGGTGATTCTCATCATCTATCTCTACATAATTTAAATCATCATAAAGATACATTCTTTTTTCATTATTACTTCTAGCACCTATAAAAATAGACTCAGTACATCCATAGTAATCTATTATATCTGCTCCAAAAACCTTTTTATATATTTCAATACATTCTCTTGTTAGTGGCTCCCCTCCTGTAATTATCTTTTTAGGTGTTATATTTATTTTTCCTTGTTCTTTTAATTCTGCTACAAGATTTAAACAGGATGGATAACCTGATAAATAATTAGGATTATAGTTTCTTATTAAATCTATCCATTGATTTAAAGGTTTTTGAGCATTTATTATACGACTTTTACATTTATATTCCTCCATACCAAACAAAGCAAGAGCAGTACATGCATACCCTCCTCCAACAGGAGCTATATACAAGTTTTTTAAAGGTATATCAGATAACCCTAACTTTACATTTCCACCTCTCATAGTCAATCTTATAAAGTTAGCCGACAACATTATAAGTGCTCTTTTATCATATATAAAATTTGTAGGAATACCTGTGGTACCAGAAGTATGCACAATGTATCTATCTTTAATTCTTAATAATAATTTTTCACTAGCTAAAATTTTATCAATTTCTTTCTTATCAATCTTTTTTACAGATATATCATAAAAATTTTCCCTAATTTGTTGTTTTGTAATTATTGGTATATCTTTTATTAAAATATCATCAAGATCCTTATACATTATTCCTTTTGATAAATATAATTTTTTATAAAAATCACTATTTTTATAAGCATATTTTAATATTTTTCTAAAATTTTCTTCACTATATCTTAAAATTTCTTCTCTAGATAAACTATTATGCTTATATAGTTCTCTTCCATGTTTAGCTAAATCTACTAGCATAAAATTCACTCCCACTAATGTAATAAAACGTTAACTTATAAGTCTGCTTTAACTCATTGATATAAATTTTTCAGATACAAAAGCGTATACAAACTTGAATATAATTCAAATTACATTAAAATATCTAAAATTAAATTCAAGCTTTTTTTACTATAGGATTCCAAGTTAAGTTCTAAAATTATTCATTTATCAAATGAGAAAACTCAAATTAATATTTTATCAATAACTAACAGATTATTTTAGTTAAAAGTTAAGAGTGAATAATTCTTAACTAAATATATTTGCACTTATTTTTCTCAACTGATAACAAAAATTTGATGAATAAATTTAAATTGGAGCTTGTTTCCCTATATTAATTAAATTTTTAATTATATTATTATTATATAAATCTTGTAATAATCTGTTAAATTTATTTCATTAGCAATATAAAATAAACATGAGCTTTTTTTTAAAATTTTAAGTATATATTATAAAATTTTGAATTCTAAATTATTATTTTTTAATAATTTTCAAATCTAAATACTAACTTATCATTTTTTAGAGTATTTTCAAAACTCTCCTGAAAATTTCCTAATGTATAGTTATTAAGTGTTTTTCGCCAAAATGCTTGTCCTTTTTTATTTGATTCTGTAGGATTTGTAAAAAGTCCCCATTTTCCATGAAACTTATCAAAAACTTGTTTTGCTGCTTTTTCTCCTACTTTTTTATTACGATATGGTCTTAACACAAAAAATTCATAAACATAATAGTCTAATTCTTTAGGTATATATTTTCCTCTACCTACTAAAACAAATCCTGCTGGTTTACCATCTGCATAAATTATAAATGGAAATAATAATTCTGGTTCTTTAAACCATAAATCTTGAATATGATATTGTTCTTCCAAAGTTTTTACAGGTTCTTCTTCATAAATTCCATACTCATTTGGAACATTTCCATAAATTTCTGATAAATCATATAAATATAGTGGATATAAATTTCTTATAATATTGCCATTATTATTGTCTACTAAAATTAAATTAATTTCCATGATGTTCACCTTATCCTTTATATATTATGTAAAATTCTTCTCTACTTTTATCTTATTCCTTTATTTTCATATTTTTTGTTGAAATTTGCTCTATAACCTGTAACAAAAAAGTGAACTTTTCCATATTCATTCATATTTTTTTCATATGTATATTGTTTCTATAATTACTTTAAAATATATTTTAATTTATATAAAAATGGTTTGTGTATTCAAACTTAAACAGATAATATACTTGTATTAGAATTTCTCAAATTAATTAACTAAATAATAGTTTTAAATTACCATTTTGAATTTCTTAAATAATTTAAAACATTAATTTATAAACAAAATATATCCACTGCTCAATTAATTAATTGAGCAGTGGATATATTGTTTAATCTCTTCACCTCTCACTGTAAAGCCTTGGCCTTTTGAACAAAATATAGATGATGATGTATATTCACCATCACTATTTTTATTATAATTAATTTTTTTAATTACTTCTTCACTATTATGGCAAACATCATATCCATCAAATGCAAGACTTATTCTACCTCTTCCCTTTGTATAGGAAATAAATTCTTTTGGATAGTTCATAAAAGTAGCTACTGGTATTCTTCCTGTTATTATGTTACTTTCTATAGAAGTACTTTTTAATTGAAAATTACCATTTAACTTTTGAACATCTGATATAACTCTTCCAGTATGCTCTAAACTTATTTCTATTTTAAATCTATAATATGGTTCTAACAATATGCAACGAGCATCTTCTAATGCATATCTTAATGCTCTAAGTGTAGCTTCTCTAAAATCTCCACCAGAAGTATGTTTATTGTGTGCTCGCCCTGTTAATAAAGTAACTTTTAAATCTGTTATTTCCGATCCTGTTAATATTCCTTTATGCTTTTTTTCATATATATGTGTCTTTACTAAATTCTGATTTCCCATAGTTAAATCATCTGCATGGCAAGCATTTTCAAATTCTATTCCACTACCCCTTTCACCTTTTTCTATCTTTAAATGTATTTCTGCATAATGACCTAAAGGTTCAAAGTGACCATATCCTATAGCTGTTGATTCTATGGTTTCCTTATATAAAATTTCACAATCACCAAATTCAACTTCTATATTAAATCGTTCTTTTAAAACGTCTTTTAATATTTCTAGTTGTATATATCCCATAATATGAGTTTGTATTTCTTTTAACTTTTCATTATACACTATCATTAAATTAGGGTCTTCACATTCTAAAATCCTAAAATATTTTAAAACTTCTCTTTCATCCAAACTTTTATCATATATTACTTTAGAAGTTAAAGTAGGAATCATTTTAAAATTTGTTTTCTTTAAAACTTCCCCTACTCCATCACCAGGCAGTAACCCTTTTGGACCTACAACTGCAAAGATTTCACCAGCTACAACCTTATCTACGGTTTTAAATTTTTCACCGTTGTAAATTCTTATTTGATTTACCTTTTCATAAATTTTATCATTATCTGCATTTATATATTTAAGTTCATCTTTTATTTTTAAACTTCCTTGTAATGCTTTTATATAGGTTATTTTGGTTCCATCATCATCATGCCTAACTTTGTATACTCTACCAGCAAAATCTTTATCCACTAAAAACTCACTATATGTTAGAATATCTATGTTTTCCATAAATTCTTTAATCCCCTTATTATAAAGTGCTGAACCAGACATACAGGGATGAATATTACATTTTTTTGTTTCATCTTTTATAAAATTAACCCATAAATTTTTTTCATAATTATCTTCTAAGTATAATTCTAATAAATTCTCATCCTTTGCTCCTATCTCTTCAATAAGTTCACAGTCCAACGGTTCTTTTAATGAATTATTAAGGTAAATAACTTCTCCACCACAAACTTCCCTAATTTTATTTATTACTTTTAAAACATTTGCACCATCTCTATCTTCTTTATTAATAAAAAAGAAAGTGGGAACTTTATACTGTTTAAGTAGTTCACATACCGTTTCTGTATGACCTTGAACACCTTCTACTGCACTTACTATTACCACAGCATAATCCATAACTTGAACTGCCCTTTCCATTTCTGTAGAAAAATCTACATGCCCTGGAGTGTCTACTAAATAATAAGTAGAATCATTATAATAAAATGTAGCTTCATTTGAGAATACTGTTATTCCTCTTTTTTTCTCAATGTTATTATTATCTAAAAAAGAATTTTTATGATCAACTCTTCCTCTTTCTTTAATTACTTTTGTATTATATAATAATTGCTCACAAAAAGTTGTCTTTCCTGCATCAACATGCGCTAATATTCCAATTGTCTTATACATAATTTTTACCCCTAATAAACTTTTTTTATTGCCAATTTATTATATCATAATCCTTTATTTTATATTTATACTTCATACAATACAACAAATTACTTATTTATTGATGCTATATATATTTTTCTCTTTGTATCACTTGCCACTAAAGATATTAGTATTTATTAGCTACAGTATATTTTATTACTATTATTACTATAAAAAAATAATGAACCAGCCTACTTAAATTTCAGGTGATTCATTTTATTTTTTCTATAGGCTTATTTCCATCTTCTACTGCTATTTTAGTTCCAGCTATAAAGCAAACTCCAAAATCAGCTTTGCTAGCATTATTAATGAACTTGCTACTTGCGCTAGCCTCAGTACTAATACCTTTACTAATTAATGTTTCTGCTTCATTATAAATTTTATTACTAAAACTAACACTACCGCTTTTTGATATATTGTTAGCTACTGCTAACTTTGGTACTTGTTGTGGTATATTAATTATGTCTTAGGGATAAAATAATTCAAACTATCTATTGATAACATGATGAACACACTATTAATTTAAGCTTTTATAATAAAATTATTACAATATAATATCACCAAAATTAATAAATAAAGTATATTAACTGTTTCTATTCCTTATTTAAGATTATAATATTTTATTAACTTTTGAACCTTTTCTAATGCCTCATTAGAATCTACTAATATATCTGGATGAAATCCATTAAATTCAAAATCATTACTACATGGTTGAAGGTATAAGCCACTTCCTAATCTAACTGTTATTGATGAGTTTTTAAGTTTATAATAATATGCATTACGAGTTATATTAGCACCAAGTGTATTTGTTCCAACTAATATTACATTATCCATATTCATAAGACATTCAATGAAATACTCTCCTGAAGAAGCAATTGCTTTATCAATTAATACAAATACTAATTTATCATTTGGTATTCTAGATAATGATGTAGGGGTTGCTGAATATGCATTTGAAATATAGTTACCATTGTATTTTTCGAATTCTTTTATCATATTGTTAGATACACCTGTGCAAGCCCCTCTAATCTCTACAAACCCATCAGAATAACTTTGAATCCAACTAGTACCAGCAGTTACAAATCCACCTTTATTTCCACGAAGATCTAATATTGACACTGGATATTTTTTCATTTCAAAGCCTGTACCTGGGAAATCAAATTGGCTGTCATCTTCTTCACTAGATGCATACATAGATCCTAATTTAGCAATAGGAACATTGTCTTCTATTGAATATTCAAAAGGAATATTCTCTTTTTGAAAATCAAAGGGTAACATATTTAAAACTATACTTTCACTAAAATCTTCTTTATTATTTAAATAAACAACATCTGTATTAATAGTTGATGAAACTTCTTCTTGTAAAATAGCTATGCTATATACCAATTTTCCATCATTATTAATTGTATACTTCATATATTTATCTATATTGCTATCTTTATTTATCGCTTTTATATAATAATGTTTTTTATCTACAATTTTATAATATCCATTAGCATCTTTAAAAAACTCATCTTTGTTATATATATAATATATTTGATGTCTAGTGAAAAATGGATTTTTATTAGCTAATGCAAAATGGCAATCTTTTATGAAATTCAAATTATTTAATAATAAATTTGAAAAATCATCAGCTTTAATTGATTGTTGTCCATTTAAAACATCCATTATATTTTCTTTAGCTTCATTAAATACAGTATCACCACCAAAATATCCATAAGCTCCATAACCATATCTAAAAAACTTAAATAAACTATCTACATCTTCTTTAGCTTCATCATAAGTTATTACCTTTTTTTCATTATAAATTATATCAGGATTTAGAATTAAATTTTTATCAAAAAAAAGTTTTTGATACTCTACAAATTCTCTAGTTTCTTCAGGGGTAAATTTATATTCATCACCTAAATGCCAATTTATATACTCATCCTTTATAGAAGATGCATTTTTAAATAATTCATCCCTAGATAAATTAATACCTTCTACAAATTTGTTAAAATTCTCTTTTTTATTAACTTCTGAATTCTTTTTAATTAAGTATACTGAAAATATAATTGACAATATTAAAATTGGAGTTAATGTCTTAATTAACTTTTTTTTCATCACACTAATCCTTTCTAAAAGAATATTATTACATTTTATGAAAAACAATCTGAAAAATTCTAATTAATATAAAACTTATAATTTTTCTATATGTATATATTCATCTAAGCTTACTTTCATAATTCAATATACAAAATTAAACCCCTTCCAAATTTATGTATTTAATTTTTTTAATCTTATAAAAAACAAAAATCTCTAATAAATAAAAATTTATTAGAGACCCTTATTCTATATGGTTACAAGTATCTGCATAGATTTAACCCAATCTATTTCAATAAAATATTTTTTTTAAAATTTTACAAATTATTTTAGTTAAAAGTTAAGAGTTAATAGTGAACAGTTGTGGTTATTACTATTCACTTCGTTCCTAGTAATTCTCAACGTATCTTTTTATAAATTTGTAAAGTAAATTATATTGATAGATTTTTTAAAATCATTTTCAGAAAGTGGTTGTCACTTTCATACTAAATTCATAATTCATAATTCTTAACTAACTATATTTGCACTTATTTTTCTCAACTGATAACAAAAATTTGATGAATAAATTTAAATGGTCGCTTGTTTCCCTATATTGATAAAAACATTATATAGCTTATAATAACACCTAAAGCACTTCCAATTATAATATATTTATTTGTTTTTTCTTTTTTACTTTTAAGTATAACAATCATTAATATGGTACTTATCATTCCAAAAAACAGTAAATTTTTACTTTGCTTATCACCAAAGTTATAAATAGAACCTTTTATATATAAAACGTCTACTACAAATAATATTAAGAAATTAAACAAGTTACTTCCAACTATATTACCAACTGTTACATTGAAATTACCCATTCTAACTAATGATATACTTGAACTTACCTCTGGTAGAGATGTAGCAATTCCTAGTAATAATGCACCTACTAAACTAGCTGACATATTAAGTCTTACTGATATTATATCTGTTACATATGTTATTGATATACTAGCTATAACAAGCCCTATACTTGTAAATATAAATCTTATTATTATTTGTTTTAATGTTAAACTACATTCTTCTTCAGTAACAGTATCATTAGCTATTTCTTCAAAAGCCATATCTTTTTCACTATTATCATTAATCATAGATTTTACACCTAATACATATATAATTAATATAAATATTGAAGTACAACTTACAGTTAAGATGTTCAAATCTAATATCTTATACATATTTAAAATAATTATTATGTAAATAATTAGAGTATATACTGCAGTATGTTTATGACTAATAGATACCTTTGATTTTTTAAAAGTGCTGAATGAAAACAGTATTAGTATTGAGAGAGTTGTAAGATTAAATATATTACTTCCAAGTATATTTCCTAACGCAAGTCCAGAGTTATCAAAAAACATTGTAGCTGATATACTTGTTAATAATTCTGGCAAAGAAGTAACTGCAGATAATAATACTCCACCTATAAATGCACCAGAAAGATTAGTAGTTTTATCTATTAAATCTACATAATATGCTGCTTTAATAGATAATAAAACTACCAATGTAGCTACAACAAAATAAATTAAATAAATCATGAATATTTCATCCCCTTAAAAACTTTTTATAATATAGAGTTCCAAGTTGACTTTTAAAATTGCTCCCTTTAAAACTTGGATACCCAAAAAGTGATACATGGTCTAAATCATTTTAAATTCAAACTTCATATCAAAATCCTATATTAAACTTCTTTTTATCTAACAAATAATTATAACATACTGTTTTATTTTATATAAACATAAAAATAAAGCTATGAATTAAATTTTATAATTTAATTCATAGCTTTTAATTTTATTTTTAAATTATTATGAAGCTTCTACTTCTTCAAATTGGCTGTTATATAATCCTGCATAGAATCCGTTTGCTTTTAATAATTCCTCATGATTTCCTTGTTCTACTATATCTCCATCTTTCATTACAAGAATTAAATCTGCATCACGTATTGTTGATAATCTATGTGCGATTATAAAGCTAGTTCTTCCTTCCATAAGGTTTTCCATAGCCTTTTGAATTAATACTTCTGTACGAGTATCTACTGAACTTGTGGCCTCGTCTAGTATTAATATTTTAGGGTCTGCAATTATTGCTCTTGCAATTGTTAATAATTGTTTTTGACCTTGAGAAATATTATTTGCTTCCTCATTTATAACCATATCATATCCGTCAGGTAATGTTTTTATAAAGTGATTTGCATGTGCTAGTTTAGCTGCTTCTATAACTTTATCATCACTAGCATCTAAATTACCATAACGTATATTTTCCATTAATGATCCACTAAATAACCAAGTGTCTTGAAGTACCATACCAAATATTTTACGTAAATCATTACGCTTAAATTCTTTTACATCATGACCATCTATTAATATATTACCACTATTAATATCATAAAAACGCATAAGAAGTTTAACTATTGTAGTTTTCCCTGCACCAGTTGGTCCTACTATAGCAACCTTTTGACCTGGTTTTATATCAACAGAAAAATTATTAATTATAGTTTTGTCTTCACTATATCCAAAGTTAACATTTCTAAATGAAACAGCTCCTTCTATATCTTTAGTATTACAAGATACCTTTACATCTTCTGTCTCTTCTTCTTCCTCTAAAAACTCAAAAACTCTCTCAGCTGCAGCTGCAGTTGATTGCATTACATTTGCAATTTGTGCTGTTTGAGCTATAGGTTGCATAAATGATCTTACATATTGTGTAAATGATAAAATATCTCCAACTTGAATAGTTTTCTTTATAGTTAGATAACCTCCAAGTATAGTAACCATAACATAACCTAAATTACCTATAAAAGTCATTACCGGCATCATAATACCAGATAAAAATTGAGACTTCCAAGCTGAATTATATAATTTTTCGTTTAAACCATTAAATTCATCTATTGCCTTTTTTTCGCCATTAAAAGCTTTAACTATGTTGTGTCCACTATATATTTCTTCTACCTGTCCATTAGTGTTTCCTAAATATCTTTGTTGAGATTTAAAATATTTTTGTGATTTTTTAACTATTAACCCTATAAAACCCATAGATAATGGTATTATTATTAAACTTGCAATAGTCATTTTAACGCTTATAGAAAGCATCATTATCAATACACCTATCATTGTGGTAACTGCTGTTATCATTTGTGATAGAATTTGATTTAAGTTTTGACTTATTGCATCAACATCATTTGTAACCCTAGATAATACTTCACCATTAGTATTTTTATCATAATATTTAAGTGGCATTTTATTTATTTTCTCTGATATTTTTTTTCTTAAATTATAAGAAACCTTTTGAGATATGTCTGATGTAATAAATGTTTGTATAAATGAAAACAATGCACTTATAATATATAACCCTACTAAGATTAATAGTATTCTTTGAATTTTATCAAAATCTATACCATTTACACCGTTGCTACTAATTTTTCTTACTAAACCTTCAAATATTTCTGTAGTTGCTGTACCTAAAACTTTAGGTCCAATTATTGAAAATGCAGAACTTCCTATTGCAAAAATTATTACAACTACCATAGCTAATCTAAAAGGCTTTAAATAACTAAGCAGCTTTTTCATTGTTCCTTTAAAATCTTTGGCTTTTTCTCCACCAGCAGCCATTCCTCCCATAGGACCACCGCCCATGGATGCTTTGCCTTTATTTTGCTTTCCATTACTCATGAGTTAATTCCTCCTTTGTAAGTTGGGATGCAGCTATTTGTTTGTACACCTCACAGTTTTCTAACAATTCATCATGTGTACCTATTCCTACCATTTTTCCTTCATCTAAAACTATTATTTGTTCAGCATTAATAATTGTACTTATTCTTTGAGCAACTATAATAACTGTACTTTCTTTTGTTTCAGATTTTAATTCTTTACGAAGTATAGCATCTGTTTTTAAATCTAATGCTGAAAAACTATCATCAAATATGTATACTTGAGGTTTTTTAGCAATGGCACGGGCTATTGATAATCTTTGTTTTTGTCCACCAGAAACGTTACTTCCACCTTGTGCTATATGAGATTCAAAACCTTCTTCTTTTTTACTTATAAATTCCGTAGCCTGTGCAATCTTACACGCCTTTTCTACTTCTTCTTTTGTTGCATTTTCAGCTCCATACTTTATATTACTTTCAATAGTTCCAGAAAATAATATTCCTTTTTGAGGAACATATCCTATTTTTTTTCTAAGCTCTCCTTGTTTGATGTCTCTTATATCTACGCCATCAAGTAAAATCTCTCCACCTGTGATATCATAAAAACGAGGAATTAAATTTATAAGTGTTGACTTACCACTTCCTGTACTTCCTATAATAGCAGTAGTTTTACCTGGTTCTGCAACAAAATTTATGTTGCTTAAAACATTATCTTCAGCATTTGGATATTTGAAAGATACATTTTTAAATTCTATATTTCCTTTATTTTTAGTTTCCTTACTTACATCAGGATCTTTTATTGAAAACTCTGTAGTTAATACTTCATCTATACGTTGTGCTGATACAGATGCACGAGGAAGTATTACTGATAACATTGAAATCATTAAGAATGCCATTATTATTTGCATTGTATATTGTATAAATGCCATCATATCTCCAACTTGTATTTCAGCTGCATTAATTTTATTTGCTGCAACCCAAACTATAAGTATAGTTATAAGATTCATTATAAGCATCATAAGCGGCATCATCATAGTCATTATACGATTTACAAAAGTATTAGTTTTTCTTAACTCTGTATTGGTTTCATCAAATCTTTTTTCTTCTGTCTTTTGATTACTGAACGCACGAATAACTAACATTCCTGTAAGCATTTCACGAGTTACAAGATTTAATTTATCAACAAGTTTTTGAACCTTCTTAAATCTAGGTACTGCTAAACCAAATAATACAAGCACTACTGATATAATAGCTAATACTGCAACACCAATAATCCAAGCCATGGATGTATCAGTATTTAAAACTTTTATAACTCCACCAATTGCAAGTATAGGTGCATAAAATACCATTCTTATAAGCATTACTGTAACTGTTTGTATCTGTTGTATATCATTAGTACTACGAGTTATAAGTGATGCTGTGGAGAATTTATCAAATTCTGCATTTGAAAAACCTACCACTTTTTCAAATACTTGTCCACGCAGATTACGACCCATACCTGCAGCTATTTTGGCTGCTATAAATCCTACTGCAACTGTAGCTACCATGCTTAATAATGCTATTGAAAGCATTTTAGCTCCAGAAGAAAACACATAATTAGTTTGCATTTTATCTGTATCTATTCCTATTTTATTATATTCATCCTTTATAAAATAAATAGATGCCTGAGTATACATATTTTCGTCTATCTCTGCAATTTTCTCATCCATTTGAGTTTTTAAATTAGAAAATTGTTCTTTAGGTATACTATTAATTAATGTATCTACATCCATATCTTTTGGTACATTAGGAATGCTTTCATTTTTAATAGCCATTTCTAAAGCAGAAATGCTCATAATAGATTTTGACATTATTGTATTTAATGAATCTATTGTATCCTCATCTTTTATATCTTTTAATTCATATACTGATTCATCTTTTAAAATTGGATATTTATTTATATATTTATCATATTCATTTTTATCAAGATTCTCTTTACTTAACAATTCATAATTGTCTAATACTATTTTTTTATCTGCATCATTCATAAATAATGTTAAATTATTTAATTGACTTTCACGAATTGATTTTGGAATAGCATTTTCAATTCCTCCTTGTTGAATTCCTACATTTACGATCTTTGATGTATAATCTGGTAACGAAAGATCACAAACTGCTTGAAGTGTCAATAATAAAATAACTGCCACTATTGACATAAAAAATGGCTTTAAGTACTTTACAATTTTAAACATAAATCTTCCCCTTTCTTTTAAATCGTTCTTATATGTAATTTAAAACTTACTAATTATAAATATAAGTTCATTTTCAAATAACAGCTTAACTATAACTAACAAAATTTTATTATTTGTCACCACCTTTATAGTATTGATTATTTTATAATTATTATTTATATCTATGATTTTTTTTAATTTTGGTATATAATAATTATAGTTTTAAATAGTTATGTTTTTTAATAGTTATATTTTTTAACTATTATTTTCTAAGTATATATCTCATAAAAAAGAAAGTCAATAAAATTTTTATATTTTTTCGATTGTATAAATATGTAAGATTAATTAAAATAGGGTATAATGTTAAAGGGAGGAATTTTTAATGAATAATAATAAAAATCTAAAATTAATTGCTAAGGATTTTTTAACTATAGTACCATTATTTCAAAAAAAGCTTGTAAAAAGAAATTGTAACTTTTCTCAAGATAATTTAAATCATTCTCATTTTCAAGTAATGGCTACTTTAAAATTCTATGGTAAGCAGCCTATTTCTGACGTTAGTAAAAGACTTTTTATATCTATGCCTAATATGACCAAACTTCTAAATAAGCTTATTGAAAAAGAAATGGTTGTTAGACTTCCTGATGATAAAGATAGACGAATAATCAATATAGAATTAACACCACAAGGTGAAAAATATCTTGATGAAAAATATAATGAAGTATTAGATACTTTAACAAGTAAATTTTCTACATTATCAGAAGATCAAATAGACAAGTTAGCATTATCTATACATAATTTAAAGGAAGTTCTTACAGCAATAAGCTCTGAGGATTAATTTAAGCTTATACTTCTTAAATAAATTATAATAAAAAATTGCAGAGTTCATTTTATAATCTTTTATCTTATAAAATGAATTCTGCAATTTTTTTAATTCAATATAATTCCGAACTTTTTAATAACATGTTATCTTATATCTAAGTAACCATATCCATTATTTGTTATATTTCCGTTTGTAGTAAATTCTATAGGAAATTTAAAAAGTGGTCCATCAAAAACAAAAGTGTGATATTCTCCGTTTTCTCCACAAGGATCCGCACCTGTGCCTTTTATTTTCCCAACTAAATCTTTAGTTAAAATCTTTCCTAAATAATTCTCATCCAAATATTCTAATTTAACATTCTTCAAAACTGCTTTAAACCCAGTTTCTATAAATTCATAGGTTATTTCTTCCCTGTTACCTTGCCATAATGGGAAAACAGCTTCCATACCAACCTTTTCGCATCTTTCACTACACCACTGTCTATGTTGCTCAATATCTATATCCCCAAAAACACAAGTAGTTACGCCTTGTTCTTTTGCTTTTTTTAATGCATTCTCAAAAGTTGCTTCGTACTGATTTCCTTTACACTTTACTAACATTAATGGAATATTCATTGATTCCGAAACTTTTTCTAGCATTGGTTCTGGAATTCCATGAAACCAACTTCTATTTAGACTCTCATCAACTGTAACTAATAACCCACTTGGAATATGGCCTTGATTAACCATTTTATAAAGGGCTAATGTACTATCTTTTCCACAACTATATGACATAATAAATTTCTTTTTCATAATGCTTCTCCTACTTCCATTTCTCTAAAGCTTTAACCATAAATTCTTTTATATTCAGTCCATAAACCTCTTTAAGTCTTTCCTCTTCTAATACATCACTACAACTACCTTTAGCTATAATATGTCCTTCTTTAATCATTATTACTTCTTCGCTAAACATCTGAACTAAATTTAAATCATGCAATACACCTATTACCGTTTTATTCTTTTCTTTAGTCCATTTATTTATATGTCCTAATATTTCTATTTGAGATTTTAAATCTAAGTGATTTGTTGGTTCATCAAGTAAAATTATATCTGGATCCTGAGCAAAAGCTCTTGCTAAATATACTCTTTGAAGTTGGCCACCAGATAACTCTGTTATCATTTTATCCTTTAAATCTAATAACCCTACATTTTCTATACAGCTTAAAACTAATTCTTCATCATCTTTTGAAAGCTTAGAAAATATTCCATCAAAATGTGCATATCTTCCTAAAGCTACTGTTTCAAAAACTGTATAAGGAAAATAAATTTCAGATGTTTGTGTCATAAAAGCAATTTTTTTTGCAAGTTCTTTTCGTTTTATTGTCTTTAATTCTTCTCCATCTATATTTATTTCACCTTTATACTCTATAAGATTTGCTATTGCCTTTAACATAGTAGTTTTTCCGCATCCATTAGGCCCTACTATCGATAAATTTTGCCCTCTTTTTACTTCTATAGATATATCTTTAACTATATCAAAACCATTGTAACCACAATATAAATTTTTTATTTTCAGCATATTATCACCTATTTCTTTTATTAAAGTATAAATATCCAAAAAACGGCGCTCCTATAAGTGCTGTAATTGCACCTACTGGCAATTCTGATGGCGATACTACTGTTCTTGCAATTAAATCTGTAATTACCATTAATGAACCACCAACCACTATACACATTGGAATTACTATTTTGTGATTAGATCCAAATATTTTTCTTACCATATGTGGTGTTATTAAATCAATAAAACCAATTACACCACTTAACGCCACTGCAGTTCCTGTTAATATTGCAGTAGCTACAAATAATAATTTTTTTACTTTTTCAGTTTCAACACCTACTGATTTTGCCTGTTCTTCTCCAAAACTTAAAATATCCATTTCTCTACAATATCTTAAAACAATTGCCATTCCTATTATAAAAAACGGAATGCCTGCTGTAACATATGACCATCCTTTCATTGCAAAAGAACCCATTTGCCAAAGCGTTATTGTTTTTATATCTTCACTAAAAAATGATGAAATTGTTGTTAAAAGAGCATTTGTAAATAATGAAAATACTATACCTGCTAAAATTATAGTGCTATTTGATAAACCTTTATCTACCTTGCTTGCAAAGGCAATTACTAAAAATACTGTTATTATACCAGATAAAAATCCTATAAACGGTAATGCTAAATTGCCTATAAACGGTATTGAAATATGTAAAACTATGTATATTCCTACACCTAAAGAAGCTCCTGATGAAACCCCCAAAGTATAAGGAGATGCTAATGGATTTTTTAAAACTGATTGAACTACTGCACCACTTACTGCCAATGCTGAACCTACTAAAAATGCTAAAATCACTCTTGGAAGCCTAATAACCCAAATTATTGATACATCTTTAGGCTGTATCCCTGGTTGTAGTGGTATATTAAATAATTTATTTCCAATTATTGAAACAATATCACTTATACCAATATGGGAACTTCCTATAGAAGTTCCCATACAGATTACCAAAAATACTATTGGAACAGCCAATATTAGTAATAATTTTTTATTTTTCATATTTGTCTGGATATATAGCTTTAGCCATTTCTTTTAAAGCTTTTACTATATTTTGGCTTCCACGTGATGATGCGTTTTGATTTATTAAATAAACTTGTTTATTCTTAACTGCATTAACATTTTCCCAACCTGGACGTTTTAAAATTCCCTCTACTGCATTTGGAATATATTCTTCATTTGTTAATATAACATCTGGATTAGCTGAAATTACATTTTCTTCACTAGGTGCAATCCAGCTATTTTCTTTAACAAAAATATTTTCTCCACCTACTATTTGAATCATTTCATTTAAGAATGTATTATTTCCAAAACTGTATAATCCTGATGCTGATCCTATTTCAAAATAAACTTTTTTCTTATCTGTAATTGATTCTCCTACTTTTTTTATTTTATCTATTTCACTTTTCATGTCGTCAACAATTTTTTTTCCTTCTTCTTTAGTTCCAGTAAGTTCTGCTAAGAAATTGATATCTTCATATACTCCATCTACGCTATCACTGCTTGGTAGATATACAACAGGAATTCCTGATTCTTTTATAACTTTAAATGGATCTTCATTTCCTTCTTTATTATGACCTGAAGCTATTACAATATCTGGTTGTAGTGCTATAATTGCCTCTGCATCAGGGTTTCTAAAATCTATTTTAGTTATATCTTTTTTAATTCCTTCAACATCTGCTGAATATGTATCAACAGCTACAAGTTTATCACCTAAACCTAGTCCCATTAAAATTTCAGTATTTGATGGCGCTGTAGAAATTATTTTTTCTAATTTTTCTGGCGCTGTGAATTCGTTTCCTTCTCTGTCTTTCATAGTTGTAGTTTTGCTTGAACATCCAACTAATAAGACTAAACTCATTATTGCTGATAATAATACCAATAGAATTTTCTTTGATTTATTCATAATTTTTCCTCCAAATTATATATTTATTAATAATTTTATATTTATTATTCAAAATAAAAAAGACACACCCGTAGGTATGCCGTAATACACTAAATTATTTTACTCTTTAAATAAAATAACATAACATGTACCCTAATATTCCACCCACAGAGAACTATAGTACAATTAATAGGCAGGTCTCCCGACTTTGCTTCGTCCTCCATTTTACCTTCCCACAGTTTATACTGCAGTGGCTTATAAAACTTCGTCAGCTTCACGGTTACTGGGTCAGTTGAAGATTCTCACTTCATTCCCTATTAAGAAAAACACCTATAATATAATGATAATTTTTATAATTGTAACAATTATTATTATATTATGAACATATATCTATGTCAATGTCTATTTGTTAAGTATTTTTAAGTATTAGTTACAATTATATAATAAATATTCAATAATTTTACATATAAATTTGATATTCTTCTTATTTTTACAATAGTTATATATGTTATAATATGTTTATTAAATTTTGTGTAGGTGATTTAATGATAAAAAACGCTAAAAATACTGTTAAACTAACCCGACTTGATGGGTTAAATAATTTAAATTATCTGTTAAGCTATGATGATAAAAACTATTTTTTGAAATGTAATTTTAAAGATAAAAATAAAAACTTTACTTATGAATATAACCTTTTAACCTTATTAGACCTTAACCACATATGTCCTAAAGTAATCTATAAAGATACTTGTAGCTACACTATAATAAGTGAGTTCATTTCAAATTCACGTATAGATGAATCTACTTGTACAGACCCAAAATTTCTTTTAAGTTTATCTAACAAATTAAAAAATATGCACAACCTAAAATGTGATTATATATATAATCCCTTTAATGAAATAAGAAAAAAACTAACTATACTAAAAAAAGTCAATTTTAAATTTTCTAATGAATTTATATTTATAATTAGCAAACTTGACGCTATTGAAAACATTTTGTGTAATGATATAAATTATGGTTTATGTCATAATGACTTAAACCCATCAAATATCCTTTATAAAAATGATGAAGTATTTTTAATAGATTTTGAATTTAGTGGAATGTGGGATATTTTTTATGATATTGCAACATTTTGTTGGCTACTAGACGATAATTCTAGAAAAATATTTTTAATGTCTTATTTTAATAATTTTTCACAGGAATTACATCTTAAATTTAAAAGATATCTTTTTGTAGTTAAACTATGGAATATATGTTGGAGTTATGTAAAATCATTCTCTTCAACATCTGATTATGATTATAAAAAAGGTGGCGATCTTGTTCTTATAGATCTATATAATGACTTAAAAGACGATAAGTATTTGTAAATACTTATCGTCTTTTATATATGTTTTTTAATTATCACTGCATATCTTATTATCTACCTTGGAGTTGTATAAAATTCCTATTGTAACTACCATGGCACCTAATATTTTATTAATTTCTATCTTTTTATTTATTAAAAAATCAATTATAATACCAGCTACTATCTGACCTATAAATAGTAATAACATACTATAAACCACAGGTATTTTGGGTATTATTATATTAGAAGTATATACTATAACAACACCTATAATGCCACCACAAAATACAAATATAGGTATATTTTCAAATTCCACCATAGATAATTCAACATTACTTCCTACAATTAAAAGCACTATCATAGAACATAACAGTCCTACAATATAATTTATTAAAGTACTTTGTAATACTCCTATTCTTTTTCCTAGCGATGAATTAATTACCATAGATAAGGTTGTTAAAACTCCACCTATTATTGCAAGTATATACAAATTTTCTCCTCCTATCCTATTGTCATTACTATTAACCCTACTATTATAATAGTAAATCCCATTAACTTTTTAATATTAAACTTATACTTTTTCATTCCAAACAAGCCATAATGGTCTATACATGAAGAAAATATTAACTGTCCAAATACAGCCAACGATGTAGTTAATGTAACACCTATTCCCCCTATTGTTATAATATTACTTAAAGTTAAAGCTACTCCTACAGCACCACCTAGAAATAAATATTTAGGAACATCTCTTTTAATGCTTACACTTTCTCTTTTTATTATCATAATTAAAATTATTGCTATTAGTCCAACTAAATGAATTATTATAAGGGAATACATTGATCCAACTTTACCTTCTAATTGACTATTAAACGTAATCATAACAGAAATTAAACTTCCTATAAAAAGTGCTAAAATATTATACATTGTTAATCACCCCAATACTATATAGAGACAAGCTCCAATTTAAACTTATTCATCAAATTTTTGTTATCAGTTGAGAAAAATAAGTACAAATATAGTTAGTTAAGAACCTAGAAGTTTAAATCTTCTCACATTAAACTCATATAAAGTTTAAAGATAATAGAAGCATAATTAAGTATTTCAATTAAAAAGAGATAATTAATAATTAAGAGTTCAGAAGGAAAGTAATACCACTTTCTTTTAATCTAATAATATAATTTCCTTTGCAAATTTATAAAAATATACGTTGAGAATTACTAGGAGCAAAGTGAATAGTAATAGCCACAACTGTTAACCATTCAATCTTAACTTTTAACTAAAATAATCTGTAAACTATTAGTATAATATTAATCTTAAATTTTCTCATTTGATAAGTTCATAAATTTAAAAGTCAGTTTGGAACCCTATAACTTAATCAAATTAGATATATAATATCAAAATAATAATCTATTATATAGGACAAATGTCCTATATAATAGATTTAAATAGAATTTTTTTAATTTTTGAATTATATAAAGGAGTGTTTTAGTTGAAAAAATCTAAAAACAGAAAATTAATAAATGCTTATTTAGAAAAATACGCATTAAATAAATACCTAAATGAAAGTTTGTCTCTATGTTGCGAACTTCATACATTTGACAAAAATGAAATGATTTGTACTCTAAATGAAGATATGAAATATATATATTTCTTAGTTAAAGGTAAAGCAAAAGTTTATACTCTTCTCTCTACAGGCAAGTCATTACTTATATGCTTTATAACACCTCTTTCGGTAATGGGGGATATTGAATTTTTGGATAATTCAGCTGCTGATTGTTCTGTAAAAACAATTGAATCATGTCACCTTATAGCAATTCCTATTGATAAAGTTAAAAAACTTGCATATGATGATTCTGTTTTCTTAAGATTTATAATATCCTCTTTAGAAAAAAAGCTGAGAAACAATTCTATTTTTAGCTCAATAAATATGTTATATCCATTAGAAAATAGATTTGTAAGCTATATATTATCCTTACCTATTAACAATAACAATACTGTTGAAATAGATGAATTAACCCATATATCCGAGCTTCTAGGTTCTAGCTATAGGCACTTAAATAGAGTTATTAGAAATCTTTGTGAAAAAAACTTAATAATAAAAAATTCTAATTTAATAACAATTTTAAATATGGATGAACTAAAAAAGTTAGCAAGAGATATATATATAAATGAAAAATAATAAAAGCTATAAACTATTAAAAATAAATAGTTTATAGCTTATTTACTACGTTAATTACTTATATATTTAAACTTAACAAAATTTTCACCTTCAAATTCTAACATAACAACCCACGGCATTATATTTTTTATTCTTTCAAAATGCTCATATTTAAAAGTTACATCATAATAGTTTATAATAGTACTTAATGCTGTACCATGAGTTCCTATAATTATGTTTTTATTATTATTTTTTCTTAATATACTCTTTAAAGCATTTATATTTCTTTGTTGTACTTCTAATAAACACTCACCATCTTCAATTTTATAATTGAAATCCCTCCACTGATTTTTTGCAAAGCTATCAAAATCATCTAGCCATTTATTACAAATTCTTCTTTCTCTAAAATCTTCTACAATATTAATCTTTAAATTTAACATTTGTGCCACAGGTAAAACTGTATCTATAGCTCTTTTATACGGACTTGAATACACTTTATTTATATCTTTATTCTTAAAAAGCTCACATAAACTTTCACTATCTTTAAGACCTTCATCGGTCAATGGTCTAGTCAGATCATCCAAAATTTTAAAGTCTGGTTTTGCGTGTCTTACAAAATATATTTTAGTCATAATGATTTCCCCCTTTATATTGCTTTTTAACTACTATTATAATTATATTACCATAACCTCTTCATCCTAGATTACCTCTCTTGTTTCTTTAAAACCCACACTTTTATAAAATTTTTTGTAACAATATTTTCAGGTACAACACTTGTAAAAAACTTAATTTTTCCTAACTTACACCTTAAATTTTTCAACAATTTCATGATAACAATTCTTCCATATCCTATTTTGATACTTTTTATCAATCATAAGTCCACTTAATTTTCATCTATTTGTGTCATGTTAATCTCTATTAAATTTAGTTACATCCCCAATTAATCTAATTTTATCACTATCTAAAATTATACCTCCAGTATCTTTAATAGCATAAACTGTAGTTGCCTTTTCTTCTAATGCTTTTTTTATACAGCTATTTTCCATATCAGTTTCTGCATAATGAACCTCAATATAAAAATTTTCCTTTATTAAACCTAACCCTTTTAAATATATAAATTCAGGATAGTCTTTATCTGGCGATATATAATAATTATTTAATTGAATCAAAGCACCTGCACTTACACCTATAACTATTTTGCTTTCATTTATACTACTGAGTATATCTTTCTCTAAAACGTGCTCAACTGCCATATCTGGGAGCCCACCTGTTAAAAATACAACATCACTACTCTTTATTACCCTTTCCATATTATCTTTGGTATCTTTAAAATAATTGATAAAAGTAATATTTTCTTCACTAATACCTAAATCTATAAAAGGCTCAACTATTTGCTTATAATATTTACCTGTTTCCTTGTTATATGCTCTTTCCCAATCTACAGAATTACATATAGCCTTATTACTAAAAGCAAAAGGAACAACTACAACTTTATTATAAGAATGTATATATTTTTTTATGGTATCTCTAGCCCATTCTTCATGAAAATTATATTGACTTAATAACATATTCACCATATTATTGTCCCCCTTTTTATAATATCTTTTGGTAGCTTATTTATTGATTTCAATTTAATTATTAACAAAATTTCATCAAATTTATTCGGCAAATTCCTTGATATACTCCTTAAATTGTGAGCCACATCTTGTTAACTCACCCATAACTCTCTCTATTCCTTTATCTGTCTTAAACCAATTACTCTTATTTATTCCTTGTACCTCACATGGACAAATTATTAATTCTGAATCTGGATATGCCCACTTATAATACATAAGGCAACGCCTTGCATGAAAATTTTTACAACAAATTATTGCTCTTCTTATATTCAACCCTAACTTATCTGTAACCATACGAGATTTGAACGCGTTTTCATATGTATTTTCAGCATTGTTTTCTTTTAAGATTGCGTTTTTATCAACACCATTCTTAATTAAAACATCATAAAAGAAGTCCCATTCTGTGTTATATGCATTATTATATTCATCTGTTTTTGATGATGGACTTGGAAAATATCCATACTTAGGACTGTATTTTCCAGAAGGTAAAATAAGTGGTGCATACTTATTCTCCCAAAGTTCTGCTGCTTTTTCCCCTAATTCAGCATAGGACCCTCCAGGTATAAAAATAATATCTGCTTTTTTAAGGTTATTTTCAAAAAATATAAAATTTGTTATATCATTTATAGATTTCATTCTTCCCCCCATAAACTATTTAATAAGTTTATTTTTAATTTAATATATATTGGATTTTGGAGCCTTATTGTTTTTATTATAGAACTTTACTTGTCCCATATCTTTCTCCATTTCCCTTAAACTTAAAGTTCTTTTTCCATAGCTAAAAACTCCATTTCACCCTTAACAGTTTTTTCAATGAACTCATTAGTTACTTTAAAGTCTAAACTTTTATAAAGCCTAATTGCTCATTCTACCACTTTGTTTCAACAAGAGAAATCAATCCATTTGCTGGGGTTTCACCCCAATGTATATCAATCTAATATTATTTCTGAGCTTTACACAAACTAATTTACAGACTAAAGGATTTGCTAATACATATCGGCTTCCTTTTTTAAATATCCTATTTCGGTTTAATAATAAATTTATTTTGTTTTCTTATATAGGATTCCAAGTTGACTTTTAAAATTACTCATTCCAAAACTTGGATACCCGAAATAGTGATACTAGCTCATAAGCACCTAAACTCAATACTTAATTCTGTATAAAAATATTTTTAAGTTATTAAATAAATCTAAATTTGAGCTTGTATCCCTATATTAAAGTATCTTCTTACTTTTTAATCTTTATTACATTATATATTGTTGCCACGCCTATAGTTTGTCAGCCTTTGTTGCTATCCAAGTAGGAATATAAGTATCCAATAAATCATTCATTGCCTTATCTTCATAGAAGCCTGAAATAACAAAACCTGCTTCTATTTGTCCATGTATTTGATCTTCTAAAGTATGCCCAAAACACATAGGTTCATTTTGATCTAAAACTAACTCTTTAAATTCTTCTTCTGATAAATCTTTTAGATCTGAATATGGCACCTTATGTCTAACTACTAAGTTGCCTTGTTCTAGTTCTTTTAAGTCAAATATATATTGAATTGGATTATCGAAACCAGCTATCAATGTTCCACCCTTCTTTAAAACACGATAAGCCTCTCTCCATAGTGGTAAAATATTATCTATAAAACAGTTTGATACTGGATGAATTATAAAATCAAAATAATTATCTTCAAAGACAGATAAATCCCTCATATCACCTTGAACTGTATTTATAGTTAATCCATCTCTCTCTGCTACAAACTTATCTTGATTTAACTGATTAGGCGAATTATCAAAAACAGTAACTTTTGCTCCTGTAGCGGCTAAAATAGGCCCTTGTTGTCCCCCACCTGATGCAAGGCATAAAATCTTCTTACCTATAAGTTCTTTTGGAAACCATGATTTAGGCACGGCTTTGGTTGGAGTTAATACAATACTCCATTCTCCATTTCTAGCTTTTTCAACTGCTTCTTTGCTTACTACCTTTGTCCACATATTTCCTTTATCAACTTCTTTATTCCAAGATTCTCTATTATAATTAATAAAATCCATTTCTATTTTTAGTAGTAGATTTTGTAACTAATAATACTAAGTAATCAAAATACTATATTTAAAACTATCTACTACTTTCTCCCTTCCTTATTTAATAGATTCATTTTTAATGTAATATATACTACTTTCCTAATAACACATTAAATAATCATCAATTATATGTTTGTGTGTTTCAGCTATATTCAATTTTTTCAATTCATTATAACTAAAATATCTTAATTCTAATGATTCCTTACTACATATTAACTTATGCCTATTCTCTAATTTCACTAAATAAACAGCTGTTATTATCCTCAATATATTTCCATCAGGATATTCAACTATACGTGATGGATCTGAATAAATTCTCCAAAAACATAATTGATTTTCTTCAATATTAAGTGATGTTTCTTCCTTAATTTCTCTAATTATGCCTTGTTCCAAACTTTCATCAATCTCTAAACCTCCACCTATCAAAGCCCATCTATTGCTATCTGTTCTTCTTTCTAATAATATTTCCCCGTTATATTCAATTATTGCACTAATTCCTACATTATTTGGCTTATTAGGTTTTGGGGCCTTATTATTCTTATAGTAAAATTTTGCTTGTCCCATATCTTTCTCCATTTCTCTTAATAATTAAAGTTCTTTTTCCATAGTTAAGAACTCCATTTCGCCCTTAACAGTTTTTCCAATGAACTCATTAGTTACTTTAAAATCTAAACTTTTATAAAGCCTAATTGCCCTTTCATTAAACTTAAGCACTGATAACCCTATAGTTTTTAAATTATATTTTTCTTTTATAAAATTTAAAATTGAAGTTAAAAATTCTTTTCCTAGACCTTTGCTTGTTAAACTAGGTCTTAACTGCACTGAAAAAGTTACCTTATCACTTAAATAAATTGCACAATTCCCTACAAGTTCATTTTTATCACTATAAACAGAAAAAACATTATTATCATTTGGAAAACTTTTGACATAATCAATTTTCCCCTGTGAAAAATCATTATCAAAAAATGAATATATTCCACCATATTTCCATGTTAAAAAATCTTCTACATCTTCATTAGTTACCCTTCTTAATTCATAGTTCATATCTAATCCCCTCTTATTTATCATTACCTTTATTTATATACTGTTGCCATATTTCCTATTTTGCTTCCTTTTTATATTATAATTCTATATAGTTGTTATTTTTGTAAAAACTTGTAGCACGCATTGTAACTTATATATATACATTGTTCATATTGTTTACATTCTATTAATTTAATAGTTCCTTTTCTATTATATTTTATTTTCTACTGTAAAAATAAAATATAATTTTCATTTTCTTATAAGCTTAAACTTTAAATATTTTTCATTTATATTATAACTTCACCGAAATCTTTCTAAATTTAGATTAGAAAAGCCTCTCAAGCTTATATTCAAGAGGCTTTTATTTTTATTCTTTTATTTCATTAAATATTGTCCTTCATACCTAAAAGATTTTTAAATCCGTTTGCTAATTTCATGTTAAAATATGCATAATTAATTCTTATATCTTCATATAATCTTCTTGTTCTTGGACTATTTATTTTAAAATCCTTCATTGTTAATCACTCCTATAAACTTATAGCATAAAATATACTATATTTTAAAAATATTCATACAATTTTCCTCTTGTTAATATTTATTCGATCAGTAATTAAACTTTATTTTTATAATTTTAATCCACACATTTTCATTTTTATTTCTCTTATTTAAATTGAATATTTTTTAAATTATTAAGCATTTCATCATCTATACTTTTATTTGTAAAAATATAGAACATTGGATTCATAAATATATTATCATGATTCGCAATATCTAAATTTTTTGTAACCAAATACACATTATCATCTACACTTATAGTAGACCTTTCCATAGTATCCTCTTTATTTGCATATATTTGAATTTTATCTTCTATATCATAATTTCCATAAAACAATGATGAACTTGGGAAAATATCACAAAATTCAATTCCAACCCTATAAGTTTTTATTTCATTATTAGAATCTTTAAACGTGACAAAGTTCTTCATCATATCATTTCCAATATTAAAGAAATTTCTATGAGCTAAAAGCATATTCTTCATAAACTCTCCTGTACTATTAATAATTTCAGAAGTATGACATAATACAGGAACTCCTGGCAGCATCAAATAATATTCATTAATTTTCAAGCCTTTATATTGCTCATTTTCAGTTATATTCAAGGATGTTTTTATGCCCTGCCATTGATTTCCACATGTATCTGTCATTTTAACAAAGTTTGTTATAACTTTTTCATTTAATAAACTTGTAGATTGAACGTACCAATTTCTAGGTACAGTCTGCATTCCACCAAACCATGGATTATACCATGTTCGCATTTCTGAATTTGGAAACTTACTATGGAGATATTCCTCATTTTTATAGGTTAATGAATATATTCCACTTGTAAAATCTGGAGAGGACTTAATGGTCATCACCCCATTATTTATTGAATAAATGTTAAATCCTTCATATTTTTTTATCTGCGTTTTAAAGTCTACATCTTTAATTTTAAATAAGGCAGAATTCTTTTCAAAAAGTAATAAACCTAAGTCTGCTTTAACAGAAATAATATCAGAATCATACTCATCCGCCATTGATGTAAAAACTTCCATGGCCAATGTCATATTTTCAAAGCTTTTTTCTATACAACATACTAATCCCTTTTTTGAGTCAACTTTTATTTTGCCTTTAATGGGAATTTCGTTATATTTTCTTAGTTCTACTGAAACACCATCTTTAATAAACGGATTTCCTTTATTTATAGATACTTCACAATCATTAGTTGTGTATAAATTAAGAGTTTTGTTATCTTTTAAATTATCACCTTCAGCGTTGCATATTAACCCCTTCTGAAATGTCTTCAAAGCGAAACTTCTCAAATCTTGCCAAGTTTCGAAAGTTGTTAATGCTACATAAATTGCTTTAGTAGTTTTTTTACTTTTTCCATTAACTATGCCAACATTCTCTTCAAGGTATATGTAAGGCCACTCTCCAAAATGAAGAAGTTTGTCTTTATCCCACCAAAGGCTACGTGTATTATTATCATCTCCTGAAAAGATCCAATTTTCACTTAGCAATTCACTTTTAAATGGAGTTGTATCCTCTAAAGCCATATCTGATAACTTAATAAATTTGTTATTATAAGGTATTACTCCTCTACTTAGTTCATCATGATATATTTGTTGCTTTATTAATATTTCCTCATCTGTTTTGTTATCACTTAAATTGTATACTTCAAAATAACTCTGAGCAATGCCAGTTATGTGAAGCTTTACTATTAAAGTTACCTTCATTTCACTATAATTATTAAAAAAATAATCTCCTTTGAGAATCATATGCTCATTTTCTTCATACCAACAAATATTTTCTATTTTCTTACTTATAAGTTCATTATGATTAGACATTTCAAATTCAGGAGTAAATAAAACTATTTCTCTAAATTGATTCTTAAATTTTCTAAAGCATATGCAGTTGTCATCCTTAGCTAAAATAACTGAGTATGCACCATTTACAATAATATAATCAGTATTTGTCTCTCCTCCAAATTTTCCTCCTCTTCCTTTAAAAAACTCTATTACATTAGCTTTAAATTCAATTTTTTCTCCACTTTTTAAAATAGCAGTAACATTAATCCACTCTGAATAAACTGTTGGTTTTTTGAGATAGTAAGGTACTTCTACTGAATTTTTTTCATTATCATTAAGCTTAACTTTAAAATCTCTATTCTTTAATTCTATATTTTCATTTTTATTAAGTTTAAATTCAAAAGTAGCTTCTTCACATAAGTTATTTTTAATGTTTATATAAAATTTTGAACATTGTCCAGAAACTCTCTCGATACTTTCTGATAAAATATTTATTTTTGCTGGTAGCCTTGTCAATATTCCGACCTTAAACAAAGCTATTTTATTATTTATGAAAATTTGTGATACAACTGCTGGATATATTTTTTCATCATAGATTTCATCATCTGAAGACTCAATATAAAACTCACCCTCCACTATTTCTTTTTCATGAACATCTACTTCCTTGTTTAATTGAAATTTTATATTCTTATCATCTTCACCTTTTATTTTTATTTTTATTGCTTTTCCTGTCTTATTAATTATTTCATAGAACACTTTGTATTTTTTTCCAAACATAAAAGTTTCATCATTAATTATTACAGATATTAAATAATCATCCGTCTCAATAAGTCGTAATCCTCTACTACGACTTTCAAATTGTAACCTTAGTTTTTTATTATTTCTTTCCCAATTATATTCATAAAATTCAGAACCATTCTCTTCAATTCCACTAGGCTCCATGTCCATATTTTGCTTCAAACCACTATACCAATCCTCATTTTCGAAGTATCCTTTAAGAGCTTCTATTTTTAAAATATATGGTATAAAGCTTATGCAATGAGAACATTTGTTCTTTTCCAAGAAAAATCCGCAACGCTTATAAAATGGTATAGATTTCTTATTTGAAGACCATGTATGAAGATCTATCATTGAATAATCGAGTTCTAAAGCTCTATTAACTACAGCTTTAATAATTTCTTTTCCAATTCCATTACCATGACAGTCATATCTCGTATTTAATAACTTTATCTTAAGTGCTTCTTTTTGAGATAATAAAGCACAGTAGCCTAAAACCTCTTTATTATTAACAGCAAGAAAAGTATTTAAGTTTGAATTAGATTTATGTGACTCTAAAATACTTTCCTCAGTTACATTTGCATAACTTCCATTCCATCCTTCAGTACTCATTGTCCACATCTTTGCAATAGCCTTTGCGTAGGTTGGAGTATATTCTACAATTTTCAAACCATCCATAATCTTGCCCCCTTATGTCATATAGTTATAAAAATATATCCATTTAACTTTTTATAGATTACTTATTATAATTACTAACATCTTCATCAAAATACATTTGTAAAGAATAATAAGTTTCACCATTTATGATTCTAAAAACTCCATGATTATTATCATCAGTATATATTAAACAGCTACTTACCTCTTTATTTTTATATGCTTCATTAAAAATAAATTTTGCTGAATAATTTATTTTTCCAAGCATATTATTTACAAAATTTAAATCTCTTTTTTCCATTTTTCTATACATATTTTTTGGTCTCCTTTTAGTATTTAAATGGTTATCTACAGAGTTTTAAATTATTTCTTATAAAATTTAGAAGTTTAAAAATTATACCTTTTCAATTTATACCTATAAAATTTTAATTACATATATTTTTACTTCCTGCTAAATTTTCTACTTCATTTATTATTAATTCTGGATTAAAACGATAAATACAATGAGTCGTATTTTTAACTTCTATCACTTTCCCATTTGTAGATAAATCCACAACCTCTTTAACAATTCTTTGCCATGTATCTTCCATTATTATAGCTTTTTCTCTTTCAACACCAATTTTTATAAGGTTTGAAATCATCACTTCCCTATCCCTTACCATTATTCTTAACGGAATTTCAAGTATATTATCAAAAGATTTTATCTCACTAATACTTTCATCAAAACCTTCATATTCTAAAGCCATAGTTCTATACATTTTAGGCTGTAATAAGAATTCTAAAATATTATCTTTTGCTGTCTTAGACAATTTCATCTGCTCGTCCATAATTTTAGGATTAACTTCCTGTTCAATTTCTTCCTTAGTTTTATGTGATAATCTATTCCAAATTTCAATCATTTTATCTTTGGAAAACCTTTCCTTAACTAATGGCAATTCTTCCATTTCATTTTGCTTAATTGTATTAGGATCTATTAGTAGCATCCCTATAATTTTTTCTGGGTACAATTGAGCAAAATGCTGAACACATAATCCTCCAAAAGAATGCCCGACCAATATAATATTTTTATTAATACCTTCTTTTTCTAATAACTTATTTAACTCTTTTGCAATTTGTCCAGTAGTACGTTTGCCCTGCTCTAAAGAACTTTTACCATATCCTGATCTATGATAAGTAAATACAGTCATCTTTTTAGAAAGTTCTTTTGTTATAATACTCCAATCATCAAAATGAGTACCTATACCTAGCTCAATTACTACTATTATCTCTCCATTTCCTATTCTTTTAATTTCATACGTCTTATTACCATCTATTTCTACAATTTTATTCATCCTAAAGCCCCCTTACAAAATGTATATTTACCTTGCATTTCCACTCTTTATATATTATATTTCTATTTCATTGCCGTTTTTATAGAAACTAAAATTTATTTGCCCCATAAAAACCTATATTAATGTCTTTAAGTTATGAATTATTATATCTGGCCTATCCAAATAAACTTCATGGTCGCTATTTTTAGCAATTATTGATTTCCCTTTGCTTGACAATTTCGACAACTCAACTTGTAGCTTATGCCACTCATTTTCATATAAAATTGCTTCCTTTTCTGAAATATTATCTTTCCCCCATCCTCTTTCAGCTACATTATTATCTCTTGTTATTACTATAAGTTGAATATTAGGAAACTTACAACTGCTCTTAATTTCATTACTATCTATATCCCAACTATATCCCAATTTTCAAATTTCTCCACAATAGTTTTATGTAGTGTTGCACTTGTGAAAAATCCTTCTACAGATTCCATATCTATATCCCTTATACGATTTTCATAAGATGAAATTATATTTCTATTCTTCTGCTTTCATTCTTCTTTTGATTTTTTTCAAGAATTAATATTTTCCTCTATTATTTTATATATTTCAATGAGAGAGTTTATCACTGGGGTATTAAGCATGTACAGTTTTTTAAAATTGAAAGAAATAGAGTCAATTAGTATTATACCTTTTAATTTATAAGAGTAGATTTTTGCATAGCTATATATACATAATCTTCCAAAAGAATGTCCCATTAAAATAAATTTATCTTTTATTTCAAATCAAATTCATTCATATCCCTCTTCCTTTCTCATTAAAACCTTTCAATATATAAATAACGTTGCCTTAATAAAATAGCAATTACTTACTAGTTTAATGTGAATTTAGTAATTTTGCTATTTCATTATCAATTCCTTCTCTCCTCCTGCAATTACTACAGCTTTATCTTTATAATAATTCATAATAACCTTCTTTCAAAAAATCATTATAATTTTCTATCTCAAATTCCAACTTTCCTTCACAATTTAATTTGTAGATTGCAACATCTGAAGTTTTAAATAGTTTATTTTTATTGGTCCATTCAATATCTTTTACAATGTGACATATTATATTTATTACACCACCGTGAGTTACAATTAAAATATTTTCGTTAGAATGTTTATATTTACATATCACATCATCAAACCATCTTTTTACTCTCTTATAAAAATCATCTGGACTTTCACCATTAGGATATTTCTCATCCATTCTTAAAGTATTAAAAAACAATCCAGGATATTTCACTAATGCTTCTTTATTCAACATTCCTGCTAAATCGCCATTGTTCATCTCTCTTAACTCTTTATCAAGTTCAACTCTTACATCTATTTTTTTTACTACTTCATTTGCTGTAGATAACGCTCTTGGTAAATCACTTGAAATAATTTTTGTTATTTTAAACTCTTTTTGCTTGAAATAAAGAAATTCGGCAAGTTTTTTAGCTTGTTCTTTGCCTTCCGATAT
The DNA here is from genome assembly GCF_018916625.1 of Clostridium senegalense. Lineage (NCBI taxonomy): Bacteria > Bacillati > Bacillota > Clostridia > Eubacteriales > Clostridiaceae > Clostridium > Clostridium senegalense. The sequence continues at coordinate 66,185 of NZ_JAHLNC010000008.1, forward strand.
CAAATCTAACTGACTCCATCCACCTCTATATCTCTCATCATCTTTAGCATGTCTAACTAAATAAATATTCATTTTAAACCACCTCTGCAATAGTTTTAATACTTTTTCAATTTATTAACAATCAATATGATTCTACTTCTGTCATAAGTAATTCTTCTAAATAATCTGCCTTTGGCCTCTTATCTTTGTTGAAGAAATCCTTTACAGAACTTGAATCTGATTTAATAAAGACTAATGATTTAAATTCTGGAACTACATTGCTCATTTTCAATCTTTTTATATACTTTTTGTATAATTCAATGTACTCCTTCTCACTAATTTTTAATTCAACTTTAAATACTAATCCTATAAAATTATGTTCTCCTCCGCTTTGTATATACTTAGGCTGAACTTTACATATTGTATCGGTATCATATAGATTAATTCCTAATTCCTCATATAGTTCCCTTTGTATATTATTATAAATATCAATTTTGCCTTCAATTAAATCCTCATCATCAAATCCTCCTCCACAGCACTGCAATCTATTAGGCAATGCTGTATTACAAGCCATTTCTCCTATAACAAAACTTGAGTCTATAGTTTCAACTAATATAGATACATAAATGACCCTACACCCGTACTTTTCTATATTGTTATGAATTGTGTACAAATAATGGGCATAATCCGTAGATTGTATACATACCTTTAAATCTTTTCCTATACTTTCTATATTACTTATAGTAAATACAGTTCCCCTAGTAAAATTTCTTCCAGATTTTAATAATTCTTCCCAATGTGCCTCTACTTTTTCGGTTACATAACCTGGCATTATATATTCCTTATCATATATAATTTCAACATTTCCATCTATTTTTCTTATAAACATTTATTTCATTATATTCCCCTTCTAATTTATTAAGTATTAATTATCTATTTTTCACATTTATTTATCATATGTTTTATTCCATCTAGTATTTCTACAATTTTATTTCTTCTTTAATCTCTTTATCTATATATTATATTTCTATTTCATTGCTATTTTTGTAGAAATATGTAGCATATATTGTAACTTATATATACGCATTATTTACATTGTTCATAAGAAGTTAACTTATTTATTTCTTTTATTTTTTATATTAAATTTTATTTATATATTAAATAAAAATAGAGACATCACCACAAATTTCAAAACTTTCATGGCAATATCTCTATTATTATATAGATGTCTATTTACATTTTACATAAGCCTCTCTAAAACATATTCCTTAAATTTTTCAAAGTTACCACTTTCTACTGATGTACCTTTATCTATTTTATCATTTACATAATCATATTCTGCAAAACCATAATTAAATTTAGGACTAGATACTCTAACTTTGGTATCATTGATTGTGTATACAGCTTTATTTTCTAAAACTTTAGTTAGAAATTCTAATAACTCTTCACAAGATTTAACTTTTCCTTTTAAAATCATTTTCAAACTATAATAAAATAAATTATAAGAACCACTTAATTCAGTCATTTGTCCATTTCTCATATAAAATGCTTTTCCTGTGTTATAAAAGTATTTCATAGATTCAAAACTTAAAGCCTTATATTCATTATTAATTTCTACTTTTTCATCGTATAAGTCTTTTAATCCATCTAATATGCTTTCCCAACTTCTTGTATTTAATGATTTATTATCATTTATGACTTTATTAAATTTATCAACTGACTTTTCAAAATCCTTTTCTTTATTTACTATAGTACCATTTACTAAAATTGTATATTCACCATTCTCATATACTAAACTTATTTTCTTTTCCATAATAACACGCTCCAAATAATTAATAATAATTATTATATCATATTGATTATTATTTTTCATCACTAAATTCTTGCCATCATTCTATATATAAATTTACTATTATATACATTTTAAAATAACCTAAAGTTCTAAAATACTTATTATAATTTTAAAATTATTCAATAAAAAACTTTTAAACTTATAAAGATTTTATAACTAAAATTTCAAACTTAAATTGAAAAATTAGCTTTAAATTCTATACCTTTTAATTTGAATTCATGTAACTTTATAGAAATCATGTTATAATTAGTATATAAATTAATAATAATTTTTTTAAACATAAAAGGGGAAAAATAATGTATTTTAAAGAGATGAATATTTCAAACATAGAACTCATTGTAGATATGTATGTTACTACTTTCAATTCTCCACCTTGGAATGATGAGTGGACAGTTAAAACTGCTTCAAAACGACTATGTCAAATGATGAATTGTGACGGTGCATATGGTCTTATTGCATATGAAGATGAGTTAATTTGTGGTATGATTTTAGGAAATGAAGAACAATTTTATAACGGAATTATATTTAATATTAAAGAATTTTGTGTTAGAAATGATATTCGTAATAAGGGTTTTGGGAAGATGATTTTGGAAGAATTTGAAAAACGTTTGAAAAATAAAGGGATAACAGAGATTGTATTATTTACTTCAAAAGATGATAGTAATGAAAAGTTTTATAAAAAAAGAGGATTTCATACCTTTGACAAACTTGTTATGATGGGTAAAGAATTATAGAATCCTATGTATTATAAAAAATAATTTAGAGGGTACTTAAAATCACCCTCTAAATTTATCTATATTTGAAATTTAGCTTGTAAAATTATTTAATCTTCTTGTTTTGTTTTAGCAATAACAATTTCTCTTATACAAACATCTTGTGGCTGATTATATGCAAAATCTATGCAATTTACTACTTGCCTTGCTTCTAAACCACTTTCTATAGTTTCTTTCCACTGATTATAATCATGCTTTATATTCTCATCAGTTGTATGTGATAAAAGTGACGTTTCAACAACGCCTGGCGCTATTGTTATAACCCTTACATTACTACTTGCAACCTCTTTTCTTATATTTTCTGAAATTGCATGAACTGCAAACTTTGTTCCACAATACACTGCATGATTATCAAAAGTTTTTCGACCTGCTATTGAACTTATATTAATAACAGTACCTTCATTTCTTTCAACCATATCTTTTAATACTATACTTGTACCTGTTAATATTCCTTTTATATTTACATCTATCATATTATCCCATTCAGTATAATCTTGTTTTTCTGGATTCCCTAATAACATAATTCCAGCACAGTTTACTAAACAATCAACTTTGCCGTATTTACTTTCAGCTTCTTTTATTGCTTTTTCCATTTCCTCTCTATTTGTAACATCAACAGATTTACATATAGAGTTTTTTAGATTTAAACCCTCCATAATCTCTAGTCTTCTTGATATTAATAAGACTGGATGACCGTTTTTAGAAAACATTTTTGCTGTTTCCATTCCAATACCTGAACTTGCACCTGTTACTACAATTAATTTCTTCATATTTTACCTCCATAGACTAAAATTATAATTTTTTATTGTTTATATAGTTTGTATAAAACTATAGTTTTAAATTCTAATTGCCTTAAAGCATCAATCATTATTTTGGGTATCCACCTTTTTGAATGAATAATCTTAAAAATCCACTTAAAATCATATAGTTGCAAATTAATTATACCTATGTTAATTTAATCTTTAAAGTACGCACTTAATTGTTATATAGTAACCTAAAGGTTACTATATAACAATTAAGTTATTCATTTATCAAGTGAGAAAACTTAAATAAGCTGTCAACTAATAATATAATATAAATAAATTTTTTAACGGAGGCTTATATGAATAAAATTAAAGTTGTTTGTGAAATGGAGATAACCTTAAATGTAATTGGTGGTAAATGGAAACCATTAATATTACATTTGTTAATATATGAGGGTACAAAAAGATTTGGAGAAATTAAAAACTTCATAGGAAATATTTCACATAAAACATTAACAAACCAATTAAGAGAATTAGAAACGGATGGACTTATTACAAGAACTGTTTATCCAACAGTTCCACCTAAAGTTGAATATAGTATTACAGAAAAGGGAAATAGCTTATCTAACATTTTAGAAGAAATGTGTAAATGGGGTGAAGAAAATCTTACTGAAAAATACGAACTTATTAATCCATTATGTGAATAATTTCAAGATTTTATATAAGAAATAACATAACATTATAAATAATTTATCATATTATATAATGATAGTATTTATGAGGTTTTATTATGACCGGATTTATTTTGTATTTTTTAGCTACTATTCTTCTTTGTTTTTCTTTTTTTAAAAGTAAAGAAAAGACTAAAATAGCACTTAGGTCTTCTATCAACTCCTTTGAAGCTATTATGCCTCAATTTCTAGGTATAATTATAACCATAGGACTGATTCTTGCTATCTTAAATCCGGAAAGTATTTCTAAGTTAATAGGTGAAAATTCCGGATTTTTAGGAGTCTTAATTTCATCAATGATTGGTTCTATTACGATGATGCCAACCTTTGTTGCTTTTTCAACGGGGAACACATTGCTTAAAAATGGTGCTGGTTATAGTCAAGTGGCTGCATTAGTTTCTACTTTAACTTTAGTTGGAATTATGACTTTTTCTTTGGAAGCCAAGTATATCGGTAAAAAAGCCGCTTTTCTTAGAAACTTTATAGCTTTCCTATTTTCTTTTTTAGTAGCTTTTTTATTTGGAAAGGTTATGATGATTTTATGAATAATTTGTATAAAATTTTAAAACGTTATTCTTTCTTTTTAACCGCTTTGCTTCTATTGATAATAATATTTTTTATTAATCCATATATAGCATTTACTACTTTTGAAAGTGCTAAATCAAACTTTCTACAAATGCTAATGGTGTTGCCACCTATTATGATTTTGCTTGGCCTTATGGATGTTTGGGTTCCACGTAAAACTCTTATGAAATATATGGGTGATAACTCCGGTGCATTAGGAATTTTTTTTGCCATGCTTATTGGTTCATTAGCAGCAGGACCAATGTATGCTGCCTTTCCCTTTACAGCTGTTTTAATAAAAAAAGGGGTGAAATTTTCAAATATTATAATCTTTATGAATGCTTGGTGTGTAACAAAAATCTCAACATTACTCTTTGAAATATCCTCTTTAGGATATGAGTTTACATTAATTAGATTAATTATAGACATCCCTGGTGTAATCCTAATGGGTTATATAGTTAATTATTTTATGGATGATTATTCCCTAAAAAAACTTTATAATGAAAAATAAAAATCCACAAAAATTTTGTGGATTTTTATTAAACATATTTTTTATATCTACTATAACCTAACTCATCTATTTTTTCCTTTGGTATAAACTCCAGTGCAGCTGAATTTATACAATATCTAAGCCCACCAAGTTCCTTAGGTCCATCATCAAACACATGTCCTAAATGAGCATTACTTGACGCACTTCTTACTTCAATTCTCATCATTCCATGACTTAAGTCTTCTTTTTCCTTTACATACCCTCTATTTATAGGTTTTGAAAATGCTGGCCATCCACAGGAACATTTAAACTTATCTTTAGATGAAAATAATGGCTTTTTAGATATTATATCTACATATATTCCATCTTCAAAATGATTATCATATTCATTATCGAAAGGAGGTTCTGTTCCATTTTCCTGTGTTACTATATATTGAAGTCTATTTAAAGAGTTTTTTAATTTTTCTTTTTCATTTTTTGATGTTCTCCACACACTTTCTAAAAAATGCTCCCTTCCTGATCCTTTATAATATGCCTTATATCTTAATGGATTTTTTATGTAGTACCCTTGATGATAATCCTCAGCTTTATAAAAAACTTTTGCCGGTTTTATTGCAGTAGCTATAGGTTTATCAAATCTATTGCTTTTTTCGAGATTTTCCTTATATTTAATAGCTATATCTTTTTGCGCTTCATCACTGTAAAATATTACAGTTTTATAGCTTTCTCCTTTATCAAAAAATTGTCCTTCATTATCTGTAGGGTCTATAGATTTAAAAAATGTATCAACTAGTTCTTCATAAGTTATTATATCTTCATCATATGTAATTTCCACTGCTTCATAATGTCCTGTACCACCATTACAAACTTGTTCATAACTAGGATTTTTTAACTCTCCTCCAGTATACCCTACAATCACATCTAATACTCCATCATATTTAAAGAACGGTTTAACCATACACCAAAAACATCCGCCAGCAAAAATAGCCTTTTTTATATTTTTCATACTATCACCTTTATTTTTTATTTTTTATGAATGAAAATTATATTTTTCATTTATAACTTATCTTTTTATAATATTCCCTTTTCTTATAAATTTATTTCTATATAGATTTATGTTTACTTTTGAATCAGTATAGATAAATTTTACAGCTTTTATCATTCTAAACTTTAACTAACTATATTTCTGCTTATTCTTTCCTAGACTTATAACAATAATCTTATTACTTTTACCATTAAATTCAGAATCATAATTTTAAGGATTAAAATAAAAGGATTATTCAAACATAAAATATAAATTCTATGTTTGAATAATCCTTTATTCTATGATGTTTTTATTTAAAATAAACTATATTATCTAAACTTATTTTCACTTTTACTTTTTCCATTTTATTATATGAGTGATCTTTAGAAAAAGTCTTAATTATAGTTTCTTTTACTTTTATATCATAATATGTAAATTCACCAACGTATTTCTTTTTATGTATTATTCCATCTATACCTTCTGTTTTATCACTTTTATGTATTTGTATATTCTCTTTTGGTATCATAACTTCAACATAATCTAAATTTTCTATGTAATTGGTTTTGAAGTTTAAAAATTCGCTTTTAAAAAACCATTTTTTTATATTTCCACCTATATAATTTCTTTCTCCAAATATATTAGCAACTTCTTTAGTTTTAGGATTTTTATATAAATTAATAGGAGTATCAAATTGCATTATAGTACCATTTAACATAACAGCTATTTTATCACTCATCATTAATGCCTCTTCTTTATCATGAGTTACTAGTATAGTCGTTATATTTAAGTCTTTTTGCAAAGTTAATACAAATTCTCTCATTTCATTTCTTAAATTTATATCTAAGCTTGAAAATGGTTCATCTAAAAGTAAAACTTTAGGATTAACTGCTAAAGTTCTTGCTATAGCTACTCTTTGCTTTTGTCCTCCTGATAATTGTGATGGATATTTATTTTCATATCCTTTTAATTTTACCAAATCCAAAAGCCTATTCACTTTTACCTTTCTTTCTGTTTTTTTTACTTTTCTCATTTTAAGACCAAACTCTACATTTTCATAAGCCGTCATATGTGGAAAAAGTGAATAATCTTGAAATACTATAACAGCATCCCTTTTGTCTGCTTTTTTTTCAATTACTGATTTATTATTAAAAATTACATCTCCATCATCTGGTTTTAAAAGGCCTGCTATTACCTTTAAAGTAGTACTTTTACCACAACCTGAAGGACCTAAAAGTGTTATCATCTCTCCATGATTTATATGTAAATTTATATTGTTTAAAACATCTACATTTTGAAATTTTTTATATATATTAATTAGCTCAACACTGGACATTTAAATTATCTACTCCCTATTTATATTTTTATATATACTAATCAAAAAAACTCTTTTCTCTGTTATAGCGATGCTTTACACCCCACTCTATTAAAATTAGTACAATTATGCTTACTATCAAAAATACCATGCTATATAAAGCGGATATTGTTCTATCACCACTTTGAATATATGGAAACATCACTATGGGATAAGTTACAATATTTCCACCACCTATAATAAGTACTAAAAAATATTGACTAAAAGAAATTATAAAAGACATACTTGCTGCTCCTATAATTCCTGGTAATATTAGTGGAAAAGTTACATATTTAAAAGTATTATATCTATCAGCACCTAACATTTTTGCCTGCATTTCAAACTTATCTCCTACTATCTTGTAGACATCTCCTATTATTCTCACAGCATAAGGAATACACGGCAATATATTTATTATAATAACACCTGCCATTGTATTTGCTAAACCTAATTTTATAAAAATTATATGTACCCCCATGACTATAGAAATTAATGGCACTATTATAGGAGATATTATAAGTAGTTCAAAGAATTTTTTACCTTTAAATTCATATAATGTTATTGCCTTCGCTGCTGGTATACTTATAATAATTGTTATAAAAGTAGTCACTATGGATATAGTTACACTTACTAGAAGAACGTGCAAATTTTCCCCTATCAAAAGATATTCAAATCCTCTTAAAGAAATTTTTTTAGGAAACATATACGGAAATGGCCAGGAATTAGTAAATGACCATATGCATAACATTAAAAGTGGTGCTATTAAAATTATAATTGTAAAATCTATAATATTTTTTTTATTCATGTTTTTATTCTCACTTATATTTTATAATTGTAAATTTTTTTGAAAATTTTATTATAAATCATTAATAATAGAAAACTTAATAATGATAATATAACATTTATACACATTGCTATAGGTCTTTTAGTCAAGTCTGAACTTATATAATTTAAATAAGCCTCAACTGCAAGAGTTTTAGGTGTGGATGGTCCTATTAAAAATGGAACCTCAAAAGCCCCAAATGAAAAAGCAAATAGTAAAATAAAAGACGAAAGTATAGCTGGAAGGGATAACGGTAATATCACATGTATAAAACTTTGCAATTTATTTGCACCTAAATTCATAGCAACACTTTCCAATTTATCACTTGTATTTTTTAGGATATTATAGGTTGTAACAGCAGTAAATGGGATTCCCTTCCATAGATAAACTAAAATTATCCCAATACCATTTTTGTCAGATACTAAAGAAAAAAATTGTGATGGATCATTTATTATTCCTATATTATACAATAACCTTGCAATAAATCCTGTCTTTGAAAACAACATAATCATCAACAATACAACTATTATATGAGGAATTATTATAGGAAGGTTAACTAATCCATACCTAAACGTTGAAAATTTATCTTTTGATAAGAAATAAGCAAAAATAACTCCTAATATTGTAGCTAACATTGATGATATTAACGCTATGTTTAGCGTAAAAAAGAATGAACTTATAAATTTAGGATTTGATAACACTTCCTTATAATAAGCAAAACTTATATTGTAAAGACCTATGCCTTCAAAATATCCTAAACTCTGAAAAATACAATTTATTATTCCAACTCCCATTATCCCTAATAATATTAATGACACTGGAATAAGAAGAATATATGGTTTTAGTCTACTTTTCACCTTCTAGAACCTCTTCCATCCATATTTCTTCTATTATTGGTACCAATCCTGCCTTTAATTCAGGTAATGATTTTTCTATATTAATACTTTCACTAAACTTTTTCATATCCTCTTCATTAATTTTATTTTTGTCTAATACTGATACATCTCCCCAATTTTTAATATCATTTTTAGAAGCTTGAGCATCTATACTTGTCAAAAAATTTATAAGCATTATAGCACCAGCTTTATTTTTACTATTTTCAGGTATAGCTAAGAAATGTGTATTGCTTATATTTCCCTTATCAAATTCAATAATTTTTGTATTCTTACTAAATTCTCCTGTCTCTATCATACCTAATAACGCATTTGGCGAATACGTCATAGTAAAATACAGTTCTCCATCAGAATACATATTTTCAAGTTGAGCAGAAGTTGCAGGATAAGTTCTACCATTATTCCACAAGTAAGGTTTTATAGAATTTAAATACTCCATTGCTGGTTTTATAGCCGTTCTTACTATTTCCTTATCTTCTGGAAGATCTTTCACATTATCGTAACCTACAATATCATATATTATATTTCTTACAAATGCACTTCCTGTAAAATCTGGCAACGCTGGATAAGTAAATTTTCCTGGATTTGCTTTTATAATTTTTTCTAGATCTGTTGAATTTGTTATAGTATCAGTTATTTTAGAATCATCAACAGCTATTACAAATTGAGCTTTTCCAAAAGGTGCTTCTAATCCTTCTACACTTGTTCCAAAATCTATTTTTACATCTTCAGAATCTTTATCTATGTATTTTTCATAGTTAGGTAATTTATCCACAAAAGGTCCAAATAATAGACTATTGTCCTTTGCAGATTTAAAGTTTTCTCCATTTAACCAAACTACATCAATATTTCCACTTGCATTACCTGCTTGTTTTTCAGAAATTAATTTATTCATGATATTCTCTATATCCATTCCAACTCTTTTTACTGTAATATTATGTTTTTCCTTCATTTGTGGTATGACATAAGTATCAAACCATTTATTCATCACTTCATTTCCCCCATACCCATAAAAGTTTACAGCACTCTCTTTAGAATGACTTTCTATTTCTTCATAACTCATATTTGATACATCTACATTTTCAATATTCTTAGTTTTATTAGAACATCCAATTAATCCCAAAACAAAAATTATGCATATTGTAAATAAAAATTTCTTCTTCATTAAACTTAGCTCCTTTTATTATTCTCTAATAAAATTATAGCAATAATATATACTTTTTCTACATTTTGTATAAAAAAATCACTATTTATTTATAAATTCTATATGAAACTTATAACTATTTAAAAATAAGATTTAAATTTTATAATTATTATTTTTAATTTGATTTTGTTGATACATATATAAGTGATGATATTGCAGCTATATTTATTATTTGTGTTTCTATTAATACATTAGTTATTGTATTTGTGGCTATGCTTTCTATCAATCCATTCACAACTTTATTTTTCATGGAATCAGTATATGATGACAATGTAAGTGCTACTGACACTACTGCTCTATTATCTTTTCCAAAGACAAAATTTCCAAATCCATTTTTTTCTAGCTCATCATCTACACTTTTTACATCATCTAAAAATTTATCATTATCATTAACAATAGATGTAACTATTCCAACTAACGGTAATAACTGCCCTTTCAAAGGGAAATCATTTTCCTTTAAAAATTTATATAGTTTTACAACCTTTAATGCCTTTTCTTCTACAGTCCCATTAGCAAAACTTAACATGTGTGTAAGTGTTTGAAGTTCGTTACTCTTATTAAATCCATTTTCACTTAAATACTTATAATTTTTTTCAATGCCATTAAATGTTTCATCTAAATTTTCACAAGTCATTGCTATCATTGCAGCTGCACAATAATCTTCTTTTGATGTTAAAAATTTATGATTTTTTCTCATTAACTCATAGGATATTTTTGTTCTTTCTACTGTTTCATATATACCATATTTTTTACCGTGTTTATATATGATGTTAGCCGCCATAACTAAATATTCACTACTACTAAAATATTTCTGTAACTTTTCATATACTCCTTTAATTTCTAAAAAAACTAACTTAGGATTATGTGTTAAAGAAATCGTGGTAGCTAAACTAAGTAAAACGTTATCATTTTTAAAAACTGAAAAAAAAGATGTATTTTTATTTATCACTTTAATTGCCTCATTTGTACTTTTTGCATCTATAACCCTATTTTCTATAGCAAGTGATAGTGCATTACATGCTTTTATTAAGTTGCTATTGTGTCTCTTAGTTTTTCCTAATTCTTCATAATTGCTTATCATTTTTAATATTTTATTTTTTAAACATTGCTCCATATTATCCCCCAATATTTCTACTAATCTATATTTAATAATTCAATTATAAATTTATTATATTGTAACATTTTAACTATTTTTGTCAAATTTACAATTGTTGTCATAATGGAATAAACATAATTTTATATTTGTATATAACTTTCAAACATTTATTGCTTTAAGATTATACTTATATATTTAAAATTAAAAATAAAAGACTATGCTATATCTTATTTTAGATATAGCATAGTCTTTTATTCTTCATATACTTTTATTAAAGTTTCTATTGTTCCTTCACATCTTCCGCCACGACATCCACCAGTTCCAGCACCAGTTTTTTCTTTTACATCTTCAAATGTTTTTGCTCCATTTTTTATAGATTCTATTATTTGTTCTTTTGTGACGCCTCTACAAAGACACACTTTCTCCATAATATTTCTCCTTTTGTATAATAATATTTAACTTTATAATTGTGCAATATATATGTTTTAATTATTATACTTCATATTATACAATGATAATTATTATTTGTAAATAATTATTATTGATATTTTTTTAATGCTTCTAAAGCTGCTATATTTAATAAACTCCATGGCTTATTAAAATGCGGTTGGAAAAAGAAATCTGTCATTGACAACTCTTCTATTGTCATATTATTTTGTATTGCAACAGATAATGTATTCATAAATTGTGTTAAATCTACATCAGATATAATTTGACCACCTAAAATCCTTTTTGTATCCCTATCAAAAACTAATTTTAAAGTAGCTTCCTTAAAAGTTGGCATAAATTCCGGTCTATAATTATCCTTTATAATTACAGACTCTATATTTAATGATGTACTTGTTTTACCAACTTCCTCTGTTAAACCTGTAGATGCTATAGATTTATTATAAATTTTAATTCCTGAAGTACCTTGAGTCCCCATATACTTCAAAGTTGGATTTTTTATATTTTTTGCAACTAAAGTTCCCATTCTTACAGCATTGGTTGCCAATGGAATATATCTTGTATCTTTAGCTGGATTATATCTTACTACGCAACAATCTCCCGCTGCAAAAACATCCTCTTTACTTGTTCTCATATACTCATCAATTATTATTGCCCCATTTTTAAGTGTATCTAATTTACCTTTTATAATATTTGTATTTGGTGCAAATCCTATGCAAAGAATTACTAAATCTGCATTATAACATCCTTTATCTGTTATTACTTTTGATACTTTTTTATCTTCACCTTCAAAACACTTAACTTTTTCACCTAACACTAAATTTATTCCATTCTTTTCAAACTCTGATTCTGCTATATCTGTAAACTCTTTATCTAGATATTTAGACATTATTCTATTCTCAGCATCTATTAATGTTACATTTTTATTTTTCATTTTAAAAGCTTCTGCAAGTTCTACACCAATGTACCCTGCTCCAATTATCACTACGTTCTTAGCATAATTACATTCTTTCTCAATTACTTTTGCATGATTGTAGTTTTTACATAATAATATATTTTCTAAGTCCTTGCCTTCAAAATTAGGTACTATCGGCCAAGATCCTAATGTAAGAATTAATTTATCATAATTATCCTCAAATATTTCCTTTGTATTCAAATTTTTAACTTTAACTATTTTGTTTTCCAAATCTACATCTAAAACCTCATGCTCCATATTAGTTTTAACACCAATAGATTTTAAGTTTTCTGGTGAGTTATAAAATAACTTTTCTGTTTCTGTAACTACTCCTCCTATAGACAATGCTATCCCACAAGATAAAAATGATATATTATTATTTTTTTCATAAACAACCACTTCACTATTTGGATAATCTGCCTTTAAATTAACTATAGCTGCAGTTCCTGCATGAGTACATCCTATAACAATAACTTTCATAAAATCTCCTCCTAAAATACCTTTTAAAAATAATAATTATTAGTTAATAATATTTATTACTTATATTGTATATGATTTTACATTATAAGTAAATAGCTTTTTATATATTTTTTTAATATTTTTTTATATTAATGTTAATAATACTTTTAAAAAGTTAAGGTGATTTTTATGAAAAATATTTTAATAACTGGAGCTGGAACTGGGATAGGTAAATCTGCTGCTATAGCATTATCTCTTCGTGGCCATTTAGTTTATGCCACAACCCATACGGATAATGAGGCTATTATATTAAATAATATTGGTAAGAAATTAAATTTGCCAATAAAAAGTTTTAAACTTGATATAACAAATCCTATAGATAGAAATATAGTAACCAACTTAAATTTAGATGTTTTAATAAATAATGCGGCTATTGGAGACTCTGGTTCTATTGCGGAAATTAATATTAAAAATTTCAAAAAAGTTTTTGAAACTAATGTTTTCTCCACTATTGAACTTACCCAATTAGTTCTTAAACAAATGATAAAAAATAATAGTGGTAAAATAATTTTTATTTCATCCCTTTTGGGTAAGACTATATATCCATTTCTATCTCCATATGCCTCATCTAAATTTGCCCTAGAATGTATAGCCTTATCATTACGTGAAGAACTTAATGAACTAAATAACAACAATATTCAAGTAACGATAATAGAACCAGGTGCTTATAATACAGGATTTAATCAAAAAAATATTTATAAGCAATTTACTTGGATGAAAGACAAATCATACTTCAAAAATAAAATTGATTATTTAAAAAGAAAACATTTTAATTATTTTAGTACAATAGAAGTAAAATCAACTTCATCTATAGTAGATGAATATATTAAAGCTGTAGAAACAAAAAAAGTAAAACGTAGATATATTGCTCCTAAATCACAAGGAGTATATGTTAAAATCAAACAAATTATGGGACTTTAGTTGCTTTTAAAAAGAGGTAGTTAAAAAACATATTGTTTTTAACTACCTCCTAAAAATCTTTTTTTAATATATTCTATTAACACTTTTCTAACTCACTAAGTTCTGCTTTTGTAAGATGCCTCCACTGCCCTATATCTAGTCCATTCATTTTTATATTAATAATTCTTATGCGCTCCAACCTATTTACTGTATACCCACAAGTTTTAGTCATACGTCTTATTTGTTTGTTTATACCTTGAGTTAAAACTATATTAAAAGTATTTTCATTAATTTTTTTTACAATACATGGCCTTGTTCTAACCCCTAATATTTCAACTCCTTTAGCCATATTTTGAAGAAAATTATCATCAAAAGGCCTATCAACAGTTACTATATATTCTTTCTCATGAAAATTTTTAGATTCTAAAATTTTATTAGCAAGTTCGCCATCATTGGTCATTATAATTAACCCTTGTGATTCTTTATCTAATCTTCCTACTGGAAATATGTATTCTTTATAGTCCATAAATTCAATTATATTACTTTTAACATCTTTTGCTGCAGTACATACAACTCCAACAGGTTTATTTAATGCTATATATATTTTTTCTTTTGCTTTTAAAGGTTTTCCATCTAAAAATATTTCATCTTCTAATTCAACCCATTGTCCTTTACTGCAAAATTCACCATTGACAACTATCCTATTTTCTTCAATAAGTCTATTCCCATCCTTTCTAGAACAAATACCAAAATTACTTAACAACTTATTTATTCTCATATATCTTTCCTTTCACTTTACAAGTATTTAGTTTAAATTGAACAAATCTCATATAATAAATTAATTTTACATAATAACAGTCATTATTCTGAATAAATATAAAAAAACGTGTATAATACACGCCTTTTATAATTTTCTAATATGAAACTTACTTTTTATTATCTTTTACTATTTTATTTATAATATCTGCTCTCGATGTTTCTATTACAGTATGTATTTTTGAAGACATTTTATCATCTTTATAAATTCTTTCACCGTTATGTTCAACTAGTATCATCACTTTTTCTTCTAAAGTTTCATATTCCATAAGGTCATCTAAATATAAATCTACTAAATCTTTTAAACATGTTGCTAATTCTTTTGGATTTTTATAAACCTTTCTCATATAATACCCCTCATTTATTTACTTAAAAATTCATTTAAATCATATTCTTCGCTTTTAGCAAATTCTAAGAAAACTTCTTCTTCTACTTCTTTAAACTGTCTAGTATTTACTAAAACTAATTCTTGCATAACCAACTTAACGTCTATCTTACCAACAACTTTAACCATATCAACTTTAGTTAAAGCACTTAATATTCCTTCTGCACTCTTTTCTCTTGAAATAATAGCATTGTTGGATTTTGGAAGAGATGTTTTGTAATCTAATGTAATACCATCATAAAACTCTCCAAATTCATCATATAACTCTAATGCTATATTATTTGTTTCTAAATATCTTTCCATTGTACAAGTTAGATTTAATCCTTGCCATGAAATTTTTTTACTAAATATATTTAAAGTTGACATTTATAAAACCTCTTTCCATGGTAATTTATTTTAGCATTTTAATATGCCTTGTAAAATATATAATAAAATTTTATATTAATGTATTCATTTCATAACATAAAACTCAACATATATTATCTATATTTTACTCCCTTCAAATTGTATTATATTAAGCTTAGATTAAATTATTTATTACACTAGCTTAAAAACTAAATACTTTATTTAATTACAATATTAATTTATTGTACATTTAATATTATATATATTTTTTTTGTATAGTAAAGTAAATTTATAAATTTATTTACATCAAACCCTATAATCTATTCTGTCTTTAAAAATAGTTTTTCTTAATCATATATATTTATTCATAAATATATATTTTTTATAATACAATTTTAATATTTGTATTTCAAATTTATAAGCATTTAATAAAGAATACTCTAAAAATTCAGTATATAAAACTAAAAACTATCTTAAAATAGAATTTGACCTCTATTCCAAGATAGCTAGCTATTTATTAACTAAAATTATGCTCCTTCACTTAAAAAACTATATTGAGCACAATATAAATTATAATAATATCCTTTTGACCTTAACAGCTCTTCATGAGTACCTTGTTCAACTATTTCACCATGTGATAGGACAAATATTTTGTCACAATCTCTTATAGTTGATAGTCTATGAGCTATTACAATAGATGTTCTACCTTCCATAAGCTTCTTTAATCCTTCTTGAACCAATCTTTCTGTTTCTGTATCAATATTTGCAGTTGCCTCATCTAAAATTAATATTCTAGGATCAGCAATTAATGCTCTTGCAAATGCTATAAGCTGTCTCTGTCCTAAAGACAATCTAGAACCTCTCTCATTTACTTCTGTATCATATCCATTCTCTAATTTTTCAATAAAAGAATGAGCATTTACTGCCTTTGCAGCTGCTATAACTTCTTCATCTGTTGCTCCTAGTTTTCCATATTTAATATTCTCCTTTATAGTTGTAGAAAATAAGAATGAATCTTGAAGCATTATTCCCATTTGGCTACGCAAACTTTCTAATTCAACAGTTTTTATATCTATACCATCTATGAAAACTTTACCTAATGTAGGGTCATAAAACCTACTTAAAAGATTAGTTATAGTTGTTTTTCCTGCTCCTGTTTCTCCAACAAGTGCTACTTTTTCTCCTGCTTTTAGCATGAAACTAGTATTTTTCAGTGCATTAATACCATTATTTTCATAAGAAAATGTTACATTTTCAAACTTTATATTACCTTTTATTTTTGGTAATTTTTTTGTAGCTGCATTTACTATCATATCATTAGTAGTATCTAATATATCAAATATTCTTTCTGCCGCTGAAAGATTTGTTATAAATGCGTTATAAAATGACGCTAAATTCATTATAGGTCTCCATAACATCTCTATATACATAATAAATGCCATCAATGTTCCCATAGATAAGCTATCCTTTAAAATTAGCCTATATCCTGAAAATAATACTATAGATACTCCAATGCCTCTACATAAATCAACTATTGGCCAAAAATAATCCTGCACCTTTACAGCAGTTAAAAATCCATTTCCATGGGCATTTAAATTTTCTTGAAATTTTTCTTTAGCATACTTTTCTCTACTGAACCCCTGGATAACTCTCATACCTGAAAATGCCTCATGGGTATATCCAAGCAACGTGGATCTTTTTTCCCTATAATTACTCCAAAGTTTATTGGATTTTATTTCAATAAAAAACATTGCCCCTAAAAGTATAGGTAATACTATAACACATATCATAGCTAAAATTGGATTTAATATAAACATCATTATAACTACCAATGATACTGTAAATATGTTAGGTATTAAATTTACAATACTATTATTTAAAAGATTCTGTAGGGCATTAACATCCCCAACAACTCTTGAAAGTATTTTACCTACTGGTCTATTATCAAAAAATGAAAAGCTTAAAGTTTGAATATGAGTATATAATTCATGTCTTATATCTATTAAAACTTTATTTGTTATTTTACTCATAGATAAAATTCTTATTTTGGAAAGTAACATAGCTAAAATATTTATAGCTACAAGTACTAATCCAATACTAAATAAACCTTTTACATCTTTTACACTAACAAATCTATCTATGGAAACTTTCATTAGATATGGATTTAATGTGTTACAACTCATTACAATAAGTAATAGAAATATAACGCCTAGAGTTTTCCACTTGTATGGTTTTATATAACCACCTAACCTTTTTACAGTTTTCCACTTATGAACCTTATTTTCCATATTAGCTCACCTCCTGTATTAGCTCAAAGTCCTTAAATTGATGACGATAAATATTGTAATAATATCCCTGTTTCTTTAACAAGCTTTCATGATTTCCTATTTCTGCAATTTCTCCATCTTTCATAAATATTATAATATCTGCATCTTTAACTCCTGAAATTCTATGAGCTATTATAAATGTTGTTGGCCTATTCTCCATTTTAGAAAGATTTTTAAGAACATTAAGCTCTGTCTCCATGTCTAGTGCAGATGTTGCATCATCTAAAATTAATATTGAACTTTTTCTTATAATACCTCTTGCAATTGCAAGCCTTTGTTTTTGTCCACCGGATAATCCTACTCCTCTTTCTCCTACTTCAGTATTATATCCCTCTGAAAGTTCTGATATAAATTCATAAGCACAACTATCTTTTGATGCTTTAGTAACTTTTTCTTCACTACAATTTCCACCAAAATCAATATTATTTCTTATTGTATCTGAAAAAAGAAATGTATCTTGAAAAACAACTGACATACTTTCTCTCAACTTTTCTAAGTCCCATTCTTTTACATTCACATCATCTACTTTAACTTCACCTTCAACAACATCATAGTATCTTCCTATTAAAGATATTAATGAACTTTTTCCACAACCGGTTGCACCCATTATTGCAACAGTACTTCCTTTAGGAATATTAAGATTTATATTTTTTAGAATTTCTTCATCTTTATATTTAAAATTTACATTTTTAAACTCAATATTTCCTAAAACAGTTTCAGGTTTATATGGATTTTCTTTCGATTTTATTTCCGGTTGTCTTTCTAATATTTTAAATATTTTATCAAGAGAAGCTTTGTTTTGAGATAGCAAGTTTACAAGCCACCCAAAGTTTCTAACACAAAATGATATATTCAATATATAACTACTAAATGCAAGTATTGTACCAAAGGATATACTTCCATCTATAGTTAACAAGCCTCCAAATATTATTATAGTTATAGGAGCTAAATTAGTTAAGAAATCAACAGCTGGTATAAATTTACTTAACAATGTAGCTTGAGCAATATTTAAATTATAATATTCTTTATTTACATTTAAGAATTTAGAGATTTCATGTTTTTCTCTTGCAAATGCTTTAACAAGTCTTATACCTGATATATCCTGTTGAGCCATTGAATTAATTTGTGCTGTTTGATCACTTATTTTAGAATATATATCACAAAATTTCTTATCAAATACTACACCTAAAAATCCTACTGGTAGTAACACAAAAAGTGATATGACTGTTAAAAATGGACTCAATCTAAACATTATAACTGTAGATATAATAAAAAGTATTATTCCTTCAATTAAAAGCCTCATTCCAAAACCTAAAGTTTCCCATACAGTATCTACATCTTCTGCTATTCTAGACATTAATTCCCCTGTATTTGTATTATCAAAAAATGAGAACTCAAAACATTGTATTTTGTTAAATAAATCATTTCTCATTTCCTTTGCTACATTAAGAGCAAATTTGTCAAAAAGATATTCCTTAATATACCCAATTATAGAACGAGCTAATGTAAGGCATATAAATATAAAAAAGAATTTTCCAATATACTCCCATTTACTATTTAACATGATATCATCTACAAATATTTTTTGGAGATATGGAAAAGTACTATCAATAGTAAGTGCTATAATCATAGTTGCAATTGGTATTATTAATGCTTTCATGTGTTTTAAGATATAATTTTTAAATAATTTCATTAAGATTCACCCCTTTTTCACTGTAACATTTATAAGTTATTTCACTTTGTAATATAAAAATAAAAAGACTTTCTATTAACCACTCTAAGATTAATAGAAAGTCTTTTTTAGCTAAAAATTATTAAAAATATTTTTAATTTAACGCAACTATGTCAATAATACTTTTTTTCTAAAAGTACCTTTAAAAATATTTTATTAACTAAAGACATAAAACCCAGCTATACTTTCACCTAGAGGTAAGAACAATAATTTATTAAATTTTAAATTAATTAAAGCATTTATTATATTTAAATTAGTTTTCATGATCTTACCTCCTTTTTTCAAATTTTCATTATTTTATATTACATTTAAATATTACATTGTTTTTTTTAAATGGTCAATACAATTAAAGCAATTTTCTTAATTTTGAAACATTTTTTACAAAAAATATTTATTTTATAAAAATTACTTAAAATTAAATATACATAATAAAAAGTTTTTGGTTATGCATAAAAAATAATTATAAAAGTCTAACACTAAAAAACAAATGTATTTAAGTTCTATTTGTATGTGTTTGTATAATTGATTTTATATAAAATATAAAAACACATATAATTATTAATAATTGTATTATGCTTATAGCCAGTATAAAAGTATTGTTTAATAGTTTATCTAAAAATACTACTCTACAAAAATCTATAAAGAAAAAGATTGCCATAAATAATAATTTCATATTTTTTTTATTAATATACCACCAGTATAAAAACAAGAAAAATATAATGGCTTTTATTATAATATTCAAATAAATTCCTCCCACTATAATGATCTATTATACTAAACTAGTATTTTTCTATTTTAAATATTTAATTAGTTTATATTTTTTATTTATAATTATTAACTAATATAGGGATGTAATCTATAACAAAAATTTATACATCAAATTTTTGTTATAAGTTGATAATAATAAGTACAAATATAGTTAGTTAAGAATTACTAGGAGTAAAGTGAGTAGTAATAACCATAACTGTTAACTTAAATAATCTGTTAGTTGTTGAAAAAGTATATAAAAATAAAACAGGAACAATTCCTGTTTTATTTTTATATGGCTTTTATAGTTATATCTATAAATATTTCTGTTAAATATGAAACAGAATTTTTAAATCAATTTTAATATTTTATAACGGAACATATGCTTCTAAAATTAATAATACAATGGACAATCCAGCTATTAATCCCATTAATGGTAATACAAACTTCAACCATTTATTATAAGTTACATCTACCATTTCTAATGTAGCCAATATAAGTCCTGTTGGAGTTATAAATGCCATAAGACCTTGACCATAAGCATAGGTACTAACTATAACATCCCTTGATAGTCCAACAGTATCTGCAAGTGGTGCCATTATTGGCATAGCTAAAGTTGCAAGTCCAGATGCTGATGGTATAAAGAATCCTAATACACAGAATATAATCATCATAACTATTATAAATAGTACTGAGTTCATTCCATTTACTAAGTTAGATGAATAAAATAATATACTATCACTTATTAAGCCATTATCCATTATCATGTTAACGCCTCTAGCAACACCTATAATAAGTGCTACACCTATTAAATCTGCAGCTCCAGCTACAAATTTGTCAACAAAGGTTTTTTCTCCCATTCCAGATACTACACCTATTAGTATTCCTATAAATAGGAATAGTGCTGTCATTTCTTCAAACCACCAACCTTTGGTTGCTACTCCCCAAATCATAATAATGAATCCTAATAATAATAAAATTAACATTAATTTCCTTTTAAAATTGAAATTAGGTATATTTTCAGGATTATATCCACTTAAGAATTTTTCTTCTATATGCTTTTTATCTTCATATACAACTGATGCTTTAGCATTCTTTTGAACTTTTTTAGCATAGTAAACTATATATATAATACATACTATCATAGATAGTACAAGACCTATAATTCTCCAAGTAAGTCCCTCTGTGAAATTTATTCCTGCAGCATTTGATCCTATAACAACACAAAATGGATTTACTGTTGAAAACATCGTTCCCAATGACGAACCTAAATATATTGCTGCTATACATACAATTGCATCATATCCTGCAACCAGAAAAATTGGCATAAGTATAGGATAAAAGGCTATGGTTTCTTCTGCAAGACCAAAAGTTGTTCCACCTAAAGATACCGCAGCAGAAACTATTATTATAAGTAATACTTCTCTACCCTTTGTTGCTTTTGAAAGACTAGCTATACCTGCATCAAAGGCTCCAGAATGATTTATTACTCCAATAATACCACCTAAAATAAATACAAACATTATTATACCTATAGTATCATAAACTCCCACTATAGGAGCAGAAATTATATCATATAATCCCTGTGGATTACTTTCAACCACTTCATAAGTATCAGGTATTGCTATAGGTTTACTTATACTTCCATCCTTAAATTTTTGTATATCTACTTTAATATTAAGTTTATCTAAAGATTCCTGAGTTGCTTCTAAATTTTCTATGTCTCCCTTTGGCTTAGTTACTACTAATGCTTCACTTTCGCTATCATACTTAAGCTTTGCATAATTTCCAGCTGGAACTATGTATGTAAGTATTGCTGCTAAAATAAGCACTATAAATAAAACAGTAAAAGCCGTAGGGAAAGACTTTTTCTTCTTTTCCTTTGACATTTCAATCCCCCAATTCTTGTAATCTTTTACATATCCTATTATAGTACTATAGAGTTATTTTTTTCAATAGTTTTTATATTTAGAAAACTAAGTTTGATCCTAGATTTTTTCCTTATTTATAGTTATTTAAAGGTATTTTTTAAATAACTATAAAATATCCATTTTAATCCTTTTTATTGCTTTTTTTACTATTATTCTACAAAATAATATGTATTCTAAATGCTTTGTTTTTATTTTACCACTAAATTATTAAAATCATGTTACTAATGTATATATATTGCATTAACTATAAAAAATGAAAGTAGGAGATAAGCGTAATCCCCTACTTTCATTTTTTATTATATTAATACTTGAAGTATTAACATTACTATTCCGATTCCACCTATCATACCCATTAATGGTAATACAAATTTTAGCCATTTGTTATAAGTTACATCTACCATTTCTAATGACGCAAGTATAAGCCCTGTTGGAGTTATAAATGACATTAGACCTTGACCATACATATATGCACTAACAATACCATCTCTTGATATTCCAACTGAATCTGCAAGTGGTGCCATAATTGGCATTGCAAGTGTTGCAAGTCCTGATGATGATGGTATAAAAAATCCTAACACACAGAATATTACTACCATAACAAGTATAAATAATATTGAATTCATACCAGTTACTAAATTAGATGATCCGTAAAGTATAGTATCACTTATCAAGCCATTTTCCATTATTATGTTAACGCCTCTAGCAACACCTATAATAAGCGCAACACCTATTAAATCTCCTGCTCCTGTTATAAATTTCTCAACAAACATTTTTTCTCCCATACCAGAGATAACTCCGATAACTATTCCTACTATTAAGAATAGTGCTGTCATATCTTGGAATCCCCAACCTTGAGTTGAAACTCCCCAAACCATAACTACGAAAGCAAGTGCAAATATTATTAACATAAGTTTTCTTCTTATATTGAAATTTGGAAGATTATCAGCATCATATCCACTTAAGAATTTTTTATCTATATGTTCTTTATCTTCAAATATGTAAGAATTTTTTGCATCCTTTTGTACTTTTTTTGCATAACGAATTATGTATATCAATGCTAATCCTATCGCTAATACAAGCCCTATTCCTCTGAACATAATACCATCTGTAAAGTTTACTCCAGCAGCATTTGAACCTGTAACAACTGAAAATGGATTAGTTGTTGCAAACATTGTTCCTATTGTTGAGCCTAAGTATATTGCAGCTATACATACTAATGCATCATAGCCTGACACTAAATATATTGGCATAAGTATAGGATAGAATGCTATAGTTTCTTCTGCCAATCCAAAACTTGTTCCTCCTGCTGCCACTAATACAGTAACTATAACTATAAGTAGCATTTCTCTTCCTTTTGTAGCTCTTGATAAACTAGCAATACCTGCATCAAAAGCTCCAGAATGATTTATTACTCCTATAATCCCACCTAAAATAAATACAAACATTATAATATCTATTGAATCATAAACACCTTGTATCGGTGCTGATAAAATTTTTACTAAACCTTGTGGATTACTTGGAAGTTCCTCATATGTATCTGGAATTGCTATTGGCTTGCTAATGCTTCCTTCTGTGAACTTCTCAACATTAACTTTAACGCCTAAGCTTTCCAAAGTTTCTTGTGTTGCTGGCAACTCTTTAGTGTCACCCTTTGGCATTGTTATAACAAACTTATCTGCTTCTGTATTGTATTTAAGTTTAGCATAGCTTCCTGCAGGAACTAAGTAAGTTAATAACGCTACAAGTATTAATACTATAAATAATACTGTAAAGGCCGTTGGGAATGATTTTTTCTTTTTTTTGTTACTCATCATTTTTCCTCCTTGTTGTTAAATTTTTGTTAAAATTGTTACAATTTAATTATATATTTCTCTTTGTCTTTTTTCAAGTATTTTCGACATACTTTTATAATTTTTCTGTCAATTTTGTATTTTCTTTTAAATTGAACAAATCATATATATAATAAAATACTTTTTTTAGCTATAGTATACTATTTTTAGTAACTGCTTATTATTTATTTCATTACTATATATACATATTTCATTTTTCTATTCATTTCTTATTAACCATTTGTTAATATTTTTAGTAGTTAATTCTTTGATATTATATATTTTTTAGCACAATCCACTATTAGAATTAAAAACTTACCTCTTAAAAACATTTATTAATTTAAAAATGCTTTAAGATGATACAACATCTTAAAGCATTTTTTATTCTAATGTTATTCTATATATTTTTATTTTCTTTTATAGTTTTTCTATTTATAATACTATTTAAAATTACTCCTAATATAGCTGCTAAGCTCAGTCCTGAAATCTTTACTGTTTCTGTAACCGGAATTCCTAAAACTATGCCAAAATTTCTTTCTACTATACCAGTTCCTAAACCTACTATTAATATAGTTGCCATAACTGCTATGTTATTGAAATTAAATTTCACTCCATCATTTTTTATGCTTTTCACTCCTACCATAGAAATCATAGAGAATAATATTAAACTTATTCCTCCCATAACACAAGATGGTATTGATTGTAAAAACCCTCCTACTTTAGCTACAACTCCGAGTAATATGGCTATTACAGCTGTTAACCTTAATATAGATGGATCATAATTCTTTGTTAGAGCTAGAACACCTGTATTTTCTCCATAAGTAGTATTAGCTGGTCCACCTATTAATGCAGAAAACATTGTTGCAAGACCATCTCCAAGTAATGTTTTATTTAATCCTGGATCTTCTATGAAGTTTTTTCCTACAACTTGCCCATTAGTTGTTATATCTCCTACATGTTCCATTAATAC
Source organism: Clostridium senegalense (assembly GCF_018916625.1). Lineage (NCBI taxonomy): Bacteria > Bacillati > Bacillota > Clostridia > Eubacteriales > Clostridiaceae > Clostridium > Clostridium senegalense. The sequence goes on from NZ_JAHLNC010000008.1 coordinate 91,611, forward strand.
AGCTAGTATTACTGGCGCTATAACCACTACTGATGCTAAATCAAACTTAGGCAAATTAAAAGCTGGCATTGCCACTAATGGTGCATTTGATATTATAGATGTATCAACAATTTGTAATGCCAATGATATACTATACCCTATTACAACTGCTATTAATATTGATAATTGTTTTAAAAAACCTTTACCAAAGTTTTTAATTACTATGGCTGTTGTAAGTGTTATTGCCGCTATTAATAAATTTTCTGATGCCATGTTAAATGCTGTAGGTATTAAGTTTAAACCTATTACTATAATCATAGGCCCTACAACCTGTGCTGGTAAATATCTTTTTATATTTTTTACACCTACTTTTTTTACGGCAAAGGATAACAATACATACAAAAATCCTGCTACCATAATCCCACCTTGAGCATAACTTAAGTCACCACCATGCATTTCACTAACTGATATTATTACAGATATGAATGCAAAAGATGACCCTAAAAATACTGGAACTTTTCCTTTAGTGCAAAAATGAAATATTAAAGTTCCACCTCCAGCTGCTATAAGTGCTATTGATGGATTAAAACCTGTTAATATTGGAACTAACACTGTAGCTCCAAACATTGCTATTAGGTGTTGACTTGCTAAAACTATTCTTTTTAATTTAGCTAGTAAACAACCTCCTTCATTTGACTTGGATATAGATATCGCTTTTTCTGTCATAAAAAAACCTCCTGAAAATTTTTTCAAGGAGAAATTAACTTTCTCCTTTTCAGCCTCTCTGGACTGATTTAAAGGCAACATTGTCTTTAATTTAATAATCTTTATTATAAGTTTTTTATTATAAAATATTCTATAATAAAAAAACTTCTTGCATGGCTGCAAGAAGTTATAATATTCCTAGTTATAATAGTAATATTTCAACTTAACTTATTAAATCTTGCAGCCTCTCTGGACTATTTTAAAGATTATTTTTTATTAAGTATATCACTTTCTTTTAGGTTTTACAAGTATTAAATTATTGAATTTTATAGCTTTAGTGGTTATTTTTATAATATCATTATAAACTTTTTTACTATCCACCTGGACAATTTCGCCATTTGTGACCCGCTCAACAATTTTATCTAACTTTTCTGGTGGATCTATTTTTCTATTAAGATCATTATGCCAAACAACAATATGTCGACACTCTTCTAATGTTAATACTTTTCTCTCTTTATCTTCAAATCTCTTTAAAGTTATTACCATAACATATAAAGACACTATAAGTATTATAAGAGAAACATTTTCTATAATTGTACCCATTATATTACTCTCCTTGTTGTTATTTTCTATTTGCTTAATTAATTGTTTAAATTTAATTTTATATTTAAATAAACTTAACTTGTATAAATTTTTGAGTTAAAATAATATTATCTAAAAGTTCTAAGATATCAACACTTATTGGAATCATCATATAGTATGTGCAACTTTCAATTTTTTTATTACTTTCTTCTTTTACACTGCACTCCATTCCACATATTTTTATATTTTCTTCTTTTAAAATTTCATAGAAAACTTTTGTAGCTTCATATTTATCTTCATATTCTAAATATATTTTCATTTTTTTACCGTCTGCATACTTATTCTCTGCTTTTTTAAAAAACACCAAAACAAAATACACTGCTATAGTTGAAACTATTGACAAAACGTAAAAGCCCATTCCAACACCAAGTCCTATACATGCAACTGCCCATATAGATGCTGCTGTTGTAAGACCTTTCACTAACCCTTTTTCATGTATTATTGTTCCTGCACCTAAAAATCCAACTCCTGTTATCACTTGTGCTCCAAGCCTACATAAATCCACTTTTAAAACTTGAGAAAGTTCTGGATTAGTACTTATTAAGTTAATTGCATATTCCATTGTACAAAGTTGTACCATAGATGTAACTGTAGCACCTACACAAACCAACATATGAGTTCTAAGCCCTGCTGGTCTACGATTATTCTCTCTATCCTGTCCAATAACCCCTCCAATAACAAAAGCTAATAATAATCTAATAACTATATCTGTCCACTCCATAGCTACACCCCCAAAATTTATGTACTATATAATTAACCTTTAACACAAATGATTATATTTTTGTTTGTTAAATTTTTAACTTTTCAAATTTTATTAAGCCCTTATTAAAGTATACTGCGAATATTTACTTATATTAATATAGTATGCAATTATCTATTGTTTTGTGATTATTTTTCACTTCAACTTTTTTATTTCAAAACTAAAAATGGTACCTATTTGGCACCATTTTTAATTTATTTATAATTAATATATTTTAAAAACTAACTACAACTTGAACAAGATGAGCATCCGCCACCTTCTGGTTTAGTTTCAGGCTCTATAGAAAATCCACCCATTCCATTTTCTTCACCGGATAATATTGTTAATTCACCAAATTGTGCAGTGACATCTTTATCTACTAAGAATGTCAAATCTTGCATTTTTTCAGTGTTATCTGATTCTTTTTGTTCATCCAGAACAAGACTAAATGCTGGACCTCCTCAGCCCATACCTGCAAAATGTATTCTTATTACATCAGCTGTAACTTCATTATCATTTAAGAATTGTTTAAATTCTTTAAATGCATTTTCACTTATTTTAACAATACTCATTTTTATCCCTCTTTCTTCCTTTTTTTTAAATAATAAGACAAAGTTATTGATAATAATTATTATTTAGTCGCAAATCAATAATAATACATATTTAAACTCATTGCAATATATTTTTATTATATTCAAAAATATAATTACTACTCTAACTATATTTTTCTATATTTTTTAAAATAAAAAAACTGAAGAATAATTCTTAACTCTTCAGCTGAAAACTTTTAATATTTATAATTTTAATATTTCATTTTATAGATTTTAATTTTACCATACCTTAAAAATTATATATACTAAAAGTCCACTTATATCTAAGTAATAAATCTTAAAGCTTCTTATGATTTTTACATAAATTAAGCTTTGAGATTATTTCTCTATATATTAAGTTAAGCCAAACTTTTTTTAGTTATAAATTCTTTCATAGGTATTATATCATTTACAAACATCCTATGGGAATGTTTTTCATAGGATACTTTTATAATCTCTTTATCTATGATTTTCCTTTCTTGTATATAATCTTCAAAATCATATAATACTAAAACTGTAATTGGCATATGTTGTATCACATCATACAAATTTTCTATAAATTTAATAAATAAATTTTTACTACTATTTTCTATTATATATTTTGCATCTATTATTAATATAACGTCAGAGAATCCACAGTTCATTTTTTCATCTTTATATCTTTTCAAAAAATCTTCTAAAACATTTTTTTCTCCTTCAAAAACTATATTTTTCATATTATCATTTTTAATCATAGTTTTTTCTGTGTCATTTAGAAATTCATTTAAAAGTTTAAATGCCTTATTTTCAACATTTAAATATATAAATACATTTTGTTCCATATTACTTTTTATGTATTTATACATATTTATAAGCATGTGATCAATTCCACAATAATAGAAGGTTATGCTTTTTCCTATACCTTTTGATATATCCATATTATATTCCTCCTAAATGTATTTTATATTCTCTACAATATATATATTCTCATATTTTTCCTTGTTTTTCCAATATTTTATTCCTTTATTTTTCTTATTTTTTAGACATTATAATAATAATAACAACAATTTTATAAAATTTATGTGTAAAACATAAATTTTTTTTACATTTTTAAACACATTTCAACCAACTTATACATAATGTAATAATTTAAAATTTAAATTTATAATATATTTTATGTACTAATATTAATTTATAACTTATGTTTATATGAATTATTAGATTTATAAAATAAATCTTATTGTTATTTGAGATTTTATGGTATACTTTAATAGGATAAAATATATAAAATAAAATTTGTATTTAATAATTATAAGAATATTGCTATGTTTTTATAGCAATTGACCTATTTACCTAATTAATTTTTATTTACATAAATTTAATAATGAAATGGGCAAGCTAAATTTAAAACTATTTGTTAATATAACATTTTCTATTTATTAAAGTTAAAAATTATAGCTTATAAAGCTTGTCATTATTTATGAAGGTAATTATTAACTTACGCTTTATAAGATTACATAAGCTAATCTTTAACTAATTTACATTTTGTACATTAAGATTATATTTTACAATGTGACTTTTAGTATGTTGTTAATATTTTAATGGCCTTTATATTGACCAACTTTTTTTCTTAATATAAAATGTAAAAATAGGAATTAAGAATTTTTATAAAATTTTCCACTAAGGAGGACTTAACATGTGTGGATTTGTAACATTTTTTAGTAATAATCCTATGACTCTTGACAGTAAGGCTAAACTTAGCCCAATGTCTGAAGCAATTATTCATAGGGGACCAACTCAAGATGGAGAATATTTTGATGAACATGTATACTTAGGATTTAGAAGACTTAGTATACTAGACTTAGAAAACGGAAAACAACCTTATAGCTATGGAAATAATGAGTATGAATTAATTTTTAATGGTGAGGTTTATAACTATAGAGAACTAAGAGAAGATTTAATAAAAGAAGGCTATAACTTTACAACTGATTCAGAAATCGAAGTAATAGCTACTTTATATAAACATGAAGGCGAAAGCTTTGTAAAAAAACTTAGAGGTATGTTTTCTATAATAATTTGGGATAAAGTAAAACAGGTGTTTTTTGGAATCAGGGATCCATTTGGTATAAAACCTTTTTACTATATCGAAAATGAAAATGGACTATATGTTGCATCTGAGCTAAAAAGTTTCTTTGCCAACCCTGAAACAACTTATAAAGATCTAGATACTAAGGCAATTCATGACTATTTAACATTTCAATTTGTACCAGAACCAAATACTATGCTTAAAGATGTCAAACTATTAAAACCAGGTCATACAATAAGAAAAGAGTTAGGAAAAAAATGTGAAATAAATCAATATTATAGCTTACAATTTAATCCTATTTCTATGCCTAAAGATGAGAGAATGAAAGAAATACGAAATGTTGTGGAAAAATCAGTAGAACTTCATATGAATGCAGATGTTCCTGTTGCTACATTTTTATCTGGTGGTATAGACTCTACAGTTGTTACTGCACTTGCTAGTAAAATAGATCCAAACATTAAATCTTTCACTATTGGATTTGATAGAGAAGGATACACAGAAATAGATTTAGCTAAAGAAACTGCTGATAAATTAGGAGTAGAAAATATAAGTAGAATTATTTCTGCTGAAGAATTTGCAAATGAAATTCCTAAAATCATTTGGCATATGGATGAACCTGTAGCTGACCCTGCAGCAATTCCTCTTTATTTTATTTCACAAGAAGCTCGTAAACATGTAACTGTTGTTTTATCTGGAGAAGGCGCAGACGAGGTGTTTGGTGGATATACTATATATCATGAGCCATTATCACTTCAAGGTTTTAAAAATGTTCCAAAACCAGTAAAATCTATGTTAAAAGCTATTTCAAACAAAATGCCTGAAGGAATGAAAGGAAAAAGCTTCTTAGATAGAGGTTGTACTCCACTTTCTGAGCGTTATGTTGGAAATGCTAAAATCTTTTTAGATGAAGAAAAAGCTTCAATTTTAAAAAATTACAATAGTGATTTTACTTATGCTAAAACTATGAAACCAATATATGATAAAATAAAGAATTATGACGAAGTTACACAAATGCAATATGTTGATTTCAATACTTGGCTTACAGGTGATATATTAGTCAAAGCTGATAGAATGAGTATGGCTCACTCTTTAGAATTAAGAGTTCCATTCTTAGATACAGAAGTTTTAAAAGTTGCTTCTAAATTAAATCTTGAAGAAAAAATTAATGGAAATGTAACTAAATATATGCTAAGAGAAGCATATAAGTCACAACTTCCAATGCTTGGAGCTATAGATAGAAAAAAACTTGGATATCCAGTACCAATTCGTGTATGGCTTAAAAAAGAGCTTTATGATTGGGCTGTAAATATAGTAAAACAAAGTAATGCTGAATTTATAAACAAAAAAGCTGTACTTGACTTAATCGAAGAACATAGAAAAGGACCTTTCGATAGAAGCAGAAAAATATGGACTATTCTTGTATTCTTAATATGGCACAGAATTTACATAGAAAACACAGCTTCATATGACTTTGCAAAAGAAATAGCTTTGGATAAAATAAATAAATAATATATACTAAATTTTTTAAGACATTAAAGTGATTCTACTTTAATGTCTTTTTTATATTTATAGAACTTAATATGAATTTAAGTAATAAACATAAGATTACTCTATACCTATATACTATAGATATACTATAGAAAATATTATTTCAAATATGTTTAAATTTAACAAAATATCTAAAGAAAATTCTTAATTCTCCATTTTATATTGATTTTTTATTGTTAAATGTTATAAAATACAATTGTCAGTATTCGAATAGAAACTGAACAATGTAGTAATATTTACTTTCATTGTGGCACATATATGTGCATAATACCAAATTATATCCTAAAAGGAATAAGAATGGGAGGATTTGTAATGGAGTCAACTTTTAAAAACACAAAGTCAAAGAAGTCTAAACTTACAGTTAGACAAATGGCTATTGTAGGAATGCTGTCTGGGGTTTCTATATTCTTAGGAGTAACAAAACTAGGATTTATACCACTTCCAGCTATGAATGCTACAATACTACATTTACCAGTAATAATTGGTGGAATTTTAGAGGGACCTTTAGTTGGTGGACTTATAGGGTTAATTTTTGGACTTTTTAGTATGTTCCAAGCAATAACAGCACCAACATTAACTTCTTTTATGTTTTTAAACCCTATAATAGCATTAATTCCAAGAGTATTGATTGGCGTTGGAAGTTATTACATCTATAAAGTATTTAAAACTAAAAAAGATACTTTTAAACTTACAATAACTGCTTTTTTAGCTTCTATGATTAATACTATTGGTGTCTTAGGTCTTGGATACTTAATTTATGCAGATAAACTATCTAGCATTTGGGGACTTACAAGCAATAAAGCTGTAGGGCTTGCTTGCTTAACAATAGGTGCAACTAATGGTATACCTGAAGCTATTGTAGCAGCAGTAATTGTAACACCTATAATAATATCAATGAAGAAAATTAAAAAATCAAGATAAATATAAAAGAGCACTAAAACTTTAGTGCTCTTTATTAATATAATATATTTACAAATTTCTTTTTTTTAAAAGTTCATTTCTACTTAGTAAGCCATAACTACTCTCTGCACTTTCTATGGCATTAATCACTGCCTTTTCCATTACCTTAGATGCTAACATTCCAACGGTGCTTACATCAGCTTCTACTATATTAGTAGCCATTGTAAATATTGTATCTCCATCATACATTGTATGAACAGGATATATAGTTTTTGCAAAACCATTATGTGCAATTGATGCAATTTTATTAGTTTCATTTTTACTTAATTTAGCATTGGTTACAATTAAACCTATAGTTGTATTGCCATTAAATCTATTATTTTTATTTTCATATTCCCTTACTAATATATTTTCTGTATTTAAAAAGCTTAATTTGTTATAATCTAATACCCCTGCTAATATTTTTCCTGTTAATGGATCTATAACATCCCCAAAAGCATTTACAGCAACCATTGCACCTATTTTCAAATCTCCAATTTGTATGGCATAAGAACCAAGACCACTTTTCATTGAAGATTTTGGACCTAGTGCTTTCCCTATTGTAGCTCCACATCCAGCTCCTACATTCCCATTTAAATCTTTTCTATTAGTTTCACTAAATACACATGCTTCATACCCCATTTTTTTATCTGGTCTAATTTTACTATCACCTATTGTTAAATCAAAAAGAACAGCACTACACACTATTGGTACTTTAGTAACACCAACATCAAATCCTATATTTTTTCTTTCTAAATATTCCATAACTCCACAGGATGCATCTAACCCAAAAGCACTTCCTCCAGATAGCACTACTGCATGTATCTTTTCAATCATTTCTGTAGGATTCAAAAGATCTGTTTCCCTAGTACCTGGAGCCCCTCCTCTTACAGAAACACCACCAGTAGCTCCTTCTTCACATAAAACTACAGTGCATCCAGTTCCACCTTCATGATTTTCGCAATGACCTACTTTAATTTTTTCTATATCTAAAAATTTAATTTCCTTCATAAAAACACCTCTTATAAAATATTATAATTATAGTATAATTTAAAATATATTTTATCATCAATTTTTTTATAATTTTACTTAATAATCTTTTTGCTAAATTCTAAATAATATTATATTTATATAAAAAAGGTATGTGAATTCAATCACACACCTCTTTATATTTTAGACTTTAATGATTTTTCATATCTTTTGACATCTTTAGTGTTTCTGCTATTGCAGCAATACTTCCTAAAGAATTTAAAGAATCAACTGGTAATATCATTTTATTTGCTGGATTCTTTGACAATTCTTTAAGAGCCTCTACTTGTTTTAAAGCTATAACCGCTTCATTTGTACCAGATTCAATTATAGCTTTATTTACTCTTTGAATAGCCTCCGCTTCAGCTTTAGCTATAATCTCTATTGCACTGGATTTACCTTCTGCTTCTAATAATTGTGATTCTCTAAGTCCTTCTGCATGTCTTATATTTGCTTCTTTCTCTGCCTCTGCTTGAAGTATTTTTGAACGTTTATCTCCTTCTGCCTTAGCTATAGAACTTTCTTTTTGACCTTCTGCAGTAAGTATAGCTGCTCTTTTATCTCTTTCTGCCTTCATTTGTTTTTCCATTGCATTTTGTATTTCCTGTGGTGGAACTATGTTTTTTATTTCTACAGAAAGTACTTTTATACCATATGCATCTGTTATAGTATCAACTATTGTTAAAAGTTTTGAATTTATAGTATCTCTTCCTGCTAAAACTTCATCTAAACTCATATCACCTATGATATTTCTCATATTAGTAATTGTTGAATACATAATTCCTGATGTGAAATCTTCAATATTATAAACAGCATCCTTAGCATTCAAAACATGGTAAAATATAACATTGTCAACAGAAATTTTTACATTATCCTTTGTTATAACATTTTGAGGTGGTATGTCTAATATTTGTTGCTTCATCGAAATTTTCTTTCTTACAAAATCAGCAAATGGTATAGTAATATGCCATCCTGGTTCTAAAATTTTGTAAAACTGTCCAAACCTTTCTAAAACATAAACATAACCTGTGTTTACTACTTTTACTGTTGAAAGTATTATACCTACAACTAATAAAAGTACAACTATTACTCCTATAATAGCCATAATTTATTCATCTCCCTTTTTTATAATTAATTTATTTCCATCTACAGATACAACCTTAAAACTTTCTCCTTTTAATATAGTATCTCCTACGTTTTTAACATTCCAATATATTCCATTAACCTTGATTTGCTTTTCTTTAAATATATCCTCTTCAGATACAAAAACTTTTCCAATATATTTACCCATCGTTAAAGACTCTTTTTTAAATGTTCTTTTAATATATTTCCTAGAAATTTTAAGGCCTATTACTATTGAAATTCCACCTAATATTATTGCAATTAAAAGTTGAATTTCAAAATCTACTAAAAATCCAATTAAAAATGCTGGTATAAAACCTAAAATTAACCATGAATAAGTAAAATCGCTACTTAAATAATCAGCAGCTATTACAACGATTGTTAATCCAATCCAAATCCAATTCAAACTCATATTTTTTACACTCCCCCCTAAAATAATACAATTAAATTAATTGCATAATTTAACAATAGTATTATTTATACTATATAATACACTATTTTCTACAATTTGCAATATAAATAACTGTATAAATATATGTTATTGTATAAATTTTAACATAACCTTTTCATTTAAAAATATTTAATATAAGCCCTTATTAAATATATATTTAAAAATCTTAATATAATTACTAGTCATTTTTTCTAATATACATTATTATATAGTATAGTATCTTTAGTTTAAACTTTACTTATGAAATATAAATTTAACTAATGATTACAATTAAACAAATCTTATTTTAGGAGGAATTTTTTCTAATGAAAATGATTTTTTTTGATACAGAAACTACAGGTATATCACCTGGAAACATATGTGAACTTTCTTATATAATTGTAGATACTGATGTAAAACCACAAAAGACTTATGGTAAAAATTTTTTCTTTGCTGTAGAATATGTGGAACCATCAGCTAAAGAAATACATGGATTTTCTGAAGAAGATTTATATAAATTAAGTAATGGATTATATTTTGAAGATCAATTTGAAGAAATTTCATATGATTTTTTAAATGCAGATATATTAATAGGTCACAATGTAAATTTTGATATTAAGTTTATAACTCACGAATTGGAGTTTTGTGAAATAAATTATAAACCTAGAAACACATTTTGTACTATGAACTATTATAAAAACATATGTAAATGTTCTAATGGCAAAGGTGGAATTAAGAATCCCAAACTTGAGGAAGTTGTTAATTTTTTAGGCCTTAATTCTACAATAATTAAAAATAAAGCTAATGAATTATTTGATGGTAGCGGAAATTACCATGATGCTAGATTTGACACAGCTGCAACATATTTAGTTGTAACTGAAGGAATAAGAAAAGGTTTAATCCCTAAAGGTTATTTCACAAAAATGGTTAAAAATAATTAATATAATTTTATTGGGGGTATTGTTATTATGATAGTTATTACAAATGCTAGTATTCATACTATGACTGACTTAATTTTAGAAAACGGAATGGTTATTATTAAAGATAGTAAAATAGAAGACCTTGGCCATAATTTACCAATTCCTGAAAATTCATTGGTAATTGATGCTAAAGGTGGTTTTTTAATGCCTGGGTTAATTGATGCACATTGTCATGTAGGTATGTGGGAAAATGGGATTGGATTTGAAGGTGCTGACGGTAATGAAGCTACTGATCCAGTAACACCTCAACTTAGAGCAATAGATGCTATAAATCCTTTAGATAAATGTTTTGAGGAAGCTTTATGCTCAGGTATTACTACCGTTTCAACTGGACCAGGTAGTGCAAATGTTATAGGGGGTCAATTTACAATAATGAAAACCTATGGAAAAACAATAGATGATATGGTTATTAAAGAGTGTTCTGCTATGAAAATTGCTTTTGGAGAAAATCCAAAAAGAGTCTATGGAAATCAAAAAAAGTCACCTTCTACGAGAATGGGTACTGCATCAATTCTTAGAGAAAATTTTAAAAAAGCTGAAATTTACGTTGAAAAGCAAAAAAAATTTATGGAAGGTATGGAAAAAGCGCCTGAATTTGATATGAAAATGGACTCATTAGGTAAGGTAATAAGAGGCGAACTTCCTGTTAAAGCTCATGCTCATAGAGCAGATGATATTTTATCAGCAATTAGAATAGCAAAAGAATTTAATTTAGACTTATCTTTAGAACATTGCACTGAGGGTCATTTGATTGTAGATTATTTAAAAAATCAAAATTTAAAAGGCATAATAGTTGGACCAACTTTATCTGATAGATCTAAGGTAGAACTTCAAAATTTAACATTTAAAACTCCATATTTACTAAACCGTGCTGGAATAAAGGTATCACTTATGACAGACCACCCAGTTATACCACTTCAATATTTGCCTATTTGTGCCGCTTTAGCTGCTAGAGAAGGTATGGACGATGAAGAAGCTTTACGTTCTATAACTATAAATCCAGCAAAAACTTTAGATATTTGTCACAGAGTTGGTTCTATAGAAAAAAATAAAGATGCAGATATAATTATTTATAATGGTCATCCTTTTGATTTAAGAAATAAAGTTAAATTTGTAATGATAAATGGTGAAATTATTAAAAACGAACTTTAATATATATTTCTTAATATTAATATAACTATAATTTTCATGTTAAAGTTATGAATTTAGAATATTATTTCTATATTTCATAACTTTTTATTAACCCTATATATAATTATCTACTTTATATTAATCAAAATATTGTTGTATTTTTTTCAATATCCATTGTATAATATTAAAGGTTTGTTGTATATGTTATTATTTGTATAAATTTTAATTTAAATAATAAAAAGGCTTATTATATTTTTATTATTTAATTACTTTCTTTACAATAATATAGGGAAATAAGCTCGAATTTAAATTTATTTAAAAACTTAAAAATATTTTTACTCTAAATTCAGTCTTAGGTTTAGATGTTTGCGAGCTTACATCATTGTTTGGTTATCTAAGTTTTAGAAATAACATTTTTAAGTTAAATTTAAACCTAGAACATATGTTGATAATTCTGTTACAATAAATAAATTTTGAAGTTATTGTACGTTTTTTGTAGCTTTGAGTGCTAAATCAATATAATTATTAACATATGAAATTTTATAGTAATAATTAAGTAAAAGTGTCTAATTTACAATTTTATATGGATTAACCTTATAATTTATAAACTTGAAACTATACAATTAAATAATATGTTAATAACTACTTTGCATATTAATAAAAATTGAAGTATAATCCATTTAAGGGTTTTCCACTATACACTTTTAAATTAATTAAAAAATTTATTAAAATATAACTTATCTTAATTTTATCATTTATAGATAAAACTTTTGTTAAATTTTAGTAATATTTTTTAATAATATTTATTATTATTATATTATCTTAATTAATTGTTATATTAAGATAATATTAAAACTTCTTTATGAAAGGAGCCCAATATGAAAGAAAAAACAACAGATAAACAAAAAAAGAAAACTCGTCGTAAAAAATCCAAAAGCAAAGGGATTTTAAAGGGGTTTTTTATATTTTTATTAGTTATTACCCTTATAGGAATGCTTGTTTTAGCTTTTAATTATAAAAACCTAAAAAACTTTTATAACGATTCTGTAGAAAAAGCTAACTCTGTATCATATCAAACATTTTTAAGCAAAATGCCCACTGTAATTTATGATAAAGATGGACAAGTAATTCGAGAATTAGCTCAATATGATTATTCATATTTAGATTACAAAAACATACAGCCAAATATTGTTAATGCTTTTGTTTCCATAGAAGATCCTAGATTTTGGAAACATAATGGTGTTGATTTTAAAGCATTATTTCGTGCTGGATTAGAACTTGTAAAAAACAGAGGAGAAATAACACAAGGTGGATCTACTATAACTCAACAACTTGTTAAAACTACAGTTCTTTCTCATGAACAAACTTTTAAAAGGAAGTTTCAAGAAATAATAATTTCTCGTAAACTTGAAGAAAAATATAGCAAAGAACAAATTATTGAGTTTTATATCAATAATATATATTTTGGTAATGGAAATTATGGTATTGAATCCGCATCTAATTATTATTTTAACAAACCATCTAAGGATTTAGACTTAAGTGAACTTTGCTTTTTAGCAGCTATACCTAATAATCCTACTATGTTTGATCCTTTATCAAATATAGAAAACACTCTTGAGAGAAGAAATCTTATACTTGATAAAATGTTAAAGGCAAAAACAATTACTCAAGATGAACATGATAGTGCTAAATCTGAAGAGATTAATCTTAATGTTAAAGAACATGAAAATTATGAACCAGAAGGTTATATGATAACTTATGCATTAAATTGTACTATCGAACAACTTATGGCTAAATCAGGTTTTAAATTTAGGACAAGTTTTAAAGATGATAATGACAGAACATCTTATTTTGATAATTATGATAAGTTATATATGGAGCTTAATGCTTCAATAAGAAAAGGTGGATATAAAATTTACACTTCATTAGACCCTGGAAAACAAGAACTATTACAAAATAGTTTAGATAATAATTTATCTGGTTATTATGGCATTGATCCAGATACAGGACTTTATTCAATGCAAGGATCTGCTGTTACAATAGATAATACAACTGGAAATGTAGTTGCAATTGTAGGTGGTAGAAGTCAGGATGGCGTTGATAATACATTTAATAGAGCTTACTTAGCTCCTAGACAGCCCGGTTCAACAATTAAGCCTCTTGTGGCTTACACCCCTGCTTTTGAACGTGGATATACCGCTAATAGTACTTTAGAAGATAAAGCAATATCAAATGGTCCTGCTAATGCTTACAGTGGCTATAAAGGATATGTAAATCTCAGATATGCAACTGAAATTTCCATAAATACTATACCTTTTAATCTAGTTAATGAAATAGGCGTAGATACAGCATTATCTTATCTTCATAATATGAAATTTAAGTATATAATGCCTTCAGATACAACACCTATAGTTTCTATAGGAGGTTTTACTAAAGGTACAACTGCTGTAGAAATGGCAGGAGCATATTCAACACTAGCTAGAAACGGCCAATATATAGAAACTACATGTCTTGAAAAAATAGAAAACTATGAAAATGAAGTTTTATATAAAAATTCTCATGGAAAAATAGAGATATATTCAGAAGATGCTACCAAAGAAATGACTAGTATATTGAAAGGTGTTATATCTAAACCTCACGGTACAGGTTATGGAGCAGCTCTAAAAAGCGGTATGCCATCAGCTGGTAAAACAGGGACTACAGATGATGATAAAGATGCTTGGTTTTGTGGTTATACTCCTTACTACACTACTGTTGTTTATGTTGGAGCTGATATTCCTCAAACTATATATAAAGGTGGACAAGTATCGAAATCCATTTGGAAAGATTATATGGATGAGATACATTCTGGCTTACCTTTAAAAGATTTTGATGGAAGTACACTTTCTGGTCCAGATTTAAACATTATACCAGATGATACACCTAAACCTGATACAGAAAAAGAAACTGATAAAACTAAGGATAAAGATAAGGATAAAGATAAGGATAAAAATAAGGACACCGATAAAGATAATAAACCTGAAACAAATAATCCTGGAAATAACAACGGAAATAATAATGGAAATAATAACGGTGATGGAAACACTAACCCTGGCGATGGCGGTGGGGAAACAAAACCTCCAGTGGATCCAGTTGATCCACCTGTAGATCCAGTTGACCCACCTGTAGATCCAGTTGATCCACCAGTAAATCCACCGGTGGATCCACCTAAAAATCCTACTTAGTAGTACAATATAGTATAATAAAATAAAAAGTGCTTAAATTTTAATAAATTTAAGCACTTTTTATTTTAAAGCATATTATATTTTATTATATACAATAAGTCTCCATATACATTTCTAAAAAGGAAAATGTCTTTTAAAGCACCTTTTATACCATTAACTAGTTTGGGCTTGTATATGCATATATATAGCCTTTTTATTATGTACTTATTTTTCACTTCACGAAATTTTATTCAACTAAAGTAAATATATAGTTTATTTTTATAAAACTTTTTATTTAAATATATTTTGTTAAAATTTTATACTAAATCTAATACTAACTAAAAAAATTAATAGCTTACTATTGCTATGATTCTTCTATAACAATATTTCTTTTAAATATAAATAAAAACTTTATATTTTCCACTTAAAATTATTTAATAAAAAAAGGTTGTCTCAACTTTTTCAAGTTGAAAACAACCTTATTATTTACAATTCATAATTAAGCAACGTTCTTTCCAGAACCTGTTTCTTTTGTATTCTTTTTCTTTAAGTATAAGAACACTGGTAAACCTACTAATGTTAATACTGTTCCTACAACAGCATTAGTAAAGCTTGAAGTTAAACAGCTTATTACTATATATATACCTCCAATTATACCTATTAATGGTATTATTGGGAATAAAGGTACTTTATAGCTTGCATTCATTTTTTTCTTTCTTACTAAGAATACTCCAAATACTCCCATTACGAAGAATACCCATAATACGAATACTATCATATCAGTTAATGCTTGGAATGATCCACTTGCAACATATACTAATGCTATTACACTTAGTAGTATTATTGAATTTATTGGAGTACCAAATTTAGGATTAATTTGCTCTAAAACAGCACTAGCTGGTAATTTTTTTTCTTTAGCCATAGCTACTGGCATTCTTGATCCAGCCATCATGTTTCCATTTAAAGCTCCAAAAACAGAAATCAACATACCAAGTGAAATAATAACTCCACCAATTGAACCAAATAACACTGATGCTGTATCAGCTGCAACTGCACTTGAACCTATAACTTGATCCATTGGTAATGTTTTGATTATACCAATACTAAATAACACGTAAACAGACATAACAATTGTTAAACCACCAATTATAGCCTTTGGTAAGTTCTTTTCTGGTTCTTTTATTTCACCAGCTAAAGTACCAACACTTATCCAACCATCATAGGCCCATAAACATCCTATTAACGCAGCTCCAAATCCACCAGCTGTAAATCCGTTAAATGAAATTGTAGAAAGTTCTCCACTTTTACCGTTGATAATACCAAATATTATAATAGCTGCTAATGGTAAAAGTTTTCCAACTGTTGCTATAACTTGAACTTTACCTACTAACTTAGTTGACACCATATGTACTAATGCCATAAAAATTATTAAACCAACCGCTAATAATTTTTGTTGTGTTGCGCTTAATCCACCTAATAGTGGTGATGCAGTTTCTGATAAAACAATTGCACTAGCTGCAATTACTGCTGGGAAATATATAACAACTTGAACCCACCCATACAAGAATCCAACAACGTCGCCATATAATTCTGTTAAATAAGCGTAAAGTCCACCTTCTTTTGGTATTGCTGATGCTATTTCTGCAACAGTTAATCCTGCACAAATAGTTATAAGACCAGCGATTAGCCATGCTAATATACCTAATAATGGTGATCCAGCCTCTTTAAAAACTACAGATGCTTTAAAGAACACACCTGAACCGATAACTACCCCTACAACAACTGAGATAGCTTCTTTTAAGCCCATACTTCTTTTGTTTTCTTGTGACATTAATTTCTCTCCATTTCTGTAAAAGATTTTTGAATAATTTTTTGACTAATTTGATTAATTAGTTATTTTGAATTGCAATGTTATTGTACTCGAAAATTGTCGATGATGCAACACATTTTTTTAAAAAAACAGTGGTTTTTGTTATTTTTTTATCTAACTTTTTAATTAAATTATCAAAATATTTATTCTTTATATGCAACGTTACCAACTCAATATTCTTTTTTCTAAATAGCATCCTTCTTTAGTAACAAATTTCTTAATAATGAAAATTTTAAGTTAAATTTAAATGTTTATTATACTTTTGTTGTTTTTTTTTATTATTTTAAAATTTTAAAATAACTTTTTCTAAAATTAAACTTTAACCTCTTAGAACTTCACTCTATTTTTTTTGTTTTTTATTAATTATTATTATTTTATATTGTTTATATAAAAAATATAACAAGGTATTTACTCCATTAAAGTAAATAAATTTTTAACATACATATTTTTGGCGTTTTTTGAAATTATTACACCATTATTATCTATTATTCTTTTAACAAAAGTACCATTAAAAGTTTATTCAAATAGTATTTTTATACTTTTAAAATAACTTTAAAATATCTACAACATACAATTGCAATGATACTGATTTTTCATATTATTTTTCTGAATATTTCTTTTCAAATTTTAAATTTAAAATTTTTATTTTTCTAATATAATAATTTTATTGTTTTTGTAAATAATAATAGTACAAAATTAAGCTATGTATTTTAAAACTTAACTAAAATTGCTGTATAAAAATTATTAAAATATATTACAGAAAGGAGATTGTTAATACTTGAATATAAAAAATTTAATTTTAGCTTAAAGTATTAACATATATTTTATTATGGATAATAATAAAAATAGAATGAAAGAGAATTGGAAAACTCAAGCTGAGCTTAGAAAAATGTATCCTAAAGATGGTGCTGATGTTGGTATAATAAATGGTAATAAAGTTTCAAATCCTAAAGGCAAAAAAACAAATCAATAAAATTAGATAAAAAAAGAATATCTTTTTAATTAAGATATTCTTTTTTTATCTAATTCCTACATTAATATATTATACTTAAATAATATGCTTAAATTTTAATAGTAACTAAATCTCGAATTAAGTTTTTATGATTGTTATATAGTTTTATACATTTACACTTGAAATTTAATTATAAATTGTACATAATATTATTGATTATTATTTTCATTTACAAAGAAAGGATACTTTAATATGTGTAATAGAACTAAAGGAATACTATTTATAATTTTATCTGCATTTGGTTTTGCAATGATGTCAGCTTTTGTTAAATTATCTGGAGACTTGCCATCTTTTCAAAAAACCTTTTTTAGAAATTTAATTTCTTGTATAATATCATTTTTTATAATCATAAAAAATAAAGAAAGTTTTTTTGGAAAAAAGGAAAACCAGAAAACTCTCTTATTAAGATCTGCATTTGGAACCCTTGGAATAGTTTTAAATTTTTATGCAATTGATCACCTTATACTTTCAGATGCAAACATGCTTAACAAACTTAGTCCATTTTTTGTTATAATTTTTTCCGCCATATTTTTAAAAGAAACTATTAAAACTAATCAAATCCTAGCAGTGGTTATTGCATTTTTAGGTGCATTATTTATCATAAGACCTGCATTAAGTCTAGATTTGATTCCATATATTATAGGTATATTTTCAGCTATATCTGCTGCAGCTGCCTATACTTGTGTAAGATTCCTTGGTGGAAAAGAAAAATACTATACTGTAGTATTTTATTTTTCCTTCTTTTCTTTAATAGTACTTTTCCCCTTTTTAGTCTTAAGTTATAAACCTATGACAATAATGCAACTTTTTTATTTATTAATGGCTGGTACTTTTGCAACTATAGGTCAATTCGGAATAACTCTTGCTTATAAATATGCACCTGCCAAAGAAATTTCTATATTTGATTATTCAAATATAATTTTTTCAGCTATAATTAGCATGATTGTATTTAATCAAACTCCTGATAAGTTCAGTTTCTTTGGTTACATAATAATATTTATATCTTCATTTTATATGTTTATATATAATAAAAAGTTAGATAAATTAAATATTAAATAAAAAAACAGAGGTGTACCTCTGTTTTTTTATTTTAAAATAGTTATTTTAATGATTATGATGTTCCCCATGATGATTGCATAAAACTTTTTTATCTTTAAGCTTTCCTGATATAAAAGATGATATTACATCATTAACATTTCCATTAACTCCTCTTATAACATCTAATCCCTTTTCTTTTAAAGCATTATATGCACCTTGTCCAATTCCACCTGTTATAACGACTGAAACCCCTTCATTTACAAGTAATTGAGATAAACCACCATGATTATGTTGCAAGTCTTTTGAAGATATTTCTTTGCACTCTTTAATATTAGAACCATCTAAATCTGCTATAAAAAAACATTCGCTTTTACCAAAATGCTGATTTATATATTCTCCGTTTTTAGGCATAGCAATTTTCATAAATTTTCCCCCTAACTAAAATCGTATACATAATCTAATTTATAATACACACAATTTATATAATATCATGTTACTTTACTATAACTCCAACTTAATTACATACTTTTTAAGATTGTATTTTAATATATCCTATCGATTTTACATATTAACCATATATTTTCTAAACTTTTCTAACAAATTCTTATATATACATCTATCTAGACTTCTATACTACAAGCTAAAACTTTAACATTGTTCTTATTCTCTAGTGCAATTGTCAATTGTTCAAATTTATCATTTCTTATTACTATTGCATTGTACTTTTTTAGTACTATAGATTTGTCATTAATTTTTATAACAACGTTATCATCTATGGTATAAAGTACAAATACTTGTGTCATATTAGTTTTACTTATTAGAATATTCTGCTCATCCCCTTTTAAAACACTTATATCTCCACTTGTATCGCCCATTAACATTAAATTAAAATCTGTAACTTTACCAAAACTTTTAATTTCCAATTCTCCTGAAAACCTATAAATTTCATATGGTGTTAAATTTACAGTAACTCCATCCTCATGAAGTAATTTTAAATCATTATCTAATGTTGTTATTAATCTTTTCACATTTTCTAATTTTGTAAATGTAGATGTTTCTACGTCAATAGTAGCTGAGCTTACCCTAAATTTAAAATTTCTTTCTTTATAATTTCCATTTTCAGGGTAAATATATATTTCTTTAGTTTTACCACCACTCCATTTAGATATATTTTGTTTATGTGGTTCTATAATTTTAATATCCACTTCTATACCTCGCCTTTTAACTAAATTATATTTGTGATAGAACTAATCATATAATTAGTTCTATCTTTTTTTTAAATAAATTCTTATGTTTTTTATCTTTATAAGTTAAAAAGTTATTTTCACTTTCTATAAATTAATATCATCTACTTTTTCTAACCAACGTTCTATTTCCTTTATTATGGAACTTACGCATCCTTCTTCAAATGGGGATTTCAAATTAGCATACTTTACAAGATTTAAAAATGATTTAGTTCCACCTATACTGCATAGTTTCACATAATCTTTCCATGCACTTTCTCTATCTTCTATCATTTTTTTCCAAAATTGAAGAGCACATATCTGTGCTAAAGTATAATCTATATAATAAAATGGTGTTTGGAATATATGACCTTGTTGCATCCACCAACCACCTCTCTCTAAAAAATCACATTTTTCATAGTTTTTGTGTGGCAAGTATTTTTTCTCTATATTTCTCCAAGCTTCTTTTCTTTCCTTTGGTGTGGCATTTGGATTTTCATATACATAATGTTGAAATTCATCTACTGTTATTCCATATGGTATAAATTTAATAGCTCCACCTAAATGAATAAATTTATATTTTTTTGTATCCTCTTTAAAAAACAAATCCATCCAAGGCCAAGTAAAAAACTCCATGCTCATAGAATGTATTTCACAACTTTCATAAGTCGGAAAAGTACATTCTGGCATATCAATCCATCTTGATTGATATACTTGGAAAGCATGACCTGCTTCATGTGTTAAAACATCAACATCACCAGAAGTACCATTAAAATTTGAAAAAATAAATGGTGCTTTATAATCTGGTATATAAGTACAGTAACCACCACTTTTTTTATGTTTTTTGGTAACAAGATCTAAAAGGTTGCCGTCTACCATAAAATTAAAGAATTCTTTTGTTTCAACTGAAAGTTCTGAGTACATTTTTATGCCATTATGGATTATCCATTGAGGGTCTCCTTTTGGTGTAGCATTTCCACTTAAAAACTCAAATTTTTCATCAAAATACTCAAGTTTATTAATGTTCAATCTCTTTCTTTGTCTTTCATAAAGCTTATTTGCAACAGGAACTATATAATCCAATACTTGTTTTCTAAAAACTTTAACCATCTCTGGATTATAATCACTTCTCATCATTCTAACATATGCAAGTTCTACAAAATTTTCAAATCCCAATTTCTTTGCAATCTTATCTCTAACTTTAACTAACTTATCATATATTGCATCAAATTCTTCCTCATGTTCTACAAAAAAATTATATTTTGCTTTTCCAGCTCTTTCTCTAACATTTCTATCTTTTGAAATTAAGAATGGCCCCATAGATGACAAGTTTCTTTCTTCACCCTCAAAATTTATTTTACAAGATGCAATAAGTTTAGCATATTTTGAGCTTAATTTATTTTCAAGCTGTAAATCTTCTATAATTTCATTTGAAAAAGCTTTTAATGAAAGCTCTGCTAAATTTAAGAATTGAGTTCCAAATTCCTCTTCTAACTCTACTATAAACTTGGAGTTAATTATAGCTTCATAAAAGTTTGTGTTTATTTCTTCATATAATGGACCATAGGTATCCCAATAATCCCTCTCTTCATTATAAAACTTGTCATCAGTATTAACATCATGTCTTATAGATGCGATAGTACTCATACTTTCCAAACTATTTCTCATTTTATTTATTTTTCTTACTATACTTAACTGATTAGCACTACTTTTTTCAACTTTAAATTTTTTTATTAAGTTTAAAATTTCATTTTTGTATATCTCATAATTAGGTCGTTCATATTTGTATTGTTCAAATTTCATAAACTTGCCTCCAAACTTTACTTTTGATATAACCTACTAAATAAACTTCTTTTATTATATAATACTCTAAATTTTATATAATTCAAATTATATTTTAAATATTAAAAATATTTAATTAATTTTAAACCTATTAAATATATTTTATTCTAAAACATATACCACATAACATATTTTTAAGATTCATGTTAAAATAATATTAACTTATTATTTATAGTGTTTTAAGGAGGGGTATTAATGTATTTTGAAAAAGCAGGAAAAGAAAACACAATAAAAACACTGGAATTAGCTCTTGAAACTGCTAGAAACAGGAATATAAAACATATAGTTTTAGCATCAAGTAGTGGTGAGACTGCTTCTCTTCTTTCAGATGTAAAAGACATAAACATAATTTGTGTAACCCATGCTTATGGTTTTAAAAATGGTGGAGAAAATGATATGTCTGATGATGTTAGAAAAAACTTAATAAAAAAAGGTGTAAAAGTTCTTTCTACTACCCATGTTTTAAGTGGAGCTGAAAGAGGAATTTCTAAAAAATTTGGTGGCGTATCTCCAGTTGAGCTAATAGCAGCCACTTTAAGAATGTTTGGCCAAGGAACAAAAGTTGCTGTAGAAGTTGCTATCATGGCTGCAGATAGTGGTTTAATTCCTTATATGGAGCCAATTATTTCTATAGGTGGTACTCATTATGGTGCAGATACTGCAATCATTCTCAAACCAAATCATGCTAATAATATATTAGATACTAAAATAGAAGAAATAATTTGCAAGCCTAATTCTATATAAAATAATAAAATATAAAATTGCAATATACATGAAAGAAAATAATGATCAAATTGCTTGATCATTATTTTTCCATATGTCTACTCTAGATTAAAAGATATTTGTAACTTTTAATCTTTTTTATTATTTTTCACTATTTCTTCTTTTAAAATTTCCAAATCATCTTTTGCATATTTGTAAAATTCAGATTTTTCTGTTTCCAATATGATTTTTTCAGCTTTATCATATTCTCCACTAACACAAAATTTTTTTGCTCTAATATATCCATTAGTTACATGCCATAATCCTTTTGCTACATCTTTATCATCTTGTTTTTTTAATCTATTTGATGCTATAGCAAAAGATTCCAATGCCTCAACATAGTTATCCTCTTTTAAATATTTTTTCCCCTTATTTAAAGTTTCCATCCCTTCATCTGAAAAACATCCTACTAAAAAAACACTTAAAATAATGCATAAAGAAAGAAAAAAATTCTTCAAAGAACTCCCCCCTATCCATCTTTCTTAATATCTTATATTATAATTTTACAATATATATATATTTATTTAAAGCAAACTTTCTTTTAACTATTATTTCTAAAGTAACAATTCTATAGTAAATACATAAATTAAAGTATAGAAAGTGAAAGAAAATAATTTTTTTCATTCATAAAATCAACGAAATTGAATAAAAACCTTGAAATTTATTTATAAATTGCCTTATTCCTATGTCTATACTTCAAGAAAAAAAAGGGGTGAACTGTAAATGTCAATACCAAAAAATATATTATTAATAAGTAGAAAAGCAAGTGAAATTACAGATTTATTATACGAAAAAATGTGTGCTAAAACCGAAGAAGATAAAAATAAAATATCTAAAAAAATAGAAATTGCTAAAAAAGATTTGGAGACCATAAAGAATAAAAGAGGGTAAATCCACCCTCTTTTATTGCATTTTAACTTAATACTCTTTCTAATCCAATTAAAGCAGCACCTATAGCTCCACATACTTGTGCTTCTTTTGATACTATTAATTTACTGTTCAATTTTTCTTCTATAGCTAGAACTACACCATAATTTTTAGAAACTCCTCCAGTTATCATAAATAAATCATTTAATCCAATCCTTTTTACAAGTGATAATATTTTACAAGCCACTGATTTATTTATACTATGCACTATATCCTCTATATTTTCATTTTGAGCTATTAGCGCTATAACCTCTGATTCAGCAAACACACTACACATACTAGAAATTGTAAGTTCTTTATTCCATTTAACTCCTACTTTACTCATATAACTTAAATCCAAATCTAAGGTCCTTGCCATTAGTTCCAAAAATCGTCCTGTTCCTGCAGCACATTTATCATTCATTACAAATTCTTCAACATCTCCATTACCATTTATTCTTATAGCCTTGCTATCTTGTCCACCTATATCAATTACAGTCCTTACATTTTTATTTAAAAAATTTGCACCCTTTCCATGACAAGTTATCTCAGTTACTTTTTCGTCTGCAAACGGAACAGAAATTCGCCCATATCCAGTAGCTACAATAAAATTTAATTGCTCTTTTTTTAAATTTGCATTTTTCAAAACATCTTCTAGTGCCATATTGATACTACTTAAAGACTTTGCTCCTGTTTTTAAGATAGTTTGTCCTAAAATTTCTTTCTTTTCATTTAATATAACTGCATTTGTAGATGTTGATCCACTATCTATTCCACATACATAAATATTATTTTTCACTTTTTTCTTACTAATTTTTTCTTTTTTAATATTTATACCTTCCATCAATCCCTCAATCCTTGTTGATATTTGTCCATGACAACTTTTAGTATAATCTGTTTCTATTTTAACTATAGGGAAATTAGCTTTTTCTTTAATATCAACATATTCAAAATTATAATAGTCACAAAATTTAACTGTATTATATATAACTCCTTTAATATTAGGTGATTTCAAAATCTTTTTTCTTTTTTCTACATTCTCCATTCTCATACAGGGATTTTTATTCAAAATTTCTTTACTATATAAATAAATTATTTCATCTAAATTACTTATATTTTCAATTTTTAAATAAAAATTTTCTATTTGTGAGCATGTCCAATTTTTTATATTTAAATAAGAAATTTTTTTTATATAATCTTCATCTTCTTTGCTCAATCTATTTCCTAATATAGCTATATAAGAATCATTCTCATTTTTCTTTTCATTTTTTTTAAACTGATTTTTAAATTTTTCTATATTAAAATCCCTTTTAGAAAAATTCTCATATGCTTTTATAAATTTTAAAATTTCATTTTTAAATAAATTTATAGAATATTTATTTATTTTTTTAGGTAAATCTATAATATAACAAAACTCTACTTTCTTATCCTTATCTAATATATCTTTTGTTCTTCTTAATGAATCACAGCAATTCATAAAAACTACTTCTTTTATATTCAATAATTTTATATTTTCTATTATCGCTTTAGAATAACTACATAAATTATTATGTCCTACTGTATGTGCTGTTTCAAAATCATTTACAGAAGAATTCAATTCCACACACTTTATATCAAAACCTTCAAATATTTCTTTAGGTGTATATTTACAAACATATCCTATCATTTTGTTTTTTTCACCGCCTTTACTATATCTAAAAAAGCCTCTACTCTAGTTCTTATCTGTTCTTCTTGAGAATTACGTTTGTCTATGCCATCTCCATCTAAAATTAGAGTTTTAATATTATTTTCTTCAAGTTTAGACTTTAATAAATTAGCTCCACCTAAAGATTGCTTACATCCCATATGACAAAAATTCACAACTCCATCTATATTTAATTTGTTACAAAAATCCAATATATTATCAGCCCGTCTTTCATAGGCACCATTAAACTTATTTAAAATTAATTTTTTTGCTATTGACTCGTAAGGTTTATTAATATCCAATTTTGTAATATTATTAAAATTAAAATCACATATTACAAGTTGGTTATTTAAATTAAAATTAAATATATCTTTTAATGGTTTTGAGTAAATAGGAATTAAATGCGTCCAAAGAATTCTATTCCCATTACATTTATCACATCTAAATTTTATATCGTCTAAAAGCATTTTATAATATTTTAGTGATTTTGAATGTCCTAAAAAAACATATGTTACAAATATTCTATACATTTCTAATGTTAATGTATTGGGATAATACTTAACTTTAAGTTCTTTTAAAAACTCATCATAATATTCTAAACATTTATTTTCTCTTGCAATAACTTCTTTAAGTTTTTCCTCACTTAATTTACATTTAAAATTATCTTCCAAAAAAGTAACTAACTCTTTCAATTGAAGTATTACATATTCTATACTTTCATTTGAATAATTATAAGGTACATCTATAATATATTTAGGAATATCATAACTTTTAGATATTCTCCTAAAAGTGTTTATATTAGCATCACAAGCAATAGTTGTAGTTATAGCACATTTTGGTGCTTTTAAAACCTTTGACTCACTAGCCCCTAAAAAAGTCTTGTGATATGAACAATAACTTTCGCTCAATCCTGTATTTTCTATAAATTCAATAAATCCCTTTTCACAATCTGCACCTGAAATATATGATGAAACCCCTTCTATAAACATAGGTGTTATATTCATAGCATGAAGAAATTCACATGGAGTAAAGATATTAACTATGGCAGAATTATCGCTATCATTCATAGCTTGTAAGATAAAATCCATCGAAATTTTCGTTAGATATTTTTGAGATGGCAAAAAATTTTTCTCTTTAAATTTGCTTAAAATATTTCCTTCTATCCAATATCCTAATTTAAGAATATCAAAGCTTTTTTGCGGGTTATTTTCTATATTATTGCAAACCAAATTGCTGTAAGTTTCAAATAAATTCATAATATCCCCTCATAAATAAAATAATAATATATATACTATATTCTTTAAATTTAACCTTTACCCTTCTTAATATATAAAATTTTCACACTTAACGAATTCTAATTTTTATACTACTTTTAATGTAGTTTTTATAAAAAAGGCAATTTTAAAATTGCCTTTTACTCTTTTAATTTTATTTTTCTTTTTTTCTATCTTCATAAAATGGCTTAAACTCTGGATTTACTTTTCCTATACCTAAATATCTAGCCTTATAATCCTTTAATAATTCAAAAAACCTTTTACTTAAAATTAATATTACTATAACATTTATAAATGTAGGTACAGCCGATGTAAAATCACCAAATAGCCATACTATTTGTCCCGGTAAACCTTTCATTACCGCCATTACAACCATTAAAAATCCTGGTATTGGATAACAGTATTTATAAAACTTTAATATAACCTTTTTTGCTTTTATATTATCCTTACTTGCATGTCTTAAAAGGATTTCATAATATGTGTACCATCCAGTTGTAGTTGTTATTCCAAATAAAAAAACTCCTATACTTAAGATTACCCTACCTAAGTATCCCATTCCAGATTCAAAAGCTGAAAGTGTTAATGTAGCACTTGTTGCACCAGAACACCAATTTCCAGTTATTATTATTATCAAAGCTGTTATTGTACATACTACACCAGTATCAATAAAAACTTCAAAAGCACCCCAAAACCCTTGTCTTATAGGATGATCTGTCTTTGCTGTTGAATGTATCATAGGAGATGTTCCCCATCCAGCTTCATTGCTGTAAACTGATCTTGACATACCTATTTTTAACACCTGCATAAATGTAGCACCTGTAAATCCACCTACAGCTGCAGTACCGGTAAATGCACCTTTAAAAATCAATGATATTGTTTCTGGTAAAAACGTTATATTTTTTAAAATTATAAACAATCCTGAAACTATATAAAATAAACACATAAAAGGAATTGTTTTGCTAGCTATTTTTCCAAGACCAGGTATGCCACCATTAATCATTATATAAACTAAAATTGCATAAACAAATGCCACCAGTATCATACTAACATTAAAGGTACTTGATATAGCTTCAGATACTGTATAATTTTGAAGAGTTATGAAAAATGTTGATAATATCCCTCCACCAAATAATATTGCTGGAATAATCCATAACTTAAATTTCTTTTCTTCTCCTAACCCTTTTTCCATATAAAAGGATGGACCTCCATAAGGGTTTCCTTCTTCATCAATCGTTCTGTAATGAACAGCTAATGTAACCTCTACCATTTTTATTATGGCACCTAAAAGTGCAGCTACCCATAGCCAAAACACAGCGCCTGGTCCACCTACAGCTATTGCTGTAGCTACACCACCAATATTACCTACTCCTACACTTCCTCCTATAGCTATACTTATTGCTTCAAATGGTGATAGAATTCCTTTCTCACCTTTACTTGTTTTGTCTTTCTTGATTAATTTTCCAAAAGTTTCTTTCATTATATGTTTAAAAAACTTAAATTGAAAAAAACCTGAAGCTACAGTAAAAAATAGTCCTGTACCTAGAATTGTTACTATTAAAGGAGTTCCCCACAATAAGCTTACAGCCTTTTGAATAAATTCCTCCATTTAATCCCCACCTTTGCACTACTCAACCATAAAATTATTAGTCATTAAATTAATTAGCATCTTCAAATTTTATAATAATAATCCTAGTAACTAAATTATTATTATTACGTTATATTAATTTTACAGCTTAATAAATCTATATTCGGAAAATTGTGATTTTATTTAAAACATTTTTTACATTTTATAAAACTTTATTAAAATATATTAATAATTTTAAATGGCGAATATTTTTATAGATTTAATTGTTTTTCTTCGATTTTTTCTTTGATTTCAATGGAATTTTATATGATTGTTTTAATTTAAAATATTTCATTTTTCACTCATTTATACAAGATGAAAAAGTTTTAAATTAAAATAAATAGACAAAGGAGAAATTTTGCTTTTTTTTCATTCATTTTATATATTTTTTTAATTAAAATAAATATTTTTCCCTTTTTGTATTTACTTTTTATATTTCGTGTTTTATAATTATTAAAAATATTGTAAAGGCTAAATTTCTATTTATTTCAAATTTTATTTTTAAGAATATAGTCCAAGCACTTAAATTAAATATTAATTACACAGTTTAAATTTTAAATATTATATATATTAAAATAATATTTAATTATCAGAACATTTTTCATGTTCTCTTTTTTAAAATTAAATTTTGAGTAAATAATTTAATTTATTTTTTATTAGCAATTAACAATTTTATTAATTTTAATATGGAGGTTTTTTTATGAAAAATAATTTAATTTATACAATACCAAAGGAAATGCATAGCAAACAAAACATCAAAAATATTCTTTTGGCTCACCCAGAAATAAAATTTGTTTCTTTATGTGGAATTGATTTACTTTTTAATGATATAGATGAAAAAATACCTGTAAATTTATTTTTGAATGATTTAGACAAATTTCTAGATGGAATCGCTGTAAAAACTGATGGCTCTTCAGTTAATCTACCGGGTATAGCTACCCTTAACAATGCACAAGTAGATATAAAAGTTGATTTAAATTGTAGCTGGTACATAGACTATAATTATGAACATATCGATGAAATTACAAATCTTCCTGTGGGAACACTAACAATACCATCTTTTCTATTCCACGAAGGTGTTGCAGTTGACTCAAGAAGCGTCTTGAAAAGTACTTTAAAACATTTTAAAAACTCTTTAATAAGTTTATTTGAAACTTCTAATGTTCTTGATTGTTTTGGAATAAAATTTTATGATATAGCAGATGTAAACATTACATTAGCTACAGAATTAGAGTTTTGGGTTAAAACACCAAATGAACTTGCAGATGTTGAAGAACTTTGTACTTCTGAAGTTCTAAAAGAACAATATTGGAAAAGAACTAAAGGTTCTGTAAGAACATCACTTGAAAAATCTCTTTTACTTCTTGAGAAATATGGACTTAACCCTGAAATGGGCCATAAAGAAGTTGGCGGTGTAAAAGCTCAACTTACAACCACAGGATCTTTAACTCACATAATGGAACAATTAGAGATTGATTGGACCTATAGTGATGCTATAAGTTGTTGTGATAATGATCTTTTAGTTAGAAACTTAGTAAAAGAAACTTTCAGAAAAAATGGATTAGATGTTACATTTATGGCAAAACCAATTGACAATATTGCTGGTAGTGGTAAGCATCTTCACATTGGTGTACTATTACATTTAAAAAATGGAGAAAAAATAAACTTATTCCATAGTAATAAGGATTTTATGAGTGTTCTTGGTTATGGAGCTTTAATGGGAATTTTAAAGAATTATGATATAATAAATCCATTTGTATCTAACTCTATTGATTCTATAAAAAGATTACAACCTGGATTTGAAGCCCCTGTTTGTACATGTACTTCATTAGGTTTAAACAAAGATATGCCATCTAGAAATAGAACGGTTCTTTTAGCTCTTATTCGAGAAGAAGACAATCCTTATAGCACAAGATTTGAATTAAGATCTCCATGCCCTCACACTAATAGTTATTTAGCTACAAGTGCATCAATTTTATCTATGTTAGATGGATTAACATATGTTATTAAAAATAACAAAACTACTGAAGATTTATTAATGGAAATTTCAAAAGAATATGGTGAAGAGGCATCTTACTTAGAAAATAACCGTAAATATAGAAGTGAAAATAATATCTTTACAGATTACTCAAAAGAAGAACTTGAAAAATACTTTGGTAAAGCACCAAAAACAGTATTGGAAAACTTAAAATCTTTTGATAATAAAAGTAAAGTTTCAAAAATTAATTGTGGTACTATACTAAATGATAAAATTATTAATAGTTATAGAATGGGTGTTACAGAAAGATACTTAAATGAGCTTACTGGACGACTAATTCCTCAATATGTAAAGGTAGTACGTAATTGTCAAAAACTAAATCACGATGAAAATTCTAAAATTGATGTTGCTAATTGGGAAAACATTCAAAGTTTAAGAAATTACATTATGAAAGATAATGATGAAAATTTCTCATTATTTACTAAAATTAAAACTGCAATCAATGAGTATGATTTAAATGAGGTTTCTAATTTACAAATAGAATTAGATGAAAAAATTTCACTTTTAAAAAATTTATATAATAAATACAAACAAAATTTAATTGAACTATAAAAAAATTTATTTTTAATAAAATAATAGTGAAGCAAAAATAGCATGCTATTTTTGCTTCACTATAGTTATTTCCTATTTTAATTTTCATTTCTAAATTCTTCTAAAGTTTTTTCTATTTCCTCATCTGTTTCTAGTGATAATACCCTTTTACAAAGCTTTTCACATTGATATATATCATATTGAGACATATATCTTTTAACTCTACATACATATGATGGATTTACACTAAATTCATCTAATCCCATTGCCATAAATATTGGTATTAAATTAATATCTCTAGCTGCTTCACCACACATACCAACATATATTCCATTCTTATGTCCATTTTCTATAACAATTTTTATTAGTCTTAAAACTGCTAAATTGTAGTTACTATACAAGTCTGAAACATTGTTATTTAACCTATCTACCGCAACAGTATATTGAATTAAATCATTAGTACCTATACTAAAGAAATCAACCTCTTTTGCCAAAACATCAGAAATTATTGCTGCTGATGGTACTTCTATCATAATTCCTATTTCTATATTTTCATCATATTTTATTTTTTCGTAATCTAACTCTTTTTTGCATTCCTTAAGTAAATTTTTAGCCTCCCTTATTTCTTTTAAAGATGAAATCATAGGAAACATTATCTTTACTTTACCAAAATTACTAGCCCTTAAAATTGCTCTTAATTGAATTTTAAATATTTTTTTTTCTTTTAAACAATACCTCGTAGCTCTAAGCCCTAAAAAAGGATTCTCCTCTTTAGGTATATTAAGATATGAAATTTCTTTATCTCCTCCTACATCTAATGTTCTTATAATAACAGGCTTTTCTTTCATTTGTACCGCTATATCTTTATATATTTCAAATTGAATATCTTCTGTAGGAGCATTTTTTCTATCCATATATATAAACTCACTTCGTAAAAGTCCTATTCCTTCCCCATTATTCTTTATTATTTCATCTAACTGAGTAGGGACTTGAAGATTACAGGCCACTTGAAATCTTTTCATATCTTTAGATAGAGGTATTTTTTCTAAAAACTCCTTATCTAAACTTTCCTCAACCTGCATTGTTTTTTTCTTTTTATTAAAAGTTTCTATATCATATTGAGTTGGATTTATTATAAATTGACCATTACTTCCATCCATAGCTATAATAGACTTACTATCTACCATACTTAAAATATTTTTTGCACCTACAATAGCAGGTATACCTAACATTCTTGCTACTATAGCAACGTGAGAAGTTTTCCCTCCAGTCTCTGTTATAAATCCTATTATTTTATTTTTATCAATTTTTACTGTTTCAGATGGTGTTAAATCATGAGCTACAAGAACAAATTTCCCTTCAACTTTTTCATAGTTTAATTCTTCTTTTTTTAACAACTTATTTGTAGCTCTATTAATTATATCTATAAGATCAATGCTTCGTTCTTTAAAGTATTCATTATCAAATGAATTAAAAAGCTCAACAAAAAACTGTTTTCCTTTTTCTAATGCCCATTCGCTATTTATTTTATCTGTCTTTATTTTTTCTTCAACAAATTTTAAAAATTCTTCATCCTTAAGCATGCATATATGTGCATCAAAAATTTCTATTTCTTCTTTAGCTAATTTTTTATTTAATATTAGATTTTCTATATCTTTTATACTATCTTCCACAGCAGACTTAAATCTTAATAATTCAGCACTTATATCTTCTATACTATATTTAGGTATTGATTCTTTTACATCTTTTATTAAAACTTTGCTAATTTCAATACCGTTAGATACTCCTATACCCTCCATAATATCACCACCTAATAATTATGAGCATTTTATAAAAGTTTTGCACCTTTTCTATCCACTATAATAGTAACATTTGGGTGTAATTGAAGTACAGATGAAGGAACACTCTCTGTTACATTTCCATATACAGTCTCATATATAGCTTTACTTTTATCTTCACCTGAAACTAATAATAATATCTCTTTAGCATTCATTATAGTTTTTATTCCCATAGTAATAGCTTTTTTAGGCACTTCTTCTATATTTCTAAAAAATCTAGCATTAGCTTTTCTTGTATCTTCATCTAGTGATACAACATGAGTTGTAGATCCAAATTTACAATGAGGTTCATTAAATCCAATATGTCCATTTCTTCCTATACCTAAAATCTGAATATCTACTCCTCCACAACTTTTAATTTTACTTTCATAACTCTCACATTCTTTTTCTAAACTTTCTGCTAATCCATCTGGAATATTGATATTTTCTTTTTTTATATCAACACTATTAAAAAGATTTTTGTTCATAAAATAATGATAGCTATTAGCATTGTCATAATCTAAACCATAATACTCATCTAAGTTAAAAGTTATAACTTTATCAAAACTAATAAATTTTTCACTATATAATCTAATAAGCTCTTTATATGTTCCTATAGGAGTTGACCCTGTAGCCAACCCAAGAATTGTTTTAGGGTTTAAAATCAATTTGTTAGCTATTATCTTAGCTGCCTTTTCACTTAACTCATTATAATCTTCTGTTGTAATAATTTTCATATTTTCCAACCTTTCTGTCATTTTGTTTTACCTTTTCTAAATTAATGCCCACTGAAAATTCGCCTATATAGAATATAATTAGCTTTCTTCAAACTTAAATTTTTGCCATGGCCTTATATAATCTAAAAGGTATATTTCCTCTTCTGATATTCTGCCAACTACACTAGTTTTGCCACTGTTTTTCATATCCTTCAGTGCAATTTGAAGTTCACCACTATATCTTTTATAAAGAGAACTTTCTATTAATACATCTCCTTTTTTTATTTCTCTAATATTTAGGGGCTCAAAGTATTCATTTCTATATTTAACTCTACTTTGAGTAGATCTTATCATATATTCTGAAACATCTCCTCTATTAAAATGTTCTTCATCTAATAAGATTTTCCTTTGAATATAAGATATATTTTCATATAAATTTACTTTTAAACTTAGCAAATTTCTATTTAGGTTAGATAACTTTTTAAGTTCTTCATCTGTTGCAAAACAATTTCCTATTATTACATCATCTATAAATTCAGTGTTAAATAAATCTTTTGCTTGAACTTCTATTGGTAAAAATCTATGTTCTTCTAACGTACAAAGTCCCTCATTTACGGGCCATGGTCCAAATTCTCCATTTTGGGAAGTTACAAAAGCTGCTGTTCTTACTCCATTTTCTTTAAAAACCTTTGAACAATTGATAAAATGTTTTCTTGAAAGCCCTGTATATCTGTGAGGATAAAAATTATGACATCCTATTATATTTTCTTTATTAGGTTGAAAAGCTAATATATTTTCTATCTGCTTTGTTCCATTACTAATATTAATTTCTATTTTAAAATTTTCTTTATTAAAACTCATTAAGGATTCCTCAACACCACCAAACCCTTCATCTAGTCTTATACCAGTTAAATTCAATTCATGTAGTTGTTCCAGATTTTTATAGTTTATACCTATCTTTTTTAATGCATCCTTATTTACATCTGCAATAACTTCCATACCAAGTTTTGTTGCCGCCGTAGTTATTTCTTTAAATTGAAGTATATGGCTATCATCTGTAGAAATAAGACATGTAAAAACCCTTGAAAATCCATAACTAGATGCTAATTCTAAGTACTCTATATATCTATCTGTTGTTGCATTTCCGGGATATACAGATATTCCCAAACATTTCATTTAATCCACCCTTCCATTATTTCAAGTAAATTTTTTCATATAAATCAATAAATTCTTCAGCCATATCTTTAACAGTTATTGCATTCATCAAATGATCTTGAGCATGTACCATAAGTAATGATACTTCTATTTTATTATTTTGAGCTTCACTTTGTATAAGTTTTGTTTGCTGAACATGAGCTTTTGTTAGACTTCCTTCTGCACTTTTCAATGCTTCTTTAGCTTTTTCAAATTCGCCTTCCTTAGCATAGCTTATAGCTTCCATGGAAAAACTTTTTGCTTCTCCACCACAGGATATTAAATTTATTATAATTTTTTCCATAACAGTCCTCCTAATTTTGAATAATTATATATTAAATCCTTGTAAATATTTTTTATTTTCTAAAAATATGTCTTCTAATACAGCTTTAGACTTCTCTATAGAACCTACCAACGGATTATTTATAAGTGCAAGTAGTGCATAATTATAGTCTTTTTCCACTGCAGCTTTTATAGTAAACCTTTCATAATTTTTTATAGATATTATTAAGCCCTTTATTTTTTCATCTAATTCTCCAACATCTAAAGGCATTGCACCATCTTTATTTATTATTGAATTTACTTCTATAACAGAGTCTTTTGGTAGTTCTTTAATAATTCCATTATTTTTAACATTAACTGTATGAATTTCATTCTTATCATTATATATAGCATTTATAAGTGAAATAGCTACAGTAGAATAATATGCACCTCCTCTATTTTCTAATTCTTTAGGTTTTTCCTCTGTATTTTCCATCATATATATATTAAATAAATTATTTTCAATCTCCATAACCTGTACAGCTCTAGTACTTTTATTTTTATTCAGACTACTTAATTCTTCTTCTAGCATTCTATCTTTCATATAAAAATATCTATGATAAGGACACGGCACCATCCCCATTGCTCTTAAAAAACTTTCATCCCATTTTAAATCTGGTATATTGCTTATATTTATACTTTTACCGCTACATAAAATTTCAACTACTTTTTTTGTTATATCCTTATTGTCTAAATATACTTTCTTTCCAAAAATCAAGTGATTAAGTCCTACAAAATCTATACTTAATCTTTCATTTTTAACTTCAAGTATTTTGCTAATGTTCATTTTCATATTATATGGAACATTACAAAGTCCAATAACTTTTACCTTTGTATATTGCATAATTGCTTCAGTTATAATTCCAGCAGGATTTGTAAAGTTAATCAACCAACTATTTGGAGCTACCTGTTCAATATCCTTACATATATCTAGCATAACTGGTATCGTTCTCAGTGCATTGGCAAATCCACCTGCACCTGTTGTTTCTTGACCTATTAAATTATTTTTTAATGATATCAATTCATCTTTTTCTCTAGCCTTTAGTCCTCCAACTCTTATTTGACTAATTATAAAATCTGAATTTTTTATTCCTTCCTTCCTATTACAGGTTGTCCAAACTTTTATATTTATATTGCTCTTTTTTAACATTCTTTTTGTAAGGTTAAATATTATATCTAATTTTTTTCTACCTGTTTCTATGTCAATTAAAACTATTTCTGTTATTGGTAATTCATCTATATTATTAATAATTCCTTCTATAAGTTCTGGTGTATAACTACTACCTGCCCCTATTATTGACATTTTTATGCCCTTCATTTTCTCACTTCCATCTAATTCTTATTGTATTAACAAATATTTAATCCCTTTTTCAATATTTCTACATCTTACTATATAGAGTTCTAAGGTTATTCATTTTTCAAATGACTAATTAAAGGTTATTGTTACTATTAATCACTATGTTCCTAATACTACTGGTATTTTTTATTTTAGTAAACTGATTTTCAGTTTTACAAATTATTCTCAACTCATAATCCTTAACTTTTAATTAACTATAGTTGTACTTATTTTTTTATCCTTATCAAGAGAAAATTTTCATGAAAACAAAAAACTATATTATCTCATATAATACTAAAATTTATTTTTTAAATTTGGAGTATAAAGAAATAATAACCTTATACTCCAAATTAATAATATTTAAATTTCTAATTTCTTATCTTTAGAATTTTCAATTTTTGTAGTATTTGTTAAAGATTTTTTTGCATCTATTCTTTCTGCCATTATTATAAACGGATAATATATTAACAAACCGATTGTTAAATTAATTATTTGAAGTAATACACCCATTAAAGACCCACCAGTAACAAGCCATCCACTAATAATTGGTGGTGTTATCCAAGGAACCATGGCCACTGTTGGTGGTACTATTCCACTTGCTATAGCTAAATAACTAATAATAGTTAAAACTAACGGTGCTAATATAAATGGTACTAAAAATATAGGATTTAAAACTATAGGTAATCCATAAATTATAGGTTCATTTATATTAAATATACCGGGCGCTGCTGATATATTAGCCATACTTTGGTAAGCTTTATTTTTACTTTTTCTTCTATAAGAAGCTATGAAAATTGCACCTATTAAGCAAATAGTTACACCTGATCCACCCATGTATACAAAACAATCAAAGAAAGGTTTTGTAACTATATTAGGTATAGCTGCACCTGCTTGGAAAGCTTTTATATTTGCATCAAGTGCTGGAAGGTATACAGCTTGCATAACTGGCTCTAATATATTGGAACCATGAAGTCCAAAGAACCATGCAATATGATTAAATAATACAATAGCTATTGCTGACCCTAAAGTATTTGCTACTCCTGCAAGAGGTTTTTGAAGCACATCATAAATTAATGCTTGAATATCAGTAACACCAACTAAACCTAGTAATACTTTTATCATTGATATAACTGCAACTGTAATCATAACTGGAAATAAAGCCGCAAATGATTTAGAAACTGCTGGTGGTACACCCTCCGGCATTTTTATTATTAATTTTTCAGATTTAGAAAATTTAACAAATATTTCTGTAACTACTAAAGCTACTATAATTGCTACAAATAAACCAGTTCCACCAGCCCATTTAAATGGTATACCGGAACCATCTTCTGTTGGATTAGTTAACATTATTAAAGAACCTAATGCCATTACTGCAGCAATTACTCCATCTGCATCATAAGATTTAGCTAAATGATAACTTATTGTTATTACTACTAATAAAGACATTATTGCAAAAGATGCAGTCCATATATTTCCTCCAAATACAGTCCATGTTTCACCAAATATACTAGCCATAAATTTTTGATATACTGGTATAGGTAATCCATTTATCAGAACTGCAAAAGCTCCAGCAATTACTAACGGCATTATAGATACAAATCCATCCCTTATTGCTACTAAGTGTCTTTGCGAGCCTAACTTACCTGCAATAGGTACAAAATATTTTTCCATTTTATTTAAAAAATTGTTCATAGTGAACCTCCTATTTCAACCTATTTACTATTATTTATTAATTCCATAGCTTTTTTTAATACTTTTTCACCATTCATGGTGCCATACATCATACTATCGATTACATCTACTGGTATTCCTTTTGGCTCCATAGTTTTTCTAATTTTATTTAAAAGATATCTTACCTGTGGTCCTAATAAAACAACATCTACATCCATATGATTTTTAAGGTCTATTTCCCCTACAGCAATTATCTTAACATTAATATTGTCTTTCGCCGCAGCCTTTTCCATTTTTTCTACTAATAGACTAGTAGACATTCCAGCACAACATACTAGCATGATTTTTTTCATATTTCTCCCCCCAAATTTTAACTATTTTCAAGTGCTAATATTAAAGCTCCATATGCCCCATCATTATAAGAATCATGAATTACTATTTGAGGCAACTCTTTTTTTATTCTTTTTTCTAATAATTTTCTTATTAAAGGTGATTTTACTAACACACTACCACTAAAACTTAAAGGAAAGTCATTACAATTCATTTTTTCAGAAAGAGTTTTAACCATAATAAATAAATCTTCTACAGCTTTATCTATTATTTCTTTTGCCACATCATCTTCTAGGTAAGAATCAATTACAATAACTGCAATTTCTGCTATGTTATTTTTATTAGTTTTAGGATTATATATAAAAGAAATAAGTTCATCATGGGACTTTATCTGTAATTTTGTACTGACCTTTTCCCAAAGTATAGTTTGTTTACACCTTCCATCATAACTCTCCATTATTTTAGATAATGCATCTTTTCCAATTGCAAATCCACTTCCTAAATCGTCTATAAAATGCCCCCATCCGCCTACTCTAATAGGATTGTTATCTAAATCTATTCCATAAGCTACTGACCCTGTTCCGCTAATTAAAATTGCACCCTTTTTTTCACCATTTGCACCAACTAAAGTTGTAACTGAATCATTATAAATTAAAATTTTATTTTTATATCCTAAGGAATAGAACATGTTTTTTAAAATTTCTTTATCTTCTTCAAAGTCTACTCCTGCACCACCTAGACATAGTGATTTAATATCTTTTAGTGACACTTTATCCCTTGAAAAAAAGTATTTAAACATACTCCAAAACTCATCCTTTGTTTTTTCAATTCCTACTCCCTTATAATTAGTAGGTCCTATCCTCGCTGTATCAATAATTGTTCCATCATCTTTACTAAGTATTGCAACAGTTTTTGTTCCTCCACCATCGATTCCTAGATAATAACTCATACCACCCTCCCTTTATTTTAAATTTTAATATTTTATAGCAAATAAACTTTGAATTATTTTAAAATATTTTAAATTTTCAAAATATTCAAAGCCTAGTTTACCCAATTTAAAATAAAACTTTTTAATTATAAAATAGTTCTTTTAAAGAATCATATGCTTCTAATTCATCTTCACCTTCTATAATAAATGAAATGGTTTCTCCCATAGATGCACCTATACTTAATATTCCAATTATACTTTTACAATTAGCTCTCACTCCATCTTTTTCTATATCTATATTAGATTTAAAGTTTTGAGCCACTTTTACTAAATTAGTTGCCGGTCTAGCATGAAGCCCAACTTTATCTTTTACAACAATATCTAATTTTTTCATTATTTTCTCCTTTCATTTATCAAAACAAACTTTTATTTACACTTATATATAAAGCAATATGCATGCCAACTTTTAAATTAGAAATATTATCCACACCCCTTTCATGGTGCTAATAACTAAATAAAAACTGTGTAATTAGTGTGTATTTTTACCTGCACACTATATTACACAGTTTTTATTGTGTAATATTTTCAAAAAACATTACACTTAAAGTTAATTTTCTTCACTAAATTTATCATATTAATTATTCTGTATTCTACAATTTTAATATATTAATTAAGTTGTTAATAATGAAATTGACCTTTCTTTGCTATTGCACAAAAACATTTTACAAATATATGCTAATTCATTTGTTCCAATTTTTATTTTATAAATTTTTTCTAATGGTTTTATAGTTTCTTCTATAAGTACTAATTCTCTACTATATTGTTTTTTAAACTCATCAATTAATTCAAATTTAGTTTCATCATAACCTTTTATCAATTTATCAACTAAAAAACATATATGAAGAACTATACCTAACTCTACTTCTTTCATGATTTCTATTGATAAATTATATTTTATTTTATCAATAACATTTTTTACAATATTTAAAAGTTGATAACAATCTTTAACTCCTAAATGTTCTTTTAATGTTTCACTAATATTGTTATAAATATTTTCTTCTTTTAAGCGATTCTCTAGCTTTTTAATACCCTCTTTTTGCAATATTTCAATAGCAGATATAAACATTACATCCTTAATATAAATAGGTATTGTTCCTACAATAGCAATTATATTGTAATTTTCTTTATAATAATCTATAGCAGTTAAAAACTCTATTCTATTTATTATATTCATTGAAATTATATCTACATTCTTATCTATATGAATCTTATCTTTAATAATTCTTTTTAGTCTTTCTGCTGCACCATCCCCAGTAAAACATGCTGTTATTATAATATTTTCTTTATTTAAATTTATTTTAGTATCCATGGTATTATCATAAATTGTTTTATTTACAATGGATTTATAAATGCTATCTAAAGATTCACAAAATATAGCTTTTCTGCATGCTTCTATAACTGTTGATGTAGTAACATTGTCTATAGATTTTACAATTATGCCTGTTTCCTCATATATCATATCTGCAAAATTTACTAAAGGCCCCATATCAACTAACAATAATGTCCCTTTGTCATTTGCTACTTTTTCCACAATTCCCTTTACAATACTATATATTCTCTCACCTTCCATATTTAATGGCATATCTATAGGTATTATGTGATTCACTCCTATTAATTCATTTACAACATTTGCCATACTTGTAGCAGTACTTTCTCCATGTAATACTAAAACTATATTTACCTTTTCATCTGCAGCTTGCTCTAAATATAAATAATTTTTAACTAAAAATAATGTAATATATCCTATTTCATCTAATGGTAATTGAATTTTAAAATTACGTTCTATTTCTTTAGTAATTTCCATAGCAACTAAAAATTCATTATTATAATTAGCCCTTATAAAATCTAATTTAGGATTATAGATTTTTTTGCCTTTATTTATTCTTTTTATTGTTTCATTAATATGCAATGCAAAGGCAACATATATATTTTCACCATAATTTCTTTTTAACTTTTTTTCTGCAAAATTTAAGATGTAATCTACTAAATTTAATATTTCTTCGCCTACTATTTTTTTACGCTGCTTTTCTCTGCCTCTTTAGGAACTTGTCCAACATAACTTTTAAAGTGACTTTCTATACCTATATTTAT
The DNA here is from genome assembly GCF_018916625.1 of Clostridium senegalense. Classification (NCBI taxonomy): domain Bacteria; kingdom Bacillati; phylum Bacillota; class Clostridia; order Eubacteriales; family Clostridiaceae; genus Clostridium; species Clostridium senegalense. Next base: position 132,981 of record NZ_JAHLNC010000008.1, read on the forward strand.
TATTTCATTTATTTCATCTTCATCAAGCCCTTTATTTTTTAATTCAATAAACTTTCTTTCTATTCCGTCATAAAAATCTATATCATCTTCTATTTTTATATAATTTTCAATAGTTTCTTCATCATTTTCTTTATAATAAAAACTAATTACATCCCCTTTAATTTTCAAAACATCATATACTTTTTTTATATAATTATTAGTGTCTAATAATTCTTTTTTTACTTCACTTGAAATATCTTCTTGAGTTATTAATACATATTTTTTTTTATTTAGTTTATAATTTAAAAAACCTTTTGCACATGCTAATTGTATATCGCTTTTTAATTGGCCTATGTTACTTAAACACTGATAACTTAAAAATGCAGCTAAAGCTTTATGAGTTATATAAATATTTTTACTAATCCGTTTTGATTCCTCTTTTATAAATAACTCTATAAGCCTATATCTCTCATTGACACCTCTATTTTTTAATGTTGGTAAAGTAATAGTCATAGGTATTCTTCGCACAAACGTTTTAAGTAGATTAGAGCTTGGGTCTTCTGTGGTAGCTGCTATAATTTGAACTGATGCTTTAATAACTTTTTCTGTTTCTCCTAAAGGTCTAAAATAACCTTTATCCATAAATGTAAAAAGTAATTCTTGACCTTGTGGTGGTAATCTATGAACTTCATCTAAGAAAATTATTCCTCCATCAGCTTTTTTAAGTAATCCTTCTCTATCATTATTAGCTCCAGTATATGCTCCTTTTTTTACTCCAAAAACGTTACTTATAAGTAACTGAGGATTATCTGCGTAATCAGCACAATTAAATGTTATAAATGGTGACTTATTATTAAATCTCTTACTTTCAATCCCATAAGTATACATAAGTTCTGCAAAATAAGATTTTCCTACACCAGTTTCTCCTAATATTAAAGTATGCAGTCCATTAGGTGGATATATAATTGCTGCTTTAGCCTGTTGCAACGATAAATTCAAACTGCCAGTTGCTCCTATTATTTCATCAATAGAAGAATTTTTATTTTCCACATTATAATTATAAGTTTTGTTTAATTCATCTTTAAACTTAAACAAAACAGGTCTTCCATGAATTTTTTCAAGCTTATCTTCTTCTACTAATTCATTCAAGTATCTACTAACATTAGCCCTATTCATTTTTAAACTATTACTTATATCTATTGCCGATACTCCTACATTATTTTTCTTATGATTATTAACTACTGCGTTTAGTACAAGCTCCTTTACCCCAAAATAACTCCCCCTATCTACTTTAATATCAAATATAAAAATACTATTTAATTAATTATTCTATATAGTCTAATTCTAGTTTAACATTTTTCAGCAGTTTTTTTCAAATATTTACCATAAAATTAATTATCTAATATATTTTATAATTAATTTTTTATTTTGAAATACTAGTTATAAAAGTTTTATTAACCAAATATGGTATTTAATAATAAACTAATTATGAGAATAGTTTATTATGGAGGTTAAGGGTATGCTTTGTATTTTGGGTGGTTTACTTTTTATTTTTATAGGAATTGTATTTTGCCTGTATCCTTCAAAAGAAGAGATTTCTAAATTAAATATTTCTAAATTTACTGAAAATAGCTTTCCATATGTAAAAGAAAAAACCTATGGTAAGTTTTTAATATATTTAGGATTACTTCTTATAATTTTGGGAGGTTTTTTATTCTATTTTATAGATAATAAATTTGTCATATATATAGAATTTGTGATTTTCATACTTGGAATAATATCAGCTATTTTATTTTGGGATAAATATTTAAAAATGCTTATAAAAAATTTAAATAACAATAATCAAAAATAATAGTATTCAATTTTTAATACTATGTTAGGAGGTTTTTATGCTTTCCATAGTTCTTTCTATTATCTGTTTTTTTCTTGGCATAACTTTTATTATACAAAGCCCTAAAAAAGAACCTAACTATATAAAGTCTAATAAAAATCATGTTTATGAAGAAATTCAAAGATATTGTGGAAAACATCTAATCTATCTATCCTTATTTTTAGGATTAGTTGGATTGTTTTTTTATTTTTACAGAAATCCATACTTTTTTATTTATGAATTAACATTAATTGGTATGTCTATACTATTTTTTATAATTTCTTTAAAAAAGTATATATCTAAATTGTAAAACAAATAGGGATTATACCCTATTTGTTTTTAATTTAATTTCATAATCTTTACATATACCACTTAAATAATCATAGTTTTTTAAGTATAGGATTTAAAAGTTAACAATTTTTTTAACAAATAGCCTTTTAATACCAATAAATTGTTTATTTATTCTATTTATTTTTAAGATTATTTATATTGTTATTTTTTTAATTGTGAAATTTTGTTTTTAACTGTATTAGAAAACAAATTCAATTTTTCTTTCAAGTTCTTATGTTATTCTTAGTTCTACAGCTTTATGTAGAATTATATAAATAATTATTGTATTACAAATTTTTTATATAAAATTTATTTTTTGTTACTTTATGTTAAATTTTTAATCTATCTTACAAATTTGTAGTTATTTTTTTGACTTATGAATATTGTATTAATACAACGTTTTCTTTTTTTTTCATCTTCATATTACAGTTGTATGACAATTTTTAATTGTTAAAATTCATGATATAATAAGCAAAAACAAATACGGATAGCCTTGCTATACTGTAATATAAATTTTATGAGGTGAGAGTTAATATGAAAAAAATATCCCCAAAAGATTTCATAGTTATAGGTTTTGCACTCTTTGCAATGTTCTTTGGTGCAGGAAATTTAATATTTCCACCATACATAGGTAAATTAGCAGGAGACCAAACCCCACTTGCAATTATTGGTTTTTTAATTACAGGAGTAGGACTTCCTTTAAGTGGTATTATAGCTTGTGCTAAAATAAATGGATCTTTTACAGATATGTCTAGAAGAGTTGGAAAAATATTTTCTATTATAGCTACAACAGCATTAGTTTTAGCTATAGGCCCAATGCTTGCTATACCAAGAACTGCAGCTACTACTTATGAATTAGCGATACATCCTATTTTCCCATCTGTAAGTCCTGTTATAGGCGTTATAGTTTACTTTGGCATTTGTTTAGCTTTTGTACTAAGACCATCAGGAATAATTGATAATATTGGTAAAATTTTAACTCCAATACTTTTGGTGATGTTAGGAATAATAATAGTAAAAGGTGTACTTGTACCACTAGGACCAGTAGTTGAAACTAACTATCAAGGTGCTTTTTCAAATTCATTACTAGAAGGATATCAAACAATGGATGCTATGGCTTCAGTAATATTTGCTTCTATAGTTTTAACTTCTGTAAAAGCAAAAGGCTATACAGATAAAAAAGATATAATAAACGCTACCATTAAATCTGGTCTTGTAGCAGTTGTTGGTTTAACTTTTGTTTATGGTGGCCTTATGATTTTAGGTAGTCAAGTATCTACAATAATAACTGAGGATATTGGAAGATCAGCTTTAGTTGTTGAAATAGTAGGAAGACATCTAGGTTCTTTAGGTACTGTTGTATTAGGTCTTTCAGTTGGACTAGCATGTCTGACTACTGCAATAGGTCTTATATCTACTGGGGCAGAATACTTCAGTGGTTTAACTAATGGTAAAATATCTTATAATATTTTTGCTATTATAATAAGTACAGTTAGTGCTTTACTTGGAACTGGTGGAGTTGAAAAAATAGTACAATTTGCTGGTCCCGTATTACAAATATTATACCCAATAGTAATAGTATTAATAATAATTACTTTAGCTGGAAAATTTGTTTCAAATAATAATACTGTAAAAATTACTATTTATACTACACTTCTAATAAGTATATTAGATACAGTAAACGGATTAACAAATGGAAGTATAGCCTTATTGGATAAATTAGTATCAGCTATACCACTTGCTAGCTTAGGATTTGCTTGGGTAATCCCAACATTTATAGCTTTTATAATAGGTATTATACTATTTAAAAATAAATCTTTAAACAACCAATCTGAAACTTTAGAAATTAATTAACAGTTTAAAATAAAAAGAGATATCCACCATTAACTTATAAAATTTAATGGTGGATATCTCTTTTTGCAAAAAAATTTACCATATAAAAACATACTTATTTTAATTTTTACTGTATCTCTTTTCTTTAATATAAAAGGAAATTATGAATTAATCTTTCCATTATAAACATTTTTACAATTGTTGTAAATTTTTTATTAAATGCCACACTTTATTATTTCGTTTATATATACTATGTTAAAGGCATATTTTAAGTTTATAAAATACCTGTATATACAAAATTGTAAATAATTATAGTGAAACAGGCTCAAATTTTTAATAAATTTTACTCTACTCTTGAGCATATACTTACTCTTTTATGAATCAGGATATTCTAGTTATAGGTTAAAAAGTACTTTTAAATTTCTACAATAACTTATTATATGTAGTATTCTTTAGAGGTGAGTTTTCATGAAAAAAATATTTAAACAAGACTTTATAGTTATTGGCTTTGCTCTTTTCGCAATGTTTTTTGGCGCAGGAAATTTAATATTCCCCCCTTATATTGGAAACTTAGTCGGTAATAAAGTTCCTTTAGCTATTATTGGATTTTTAATTACAGGGGTAGGACTTCCTTTAAGTGGTATTATAGCTTGCGCTAAAATTAATGGTTCCTTTAGTGATATTTCAAGTAGATGTGGTAAAATATTTTCCATAATATCTACTACTGCATTAGTTCTATCTATAGGCCCAATGCTTGCAATTCCAAGAACGGGAGCTACTACTTATGAGTTAGCAATTAAACCTATATTTCCATCTATAAATCCATATGTAGTTCTTATAGTTTATTTTGCTATTTCTCTAGCCTTTGTATTGAAACCTTCTAAAATAGTAGATAATATAGGTAAATTTTTAACACCTTTACTTTTGCTTATTTTAGCTACAATAATTATTAAAGGTTTAATATTTCCAATAGGCCCAATTGTTAATACTAATTTTGAAAATACATTTTCTTATTCTTTACTTGAAGGTTATCAAACAATGGATGGAATGGGTTCAGTAATAATGGCCTCTATTGTTCTAACTGGAGTAAGATTAAAAGGATACACTAAAAAAGAAGATATAATGAAAGTTACAATAAAATCCGCCTTAATTGCAATAATAGGTTTAGGCTTAGTCTATGGCGGTCTTATGATTTTAGGAAGTCAATCCTCTACAATAATTTCTAAAGATTTAGGTCGTTCTGCATTAATTATTGAAATAGTTAATAAAGATTTAGGTTCTTTAGGATCTATATTTCTTGCATTAGCTGTTGCCCTTGCTTGCCTTACTACATCAATTGGACTTACATCTACTGCAGCACAATATTTTAATAAACTATCTAAGGATAAAATTTCCTATAATACATTTTCAATTCTAATAAGTATTACCAGTGTTTTTCTTGGAAGTGGCGGTGTGGAAAAAATAGTTAATTTTGCCGTACCTATACTTCAAATACTCTATCCAATAGTTATAATACTTATATTAATAACTTTAGCTGGAAAATATGTTACAAATAATAAAACTGTTAAAATTACTGTGTATACTTGCTTAATAATGAGCATATTAGACACTGTAAATAAATTAACAAACCATAACATTATTTTTATAAATAACTTTATAAAAATAATACCACTTTCTAATATAGGTTTTTCTTGGATAGTTCCATCGCTAATTGCTTTTGTTATAAGTATGTTTTTATTTAAAAAAGATTTATCAAATAAAATTAATATATAATCCATAAAAATAACTCTACACTGAAAATTATTTTTATTCATAAGAAAAGGCTATTTAAATATTTACAATTTATATTTAAATAGCCTTATTTTTATTTTATTAAATCTTTTATTTTTTTTATATATATTTTTTGAAAATTTTTATTTTCCCCTAATCCCTTTAAATAGGTATTTACTTTAAATCCTTCCTTTTCTAATACTGATTTCCATGAGTCTTCATCATCAGATGCCATGTCATTTTTTGCATGATCTCCTGCTACAAGCATTAATGGCATTAATGTAACTTCTTTCAATTCTTTTGCTTTTAAATCATCAAGCACATCTTCTATTAATGGATATCCTTCTACTGTAGCAAATAAAAGTCTATCAAGCCCCATTTTTTTTGCTACATATTCAAATTGAAAGTATGCAGAATTTGCTTTATGTGCAGTTCCATGAGCCATTAATAATACTAATTGATTCTCTGGAATTTGAGCTTTTAGTGCTTTTACTGCTTCAAAGTAATCTTCATTATTATATAAAAGTGGTGTTCCCAATTCTAACTTTTCAAAGCATTCTTTATAATTATTCATACCACTTTTTATTTTATCATACTCTTCACCATATATTATATGTAATGGTTGTACATAGACTTCTTTAAAATTATCTTCTTTTAATTTGTCTAATGCTTCCTTTACTGTATCTATTTCAATATTATCTCTATCTTTTAATTTTTTTATTATCATATTTGAAGTGAATGCTCGTCTTACTTCAAATTCTTTAAAAGTATCTTTTATTTTATTCTCTGTTTCTTCTATACAACTTTTTAATTGACATTGAAAGCTTGTACCAAAACTTACTACTAAAATTGCCTTTTTATTCATAAAGCTTAACCTCTCTTTTTTATTTATATAAAATATTTTTTAGGTAGTACTTTTTCTAATATTAAAGCTAATAATATATTTCCTAATGCCGCTACTGCTAAAGGTGGTATCATTCCTAAAATTCCTTTTCCCGCTACAGGAATTAACATAACTGTTGATATTGGTGCATTTAATACAACTCCAACTAGAATAACCACAATATCTCTAAGCTTTAAATTTCCTTTTGAAAACCATTTGTAAGTATAACCAACACCTATCATTGTTATTGCCATATTTATAGCAACAATTAAATGCACTATAATTGTTAGTGGAAATCCACTAGTAGCTGCAGTTATTAAATGTCCTATAAAACCTATCACTGCACCATATATAGGTCCTAATATCATAGATGCTAAAAAAGCTGGCATAGAATCAAAAGCTATTGTTGTTCCTGGCAATTTTATATTAGCCCCTATAAAACTTAAGGCTATAAATAATGCCATTGTAACTAATTTTCTTGTTTTATTGTTCATTATAATTTCCTCTTTCTTTTGTTAAGTATTGAACAAGTTTCTCCTCATTGTCAAATACTACATCATACTTTATATTTTTTCGACCAATAACTACTCCAAGTATACCTCTTTCTTTAATAGCCTCTAGCTTTTCCATTGTTCCACCTTTTATACCACTGTCCTTTAAAAGCATAACCTTTATATTAAATTCATCTATAAAGCTTAAATTTAATTCTTTAGAAAAAGGTCCTTTCATAGCTATTATATCCTCTACTTTAACTTTTAAACCTTCACATTCTTGAAGAACTTTTAAAGTAGGAAGTACCCTATGAATTATTCTATTTTCTAAATGTAAATTTAATATTTTCTCAATATTTCTACTACCTGTTGTATTTAATATTGTACCTTTTATATCCTTTAAAATACTATATAATTCCTCGTAACTTTCAACTTCAATTATATTTTCTACATCTCCATAGCTTTTTATAATTGACTTTCTTTCAAATCGTATATAATTAATTTTCAACTCATCACAAACTTCCATTGCGTTTTTTGTTATCTCTAAAGCATAAGGATGAGATGCATCTACAAGCTTTGTTACATTGTTTTTTAATAATATTTCTTTTAATTCTTCCTTTTTTAATGGTTTATCATTTAAAATCTTAAATTTTCCACTTGAAAGTATGGTTGCACCATAGCTGCTTGCAACTGATATAAATAAATCATCAGTATATTTATTAAGTTTTTCTACTATAACTTTTCCTTCACTAGTACCTAAAATAAGACCTATCATTTACAACACCACTCTTTCTAAATTATTAAATTCATAATTGTCATACTTACTACCGATTCTTTTAATAGTAGTATTAAATATATCTTTTAGCAAAGATTCAATGCATAAATTGAAATGTCATTTTAGAATCCTATTAAACGTTATATCCTCTAGGAGTTATAAATTTATCTCCTTTATAGAAACTTTTTGTGTTTCCTATTATTACAATTGACATCATATCAACCTTTTCATCGGTAAAGTTACCTAATGTATATAGATTAACCTCTTGTCCTTCTCTTAGTGCATGTTTTACAACAGCTATTGGAGTATTTTCTCCTCTAAATTCTTTTATTATTTCTATAGCTTCTTTTAAATAATGTGGTCTTCCGTTACTTTTAGGATTATAAAGAGATATTATAAAGTCTCCTTCTGCTGCAAGTTTTATTCTTTTTTTAATTAAATCATATGGTGTTAGTAAATCACTTAAACTTATATTACAATTATCGTGCATAAGTGGAGCTCCAATTATAGATGCTGCTGAACTTGATGCTGTAACTCCTGGGATTACCTCAACTTCTTGATTTTCTTGAAGTTGTAGTATAAGTCCTGCCATTCCATATATTCCTGAATCTCCAGTACTTATAACTGCAACAGTTTTATTTTTTGCAAGCTCTAATGCTTTTTTGCATCTATCCTCTTCTCCACGCATTCCAGTTGTAAAAACTTCTTTATCTTTCAAAAGTGGCTTTATCATTTCTAAGTATTTAGTATACCCTACAACTATATCTACATCTTCAATTACTTGTTTTGCTTTTAAAGTCATATATTCAAGACCACCTGGCCCAATTCCTACTACATATAATTTTCCCATTACTTTTCCTCCAATTTTTCTCCTATAGAAAGTGTCATTCCTTCTAATTTTAATTTTTCTATTAAAACTCTTGCATTACTTAATTCTACAACAGGTGCAGATACCGCACCTACTCCTATAGTTTTCCTCACAAATTCACTTGTTTCATATTTATTTTCTATTTTTTTCACATCTTCTATTGAGAATATATTTAACTTACAACTTAACCTTTCTTTCAAAGAAAGTATAGCCTTTTCATTTGCTTTAATTTCTACCGTACTTATTTCTTTTATACTTCTTATATCAATATTAAGCTTTTCTAATTCTTTCAAAACATTCTCTTCCATGTTTTTTACATCATAATCTTTTCTACAGCCAATTCCTAAAACTATATCCTTTCTTATAAGTTTTAAAGTTTTTATATTTTCATTTATTCTCATTTTATTCGTTACATATACCATAGCTGAAACTTCGTTTAAATTATCATAATACCCTTTTGGAGCATGTAAAAAATTCTTATCATCATAAAATCCAACTTTTTTTCCCTCAACTAAAGATGCGGCTATATCTTTACATTTTTTCAAACTATCTATTACTAAATTATTTTCCATCGCAAATACATCTGGTGCTATTATATTTAAATTATCTGTTGCTGTTGTTATTACTGCTTCACATTTTAATATATTAGCAACTTTTTCTGTAAGATTATTAGCACCACCTAAATGTCCACTTAAAAGACTTATTGCATATTTACAAGAATTATCAACTACAACTACCGCTGGATCTATATCCTTTGACTTTATAAATGGAGCTATTCCTCTTACTGCAATTCCAGTAGAACTTATAAATATTATATTATTATATTTCCCCATAGCTTCTTTACATGTGTTTTGAAGTCCACTTTTCTTTAATTTTTCTTTTAAACATATGTCTACTTTATAATTTAAAATTTCTAGCTTTTCTTTTAATAATGTTGATGTTGCATCTCCATTTTTAGTTACACTAATTATTAGTGTTTTCATCTTTTGCAACTCTATATTCATGTGAAAAAGTTTTATCATAAAGAAGACTCTTATCATAGTCACAATCTATGAAATCTCCAACTAAAATTTGTGCTGTTTTTGTTATTTGAGCTTCTTTTACCTTCTCCGCTATATCATCTAATGTTCCTGTAACATACTTTTCATCACCCCAAGTTGCTCTTTGAATAACAGCTACTGGTACATTTCTTCCATAACCTTTTCTTAATTTTTCAACAACTTTTTCAATCATTCCTACAGATAAAAATAATGCCATTGATGCTCCAATTCCAGCAAGCCTTTCTAAATCTTCTTTTTCTGGAACAGGTGTTCTTCCTTCCATTCTTGTAAGTATTACTGTTTGTGAAACACTTGGAAGTGTAAATTCTTTTTTTATTGCAGCAGCTGCTGCTGTAAATGAACTTACCCCTGGAACTACTTCATATTTTATATTTAATTTATCAAGTTCATCCATTTGCTCTTTTATCGCTCCATATATTGCAGGATCTCCAGTATGAAGTCTTACAACTTTTTTACCTTCACTATGTGACTTTTTCACTACATCTATAACCTCTTCTAATGTCATAGATGCGGAATTATGTATTTCAACAGTTTCTTTACAATATTTAAAATGATCTTTACTAACTAACGAACCAGCAAATATTATTACATCTGCCTCTTCTATTATCTTTCTACCTTTAACTGTTATTAAATCTGCATCCCCAGGACCTGCTCCTATAAAGTAAAGTTTATTTTCCATTTTCTTACCTCCAAAATTACTATTAATCCTTTTCCTATTTCTAAAATTCACTATCTCTATGTGCTATTATAAGTGACATATAATCTTTATTATTTAAGATTTCTTCTCTTGTATTTAAAATCTTTTCTCCTTCTCTATATGCTCTTTGAACACAAACATAATTAAAGCCTTTTTCATCTAAATAATTCAATACATTTTCTTCTTGATTATAGAATTTCATTATAACAACATATTTTTCATCTTTTATGCACTCTATTCTGCATCCTGGAACTATTAATAGTGGTTCATCACCTATTACAAGTATTTTATCTGCAACTGTTGCACTAGCACAAAATGATGTTATTCCAGGTATTGTTTCTGTTTTATAATTTTGCTCTTTTATGTATTTTAATAAATATATGTACGTACTATATACAAAAGCATCCCCTATAGTCAAAAACGCAACATCTTTTCCATCTTGTAAATATTTTTCTATAGTTTTAAATGCATCAAAAACCTTTTTTTCCTTATCTGGTTTTCCCATTGGGAAATGACTTATAACAACTTCTTGATTTTCTTTTATAAAATTTTTACAAGTCTCATATGCTATGCTTACCCCACCATTCATAGCACTTGGAGCTATTATCACATCACATTTTTCTATAGTTCTTATTGCTTTTAATGTTAAAAGTTCTTCTCCACCTGGTCCAACACCTATCCCATATAAAGTTCCTAATTTACTCATTTCCCATTCTCCTTTAATTACATTTTTTAATAATTTAATTTCATTCAGTAAGTAATACATCAAATCACTTATTTATTTCATATGCTTCATTTATTTTTTACTGTTTTTCCCCTACAACTATAAATATTGGGTTGTTTGCCATAAGCATCATAGATTTTCCTTTAGCTTTTGCTACAGTTATTTGAGATACATCAACTTTATAATTTAAATTTTTTAAAGTTTCAACAGCCTTATATAAATTAGCTACTGTTATAAAATTTAATACTATTTTCTTATTTGGTTTAAGCATATTGCCATAAAGTTCTATAATTTTATCTATATTTCCACCACTTCCACCTATAAAAATACCATCGAAAGTTCCCTCTATATAATCTAAAGCCTCTAATGCTTCTTTCTCTATTAACATCATATTTTCAACATTAAATTTCCTAATATTCTCTTTAGTTGTTTCTATGGCATCTTTATTCATTTCCACGGAAATAACTTGTCCTTTATTGCAAATTTTACTCATTTGTATAGAAACTGAGCCTGTACCTGCTCCTATATCTAAAACTCTATAATTTTCTTCGAGTTCCAGTTTAGTCACACTTAAAACCCTTACTTCCTCTTTTGTCATTGGACAATTTCCACGAATGAACTCTTCATCTTTTATAAATTTCATTATTATTCACCACCATATATCTCTATAATAATTTTAAATTTTCTCTACATATATTATGGAAATTCCATTAAATTCTACATTTATGAATTCTTTTGGTTCACCTTGAAAAATTTGTTCATCTTCATATGATAAATTTTTCCCTATATATACTTTACTTTTAAAATTATTTTCATATAGTAATCTACATAACTTTTTAGGTGAATTATTTTTATCTGTAAGAAATATTCCTGATCCTTTTTCTTCTATAGTTGCTAAAAATTCTTCTTCTCTGCCATGTAGGCTTCCTAAATGAACCCCATTCCAACATTTACAAAGTTTGGACATAAAATACTGAAATGAACTTATTCCTGGTATTACTCGTATTTCTCCATTAAAATTTTTCTTTATATAGTTTGTTATTCCATAAAAGCAAGGATCTCCTGATGCAATTATTGATATTTCTTTTTCTTTATTTTTATCAATATATTCTAGTATGGAATTTAAACTATTTAATGGCATTTTTTCTTTTTTTATATGATTAATACTTTCAATAGCTCTACTAAACCCTAATATAACATCACATTTTTCCATAGTTTGGGTTGCTATTGGCAATATATAATTTTTATTTCCTGGTCCAAGACCAACTATATAAACCATACTCTACTCCCTACTTTCTTTTAAGGAACTAAATAATACTCCTCTTTTCATAGAATACATTATTGCATCTACTTTAACATCACCATATGTATACATTTCCATTCGTTTTATAACTTTATTCACTATATTTTCATATAAACTTTCAAAACCATCACCTAAAAATTCAACAGCACCTTCTGTGGTTTTTTCATTATATACATTAGTTACTAATTCTTTATCATATCCCATAAGAGCTAGCTCTAAAGCTAAAGTCTCTAGCCTTACATCACATACTCTACTATGTGTATTAAATGCACCACTAGCAATTTTGCATAATTTGCCTATATGACCTACTATTGTTACTTTCTTAATTTTTTTAGCTACAACAGTTTCTAAAGCCTTTCCAACATAGTTAGACATAATAACCATATCCTTAGTACTTAAATTAAACTTTTTAGCAAAATCTTCCCCCATATTACCAAATAATAATATAAGTTCACTGCTTCCACTTTCAACCTTTTGATTTATCTCTAACTTTACTGATTCAATAAGGGCATCTTCCGACATAGGCATTACTATTCCTGTAGTCCCTAGAACAGATATTCCCCCAACTATATTCAATCTTGGATTAAAAGTTTTCTTTGCTATTTCTTCTCCTTTAGGTATAAATATGGTTATCTCAACTCCAACATTTTCTGGAAGTACCGCTTTTACTTCTTTTTCTATCATAGTTCTTGGTACAGGATTTATTGCCGGTTCTCCTTTTTTTATATAAAGCCCTTCTCCCATTACCTTTCCTACACCTTTTCCACCTTTTAGTTTATATCCATGTTCTTTTTTAGTTGCTCTTGCAAAAATTTTAATTCCATTGGTAACATCTATATCATCTCCACCATCTTTGATTACAGAACACTCAACAAAATCGTTTCCAAATTTTACATCATGAATATCTAATGAAAGCTTAATTCCCTTTGGAGTTATTATCTCTATATTATTAACAATTTGTCTTTCTATATCATAAAGCATCTTAGTTGCTGCTTTAGCTGCCGCTGTAGCACAAGATCCGGTAGTATATCCACACCTTAACTTTTTACCATTTGCTTCTACGTATAAATCTAACATAATATTCCTTCTATCTTTCAACCATCATATACATTATTGCATTCATAATTGAAGCGGCTACTGCACTTCCACCTTTTCTTCCTCTAATAGTTATATAAGGTATATCATATTTTTCTAAAAGTTCCTTACTTTCTTTAGCTCCTACAAATCCAACTGGTGCACCTACAACAAACTTTGGTTTTACTTTTCCTGCATCAACAAGTTCTAAAAGTTTAAATATAGCTGTTGGTGCATTTCCAAATACAAAGAATTCTACACCTTCTTCTACAGCTTTCTCTACACCTGCCATTGAACGTGTTATTCCTTTTTCTTTTGCCTCTAATTTAACATCTTCTCTAGCTACAAAACATTCTACGTTACAATTCAATTTTTTTAATGCAGGCTTACTTATTCCTGATAATGCCATATTAGTATCTGTATAAATCATCTTTCCTTCTTTTAATATTGATTTAGCTTTATTTATAGCATCCTCACTAAAATGTATTATATTTTGATAATCAAAATCTGCTGTCGTATGTATAACTCTTTTTACTACTTTTAATTGTTCTTCTGTAAAATTATGTGGAGCCATTTCCTCTCCAATTATCTCAAAACTTTTTTCTTCTATTCCCATAGGACTTTTCACGTAATCTCTCATAATCTATATTCCTCACTTCACCTAATTTTTTAATAAACTTTATATTTTTAATATAATTTATTTGTTAATTATCATTTTCCATTAAAAAATTCAAAAAATCCATATTAGAAAAGAAATGTGTATGACAGTAACCTGCTAAAGTATTCTTTTTTAAATATCCACAAGTCCATTTTTTTATTTTTCCATCAAATCCACTTTTGGTAACATTATAAACTGTTTTTTCATTTAAACTAACTTTTGATTTATGAAACTCATGTCCGTTTATAGATTTTTTCAAGCCATCTATTTCATTAGTGCAATATCCAAAATTTTGAAGTCTTGTTGTCATTTCAGTTTTTCCTTTAAAGAAACCAACCATTTCATAGTAATTCCCATTTAAATCTTCTATTCCTTCAGTAAGATACATAAGTCCGCCACATTCTGCATAACATTTTAAACCTTTTTCTAATGCATCTTTTATAGAATTTCTCATAGTGATATTGTCACAAAGTTCTTTTCCAAAAACTTCAGGATACCCTCCACCTATATATAAAAAATCTATATTTTGTGGTAACCTCTTATCCTTCAATGGACTAAAATATATTATGTTTCCACACTCCTGTAATAGCTCCAAATTTTCTCTATAATAAAAACTAAAGGCTTCATCTTTTGCTACTGCTATGTTAAAGTTCCTATTTTTTACATGATATTTATCATCATATATATTACACTGCTTTAAATCAGCTATAAGGCTATTTATATTTACATTTTCTAATATATGGTTACTACATTTATCAATTTTATAATCTATATCATCAGTTTCGCTACATTGTACTAAACCTAAATGTCTAGATTCTAAAGTTAACTCTTTATCTTTTGGAATATATCCATAAACTTTTATTTTACAATGATTTTCTATTATTGTTTTTAAAAGATTATAATACCCTGGCGCTATATTATTTAAAATTACACCTTTTATGTTAGTGTTTTTAATAAACTCATCTTTATAATTTAAAATACCTTGTATTTCTGCTGCTAAGGTAGCACTTTGAGCTTTTGGACTTAAAATTAAAATTATCGGTAAGTCTAAAACTTTAGCTACATGCGCTGTGGAAAATTCACTATTTATTCCTTTACCATCATAAAGCCCCATAACGCCTTCAACTATAGCAACATCTCCAGTACCTCTAGAAAAAGAAGCTTTTACACCTTCTTCACCCATTAAAAACAAATCCAAATTTCTACTTGGTTTTTTCGTTATGTGCTTGTGAAAAGCCGAATCAATATAATCTGGTCCTACTTTATATCCTTGAACATCATAACCTTTTTTCATTAGTGCTTTCATTATTCCAAGTGTAGTGGTAGTTTTTCCACCACCACTACAATTAGAAGCTACTACTATACCTTTCATAAGACTCACACTCACTAATTTTCATTTAGCCATTGAGAAGCTTGAATTGCATAATATGTTATTATCAGTTTTGCACCTGCTCTCTTTATAGAAGTTAACATTTCAAGGGCTGCTGCTCTTTCATCTAATAGTCCATTTTCACTTGCACATTTTATCATTGCATATTCACCACTTACATTGTATGCAGCTATTGGAATATTAAAAGTATCGTATGCTGCCTTTACTACATCTAAATAAATCATCGCTGGTTTAACCATTATAATATCAGCACCTTCTATTATATCTGCTTCTATTTCTCTTAACGCTTCACGACCATTTGCTGGATCCATTTGATAAGTTTTTCTATCACCAAATTGAGGTGATGAATTAGCTGCTGCTCTAAATGGTCCATACATTGCTGAACAATATTTAGCACTATATGCCATTATTGAAACGTAATCAAATCCATTAGCATCTAAAATATCTCTTATAGAACCAATTCTTCCATCCATCATATCAGAAGGCGCTACCATATCTGCTCCTGCTTTTGCATGAGATAAAGCTATTTTAGAAATAATTTCTACTGATTTGTCATTAACTACTCTTTCACCTTCTACAATTCCACAATGTCCATGGCTTGTATATTGGCACATACATACATCAGTAATTACAAATAAATTTTTATCTAGTTCTTTTATTTTTCTAACTGCTCTTTGAACAATTCCATTCTCCTCAAAAGCAGAAGTTCCAACCTCATCTTTATGATTTGGAATTCCAAAAACTATAACACCTCTTATTTTAGCTTTTTTTACTTCTTCAATTATTTCTGGTAATCTATCTAAAGACCAATGATAATTTCCTTTTAATGATGAAATCTCTTCTTTTATATTTTCACCTTCAACTGCAAATATAGGGAATATAAAATCATTTGTATTTAAGATAGTTTCTCTAACCATTGATCTTATTGCATCATTTTCTCTTAATCTTCTTAACCCTGTTAACATTTAAACCACTCCTTATGCTTTTATATAATATACTTTCTTCTTGTTAAACTTATAATATTTTAAAATCTTATTTCTTATATATTTCTATAAGTTTATCTATCATTCCATCATTACTACTCTTGTCACAAACAATATGTTCTATATTGTTTTTATTAAGTTCTATTGAAGTTATAGGTCCTATAGATAATACAGTCTTATTTTTTATTTCCTCAATACTTACAAGTTCTATCATATTAATTACGGTACTAGGACTTGTAAATACTACAACATCACAGTCTTTAAATCTATTTAGTCCAACAGCATCTCCAAGTTCTGGTTCATATATATGACACTCATCTACTATACATCCTTTACTTTCTAATGCTTCTACTAAAAATGTTCTTGCTTTTTTAGATCTTGGAAGAAGTATTTTGTCATTTTCTTTTATAAACTCCTTCATATGTTCAAAAAGATTTTCTGCAACATATTCTTTAGCACACAAAATTGGAACTACTCCAAATTTTCTTATAGCTTTATCACTAGCTGGTCCAATAGTTATAAATTTTGCTTTTATATTTCTTATATCTAATTCTTTTTCTATTAAATATTCAAAGAAAATATTCGCTGCATTTGCACTTGTTATTACTATGTAATCATAGTGACTTAATTTTTCTATGTATGGAGTTAATTTTTCACTAGTTGGTTTAATTTTTATTGAATTTATTTCTGTTACTTCTCCACCTAAATCAACAAGTCTCTCTCTTATTTCTCTACTTTGCTCTTTAGTTCTTGTTATACAAATATTCTTTCCAAACAATGGTTTTTTTTCAAACCAATTAAGCTGATCATGAAATTTAACAACATCACCAACAACAATTATACTTGGATTTGCAAGACCATTTTCTAAAGCCCTCTCTTTTATGTTTTCTAATGTTCCTACTGCCTTCTTTTGTTTTGATGTTGTCCCCCTCATAACTACAGCACATGGAGTGTTTTTATCCATTCCATTTTCAATTAGGTTATTAGTAATTAAACTTAATTTTTCAAATCCCATCATAAATATCAATGTACCTTTTAACCTAGATATAACAGGGAAATCTAAATCCATATTATCTTTACTTTTTGCAGTAAATATATGAAATCCTCTTGCAACCCCCCTATGAGTAACAGGAATCCCACCATAGTTTAAAACAGATATTGGTGATGTTACACCAGGAACTACCTCAAATTCTATATCTTCTTCTAAAAGTCTAAGTGCTTCTTCTCCACCACGGCCAAATATATATGGATCTCCACCTTTTACTCTTCCTACTGTATGACCTTGTTTAGCCAGTGATACTATCATATCATTTATCTCTTCTTGTGTTTTATAGTGACATCCAGGCTCTTTTCCACAATAATAAATTTCTGCATCACTATTTACATACTTCAAAAAGCTTTCCCCACAAAGTCTATCATACATTATTGCACTACAATTTTTTAAAACATTTACAGCTCTTAATGTTATAAGTTCTTCATGTCCAGGCCCTGCACCAATTAAATATACTTTACTCATTGTTTCTCCTCCTATTATTAAGATAGGACTTTCTATCTGTCTTCTAAAATTAATTTTGCTAGTTCTTCACCAAGTTTTATATTATCTTCTATATTGCCTTCTACTTCTTTTTTTACTAATTTTTCATTAACCTCATATACACCTATGACTTTTAATTTACGATCATAAATTTTTGCATATGCACCTATTGTTGAATGACAATCTCCTTTTAGTGCTTTCATAAAGCTTCTTTCTGCATCAACACAAATTCTTACGTTCTCATCATTTAAAGAAGTAAATACTTCTTTATTATCTAAATTCTTAGCTATCTCTATGGCTAAAGCTCCTTGTGCTACAGCTGGTACCATATCATTTGGATCAAAATAATCCGTTATTATACTTTCCATTCCTAATCTTTTAAGTCCTGCAGCTGCTAATATAATACCGTCCAAATTCTCTTTTTCTATTTTTTCTATTCTTGTTTGAACATTTCCCCTTATAGGAACTATATCAATATCTGGTCTTAATATCTTTAATTGAGTTGCCCTTCTTTTGCTACTAGTTCCAACTCTAGCTCCTGTTTTTAAATCTTTAAATTTAACACCTTTTAAAGACACAAAAGCATCTCTAACATCTTCACGACATGGTGTAGCTGCTATTTCAAACCCTTCTGGTAATTCATAAGGCATGTCCTTCATGCTATGTACTGCTGCATCTGCAAGTCTTTCAATCATTAAAACTTCTAATTCTTTTATAAATAAACCCTTTCCCCCTATTTTATCTAAAGTTACATCTAATCTTCTGTCACCTAAAGTATCAGTTAGCACTTTTTCACTTTTTATCCCATGTTTTTTTTCTAAAAGCTCCATTACATACTCTGTTTGCACCTGTGCCAATTTACTTTTTCTTGTTGCTAATTTCAAGGTTATTACCTCCATAAAATAAATTTAAAATTTCTTCTCCATATCCTTTATTGAAAAAATATAAAAAGTCCTTTGAAGCTATAAAATTCATAACTTCCTTTTTCTTGTCTATATTTTTTATAGAATTTCTCACTTTTACAGTAAATTCTATATAATTGTCATACTCCGTCAAATTTTCTTTTAATACATTTTTCATAAATAAAGTTGTTTTAGGACTTTTTCCTTTAGTTTGAAGGGCAAAAGTCATGTTTTCTGTTTCACCTATAACTGGCATCGTACAAAGACTTTTACTAACTTCTGTAGTATCTATATAAAACTTAAAGTTATTTTCACAATCATTTCTTATTTTGTCATTTAACTTTTTATCGCCAGTAGCTATAACTACTATATGAGCCTTATTTATTAACTCATCATTATATTCTTCATAACTTAGTTCAAATCTTTCTTTGCTATTGTAATTTATAATATCTTGACAAAACTCTCTAGATACTACTTTTACACTAGCACCTTTCTCTGTAAAAGATTTCAGTTTTATAAAACCTGCCTTACCTCCACCTATTATTAATACCTTTAAGTTATTTGTTTTAAGTGACAAATATGCTACATTACCTTTCAACAACATCACCTTATTTTTTGTAATTTATAAACTATTCATAGCTTCCAATAGCCTTAAATTTAATTCTCTATCTTTTATTGCAACTCTCACAAATTCTTCATTTAAGCCTTTATAATTATCACATTTTCTAATTATTATTCCTTTTTTCTTTAATTTTTCATAAAATTTATGACAATTTATATCTTTTAATTTAAGCAATATGTAGTTTCCATAAGTATTATACACCGTATTTACAAATTTTGCTTTATCTAGTTCTTCTAACATTAACTGTCTTTCTACTTTTATCCAATTTATAGATTCTAATATATATTTTTCATCTTTTAAACCATATTTAACTGCTACTTCAGCAAAACAGTTTATATTCCATGGATTTTGCATAAGGTTAAAGTAATCTATGATTCTTTCATTTGTAGTCAATGCAAAACCAAATCTCACTCCTGGTAGACCATAAAATTTTGTTATAGCACGTATAATTACTAAACATTTATACTTATTAATTAAATCTACAAAACTTAAATTTAAATTTAATGTAAATTCAATAAATGCCTCATCTATTAAAATTATTTTATTATTTAATTCACAGTAATTTAAAATAGTCTTAAATTTTTCTTTATCAATTATGCATCCATTAGGATTATTCGGATTACCTATTATTAATCCCTCACTACCTTTTACCTTATTTAATATATCATCATAATCATATGTGAAATCTTCTTTTAAATATGAATACTTTATATCTAAACCGTGTTTTATTGCATTATCTTCATATTCAACAAATGATGGAACTACTATTGTTATAGATTTTAAAGCTCCTATAGCTAAATCTAAAATTTCTGATGCTCCATTTCCTAATAATACATTATCATGTGTAACTTTAATTTCTCTTTTTTCCATACCAAAATACTCATATGATTCATTCACATAATCTATTAGGTTGTCTTTTAAAATTCTATATTTTATATCTGGATATACATTAAGCATATCTACTGCTTCATTAATATTGTTTACAATTGAATTTGGAACCCCTAAAGGATTTATATTAGAACTAAAATCTATTAATTTTTTTCCCTTTAATATTCCATCACTATATATGTCTCCTCCATGTTTCAAAAGTAACACCTCACCTTTGCCAATTTATCATTAGTTTGTTAAATTAAAATTCCATAATTATTAAAGCTAAAATCATTATTAAAACAAATAAAATCTCACTTGTATACATAAGTTTAACTGATTTTTTTATATGTTTATAATCTAATTTTGTTATATCATCACCGATAGTCGGTTTATAAGTGACTTGCCCAAAATACACATTTGTTCCACCTAATTGAATTTTTAAGGCCCCTGCTGTAGCAGCTTCTGGATATGCACAATTGGGACTTTTATGATTTTTTCTATCTCTTATCATTATTTTGAAACTTTCTGTTATACTTCCATTTACTACAAAAGCAGATAAACACATAAGTATGCCTGTTATTCTAGCCGGAATATAATTAAATATATCATCTACATTAGCAGGGAAAAAACCTATATTTTTATATTTTTCATTTAAATATCCTACCATAGAATCCATTGTATTTACGCCTTTATACATCATTGCAAGCGGCGCCCCTCCAATAAGTGCATAAAATATAGGTGCTATTATTCCATCAGATGCATTTTCAGCAACAGTTTCTACATCTGCTCTTATTATCTCATGGGAAGATAGTTCCTTTGTATCTCTACCAACTATGTAAGAAAGTTTTAACCTGGCATCTTCTATATCCTCTTTTTTTAATGAATTATATACTTCCATTGCTGCATTATCTAAGCTTTTAGCTGCAATAGTTGTCCAGATTATTATTACATTCAATATGTGAAAAATAACTTTATTTATAAGTGCAAATCTTAATAATATGTATGGTATACAGTAAGTCAACATACAAACTATAACTACCATTAACGCTCCTGCTCTTTTTAATTTATAATTATTTTCAAATTTATTTCTAAGTTTCTTTTCAATAATGCTTATAAGTTTTCCTATATAAATTATTGGGTGTGGAATCCAATTTGGATCTCCTAATATAAAATCTATAATCATAGCTATAAATATATATATAATATTTTGTTTCAAATCAAAATTAAACATATTTTCACCTCCCTATAAAAATAATTTAATGTAATTCTCTTAGGTTAATTAAGAATTAAGATTAACCCTTACAACTCATTTTTTGATGATTCTAAATGTTTTGTTTAATATCCATTAATATATTTAAAATTCATAACATACAAGTAATAATTTCTTAATTCTTAATTCCTAAGTACTGGTTATTTTAATTTAAGAATACGTTTAAATAGCATATTCTTTAAAAGCAGTTTAAAATGAGTAATCAGTTGCTACTTTTTTAAACCAACTATTTCGTATACTTTATCCATATCTAAAGAACTTCTTACTAAATCAGCTAGTCTGTCAAGCTCTTTTTCTCTAAGATTTTCATATGGTTGTGCTTTCTTGTATTCTATACCTTTTTTACTTCTTAATTCATTAATTATAACTTCTCTAAAATCTATATTATCAAATACTCCATGAAGATAAGTTCCTATTACAGTTCTTTCTTTATTAATAACCCCATCAATATGATCACACTTGTTACCATTTTCTTTTGTTATTCTAAATAATGGATCTGCATTTTCACCTAATTCTGATACTCCCATATGAATTTCATATCCATAAACATTTATATCTTCTTTTGTTGTATTAAATAAATCTTTATTGATTACAGTTCCTTCTACCCTAGTAGTTACTTTCTTATTTTCAAAAACTGTTTCAATATCTAAAAGACCTAATCCTTCTGTTTCTAAATTATTACTTTCAACTCTATATGGATCTTTTATTTTTTTGCCTAGCATTTGGTATCCACCACATATACCGATAACATTTCCTTCTTTACTATATTCTTTTATTTTGTCAAATAATCCGCTTGCTTTTAGCACATTTAAATCCTCTATGGTATTTTTTGTACCTGGTATAATTAACAAATCAGGATTTTTAAATTCTTCTAAAGATGTTATATATCTAACGGAAACATCTTCTTCAATTTTAAGTGCATCTAAATCAGTAAAATTAGATACTCTTGGAAGTTTTATAACTGCTATATCTATTTTATCTGTAATATTTTTATTTAATTCTACTGCACCATCTTCATCTTCTAAAGCTAATGTAAAATGTGGGACAACCCCCAAACATTGTTTTTTAGATATATCTTCAAGCATATCTATTCCTGGTTTCAATATATCTACGTCACCTCTAAATTTATTAATTACAGTTCCTTTAACTCTTTCTTTTTCATTATCTTCTAAAAGCATTAATGTTCCTACTAAAGATGCAAACACTCCACCTTTATCAATATCTCCAACTAAGATTACAGGAGCATCTACAAGCTCTGCCATGCCCATATTAACTATATCTCTGTCTCTTAAGTTAATCTCTGCTGGACTTCCTGCACCTTCCATAACAATTATGTCAAACTTTTTTTCTAATTCATCAAATTTATCTTTTAACATATCTCTAAATTTCAATTTAAGATTATGATATTCCATAGCAGAGCTATTTCCATAAACTTCACCATTAACAATTATTTGACATTTTTGATCACTAGTTGGTTTTAACAAAATAGGATTCATATATGCTTCTGGTTCTAATCCTGATGCATACGCTTGAAGTACTTGCGCTCTCCCCATTTCTTTTCCATCTAATGTTATGTACGAGTTTAAAGACATATTCTGTGCCTTGTAAGGACATACCTTATACCCATCTTGAGTAAATATCCTACAAAGTGCTGTAACTAAAATACTTTTTCCAACAGAAGACGCAGTTCCTTGTACCATTATTTTTGCCATCTTAAAACACCCTTTCCAACTACAATTATTTCTAAAATCAAAATATAATATATAGTTCCAATTAATTGAAAAAACTATAATTTATAATTTAAATTTCATATTGAATTTTCTTAAAAATCACAAAATAAAAATAGATGCACCTGAAAGGGTGCATCTATTTGTTATAAATAAACTATTTGAAATTTAAACAAAATAAATAGTCCTTTCCCTCCGAAAGCTTTTTAAAATTAGGCAGGTCTCCTGGCTCATGAATCATCCTTCTCTTTGCCTTCCCCTCTTATTTTTAAAAAAGTGGCAATTTTAAAGAGTTGTCATCAATTACAGTAGCGGGGGCTGCTGTGGAATTTAACCACATTCCCTTTTCACTTATTCTAAGCACCTAACTTGTTCTATATTCTTTTTAAATTAAATTACCTGTAAATTTTTCATCAGTTATTTTCGACTTATTTCAATTATGATTATAAAATTAAACAAACTCTATGTCAAGTTTTATCAAAAATTAATGAACTTTGGTATATTTCATTAATTTTAGAAATATATCAACATTCAATATATCACCAATAAAATTATTAACGATTTTAAATATAATCTATAAAATTAACTTCTTAATTTATGCATTTAAAATTTAAATATAAAAAAAGTTATATAATATTAAAATTTGACTTTAATTTAAGAATATATTATGGAGTAAATCTTTATATAGTTTACAAATAAGTTATAATTTAATTAAATAATTTAATTTAAAAAGTTGTTTTTAAAAAGAAAGTAATCCATTTAAAAACAACTTTATCATTATAATTATTTATATAATTTTTAGTTCTTTTATTATATTTCCATCTAATTTTTTTATATAAAAAATACCTTTATCTAAAATTCCATAACTATTAGGACTATCTTTTTTAGGATATGTTATTGAACCTGGATTCAATATATATATACCATTTTCTTTTTTTGCTACGGGTACATGGGTATGTCCATATACCATCACATCACCATCACATATATTAGGATGTTTTTCTTCATCATAAATATGTCCATGGGTTAGAAAAAACCTTTTATCACCATATAAAATGGTGCTATAATCCATCATGCATGGATATTCAAGCAACATTTGATCCACATCTGCATCACAATTTCCTCTTACACCTATTATTCTGTTGCTATAATTATTAAGTAGCTTTGCAACTTCTTTAGGATTGTATTCCTCTGGCAATGGATTTCTTGGTCCGTGGTATAAAACATCTCCTAATATTATTATATAATCAGCATTTTCTTTTATAAAAGCATCAATTGCTAATTTACAATATTTAAGAGATCCATGAATATCAGATATAAAAAATAACTTCATAAATATTTTGTTTAGCACCCTAGTTATAATTATAAAACTATATCAACTAAACAAAACACCTCACTTTCTTTAGTTTATTACTTCTTTATTATAATAGTTATTACTTTATTGCTCTACCATTTTATTAAAATTTTCTTTTGTCATTCTAAATAATACTTCTTTACCTTTTTCTTCAAGAACTTCAAATTTCCAAGTTTTAAGAGCTTCTATTCCATTTTCATTAGCAACAGTGTCAAAAATAACCTCACCACCATAGCTATTAAAATAATATTCTAATAATAGCATAACTGCTTCATTCCCATAATTATTGCCTCTATATTTATTTTCAACTTTAACATTTAAATCAGCGGTTTTAGTGTTTCTGTCATATCCGTGAAAACTCACTTCCCCAACTGGTGTGTTTTCCATATTATATATTAAACAATAAAAATTCTTGCCATTTCCAGGGTCAACCATTCTTTTGTACCAATTTTCCCATTTATATTCACTATAATGAATTGCGCCTCCTACATCTCTCATTGTATCTTCATCACTCCAAAGTTTTTTTATATAATCAATTTCTTCAAAGTCAGGCTTTCTTATATAAACTAAATTACCTCTTTTTATAAATTTATCCATAAGAATGTCCCCCTTATTTATTTTTTTAAGATGATATATTAATACTATATATAATTTTAAGAACTATATATAAATAGCTTTTCTTATAAATGAATGCATTTTCTATATATCACCCAAAACCTATGATATTAACTAATATCATTCTTTTATATATTATAACTTATTTATATATTATCAAACTTTTCATTTTAACGCTAATATTTTAAATATTTTTAATTTTAAACATAAAACAAAAAAATTTAAAGGGCTTTCGCCCTTTAAAAAAATTACTGTTTCGTTTCATTTTCTTTTATAAAATCATCTAAACTTTTTTCTTCTTTATCTTTTATAAGCAAAGCAATAGTTTCCTTCATCACTTTGTCTTTCTCTTCTTCTGTGTTCTCATTATCAATTGGTAATTTTTCTATATATAATTCATATTCCCATATATTAGGATTTTTTTCATCTTTTTCTGTAACTTTATAAAAATCTTTTTCCTTATACTTAATTTCTTCTATGACTATATTTTTTTCATCTTTAATCCAATTTAATTTATTTATTTTTTCTAAAGATCCACTAATCTCTTTTCTATTTTTTAAATACTCAATTTTATTTTTTTCAATATTTTCTTTTTCCTTTAATAAATCAGAATCATCTTTATTTAGTAAAAAACCTTTTTCTAGTTCAACTAAAGCATTTTCTATATCACCTAAAGATAATAATTCATTACATTTCTTTAATGACCATTCTTTAGATTTAGCACTCATTTTTTCAGCCATAGTTTGAGCTTCATTATACTGTTTATAATTTGAAGTTACTTTTTCAAACTCCTCTTTTGCTTTTACAAAGTCTTTCTTATCATAAGCTTCTAATCCATTTTTATAATGATTATAATCCTCCACATAAGATTGCATTTTAGTATACTCTTCTTTGACTTTTTCTGACTTTTCAGAATAAAATTCAAAATAGCTTAACTCTTTACTAGCATCATCAATATGACTATTTTCAATAGAATCGTTTTCTAAATTATATTTGAATGCATCTAATTGGTCTAATATGTATACATCAACTTTCTCCTTATGAGATTGTTTTTTTATATCAATATAAATACCATGTGCACTTTCTTCATTTCTTTCTGTAAAATATTTTTTGAAATCGTTAAAGTTCTTTATAAATTCCTTCTCATTATAGTAGATTTGTCCTATAAATATAATTGCAATAATTAATAATATTGTTAAAGCAATAGACGTTTTTGATTGCTTCTTTAGCTTTTCCTTAAAAAAATCCATATATATCCTCCTAATTAATACATATATTAACATTTTATATTCTTTTACTATCAAATTAATCCTATATTATTATAATGATATATTATTCAATTGTAAAATTAGCTAATTTTACAATTCATCTTAATAGTCTTTATTTTTTAATTATACATGTTTTTTTCTTGATTTGTCGTAATTTTGTATTTTTTTTAATTATAATCTTTCAAAATTGTTTTTATTGTGTTATAATTTGCTTGTACAATTTTAAATTTAATACTTTTTATGGTACTTTTAATAGTTTAATAGGGAAAGTGGTGTAAGCCCACTACAGCCCCCGCTACTGTAACGGAGACGAATTTTAACCACTGAAGCTTTGTGCTTTGGGAAGGTAAAAGGAGATTGACCCGTAAGTCAGGAGACCTGCCGTAAATCTAATCACAAACCTTCGGGCGGAAGGAAAGTGTTGTTTATATAAGATATTTATGTATTTTTTTGATTATAAACTCACTTTTGTGAGTTTTTTTATTGCCTATATTTAGGTAAATATAAAACTTTAGTACAATATAATAAAATTTAATATAGTAATATTAAATAATAATTAATATATTTACACATTTACTTTATTTATAAGTATATAATACTAAAGTATTGTTATTTTAAAACTTAAATATTTTGTTCTTGTAATTAGGAGATGGTTTATACATGGTTAGGTTAATAGGGTTAAATAAAGATGTAACTTTAGATGTTCGTAGTAGATTTAGTATTAATTCTTCAGATTTAGAGAGTAACTTATTAAAACTTAAAAGTTTTCTTGATGAAGTTATTATAATCTCTACTTGTAATAGAACAGAAGTATATTTTTCTTCTCAAGAAAATAATAATGATTTATTAGTTAAAAAAATTTTTTTAACTTTAAATTGGGATATTAATGATATGAAATATACTTTTATTTCTACAGGAGAAAATGCTGTAAGGCATATCATGGAATTATGTTGTGGATTTCATTCTAAGATATTAGGGGAAGATCAAATATTAGGTCAAGTTAAAGATGGATACTTTAAGTCTTTAGAGCTTAATGTTATAAAAGGTCCACTTGAAAGATTATTTATTAATGCCATTGGATGTGGAAAAGAATTCAAAACAGAAACTATGCTTTACAAAATTCCTGTTTCTTCTTCTTCCATTGCAATAAAAGAAGCTATAAATAAGCAAAAACGTATTTTTATGATTATAGGTTTTGGCGATGTAGGTAAATTATGTTTTAAAAACTTACTTGTCAATGATAATAATTTTGATAAGTTATATATAGCTTGTAGGGATATAGAAAAAGTTAAAAATGATGACTTAATTAAAAATTCTAATGATAAAGTTGAGATAATTCATGTAAACGATAAAAATAAATACTTACATAAAATTGACGTACTTATAAGTTGTACTTCGTCAAAGAATTTTATAATTGAAAAAAATGATGTTGAGGACATAGAAAATCTTTTAATTTTTGATTTAGCTGTACCTAGAGATGTTTGTAGTTCTATAGATAATTTACTTAATATAACTGTTTATGACATAGATAAAATTCATACTATAGATGCTGAAAATAAAAAATTAAGAAAAACTTTAATGGAAGAACATTATTACATAGTAAAAAAATACATGTATGAGTATTTAGAATGGGTTAAGCTTAGATCCCTATCTCCTCATATTATGAAAATGATAAAAAAAAGCAACATAATATATAGCACCAGATTTAAAACATACACTCAAAAAAAATTTACAAAGGATAATGATAAGTTAGTGGAAACACTTATCAAAAGTACTAGCAATGCATACGTTAATAGGGCTATTGAAGTTTTAAAAGAAGAAACTTTAAATGGTAAAGGCAAAGAAGCATTATCAATTATTGAAAAGATTTTTTGCGATATTTAATAAACATTGCATATAACTTAAGGAGGTTTTATTTATGAATTTAGAAAAAAGTAATCAAATTTTTAAAGAATCAGAAAAGTACATACCTGGCGGTGTAAATAGTCCTGTTAGAGCATTAAAAGATATGGGAATTACCCCTCCAGTAATTAAAAGTGGTAATGGCGCAACAATAACTGATGAAGATGGAAATACATATATTGATTTTATTGGTGCTTGGGGACCTATGATTCTTGGTCATAACGATGAAGATATAGTTAATTCTATAAAAACATGTTGTAGTGAATCTATAGCTTTTGGTGCACCAACTAACTTAGAATTAAAGCTTGCAAAACATCTATGTGAAACACTAGACAATATAGATTTAATAAGAATGGTTAATTCCGGAACAGAAGCCACTATGAGCGCTGTTAAATTAGCACGTGGCTATACTGGAAAAAATAAAATCATAAAATTTGCTGGATGTTATCATGGTCATTTTGATGGATTCCTTGTAAGTGCAGGTTCTGGCGTTATGACTGAAGGTATACCTGGAAGTGCAGGAGTTCCTCAAGAAAGTATAAAAAATACATTAATAGCTAATTACAACAGTATTGAAAGTATAACAGAAATTTTCAAAAAGTATGGACACGATATAGCTGGGGTTATTATAGAACCTGTTGCTGGAAATATGGGTGTTATAAAAGCATCTAATGAGTTTATGAAAAAACTTGAAAGTCTTTGTAAAGAATATGGAGCACTTTTAATTTTTGATGAAGTTATGTGTGGATTCAGAGTTGCATATAAAGGTGCGCAAACATTATTTGATGTAACTCCTGATATAGTTTGCTATGCAAAAATAATGGGTGGTGGACTTCCATGTGGTGCTTATGGTGGAAAAAGAGAGATAATGGAAAAACTATCACCAGTAGGTCCTGTTTATCAAGCTGGAACTATGTCTGGAAATCCAGTAGTTATGGCAGCAGGTCTTTCAGCAGTAACAAAACTTTATAATCACCCTGAATACTATACACATCTTGAAAGACTAGGCTCAAAATTAGAAAATGGTATGCTTAAAATTGCAAAAGAAAAAGGTATACCTATGACAATAAATAGATGTGGTGCAATGATGACTATATTCTTTACTGATATAGCTCAGGTAACTAATTATGATGATGCCAAAACTTGTGATACTAAATTATTTTCAAAATTTTATCTTTACTTATTAAAAAACGGAATATACATTGCTCCATCTCAATTTGAAGCTTTATTCTTATCTGTAAAACATACGGATGAGCATATTGATAAATTCTTAGATGTATTTAAAAATTTTGAATTTTAAAAGTAATATTTAACTAATGTTTATTTTTAGTAGGGAACTATTAGGTTATTTTTAACTTAAAGTCCATTCCCTCGTAGTTCCCCTACTTTTTTTATATACATATATTTGTACTCGAAATAATTTGAGAATGATTTTAATTATCATATCTTAAAGTAAAATTTGTTCTTTATTGATGAAAATTTAAACTATAATTAATTTTTTTAATTTTTCCAATCAACAAAATCAATTATAAAGGTTTATTATTAAAAATATTATAAAATTTATTATTAAAATATGGAGGGATTTTTTATGAGAAAAAAACATACTTTACTTTTAGCACTATTTTTATGCTTATTTATACCATATACAGCTTCTGCAATGCATATAGCTGAAGGATTTTTAAGTCCTGGTTGGTGCATTACTTATTTTGTACTTTGTATACCTTTTATTATTATAGGTATAAAACAAATTAAAACTAAGACAAGCACTAACAAAGATTTAAAAATGCTTTTAGCTTTAGTTGCGGCTTTTTGCTTTGTTATATCAGCATTAAAATTACCATCTGTTTCAGGTAGTAGTTCACATGCTACAGGAACAGCTTTAGGTGCACTTATTTTTGGACCATTTGCTATGAGTGTTGTTGGATCTCTAGTTCTTTTATTTCAAGCACTTTTACTTGCTCATGGTGGACTAACAACTCTAGGAGCTAATGTTTTTTCAATGGGTATAGTAGGACCATTTGTTTCATTCTTTATATACAAGATTTTTAAGAATTCAAATAAAAAAGTTGCTATATTTTTAGCCGCATTTTTAGGTGATTTATCAACTTATTTAATAACATCTATACAAATGGCTCTTGCTCATTCTGGCAGCGGAAGTGTAATAGCTGCATTTGGAAAATTCTTTGCAATATTTGCAGTGACTCAAGTTCCACTTGCTATTGTTGAAGGAATATTTACTGTTATAATATTTGAGTTTATTGAAAAACACTCAAAAGAGGAATTACATACATTGGAGGAAATGATATAAGATGAAAAAGAAAAATATTATTATCTTAATAATTTTAAGTGCATTTCTTATAATTGCACCACTAGCTTATTATGGTTCTACAAGTGAATTTGTAGGTGGAGATGATCAAATGGAAGAAGTTATAGCTGAAATTGATGGTGATTATGAACCTTGGTTTAGCCATATCTGGGAACCACCATCTGGAGAAATAGAAACGCTATTATTCTGTTTACAAGCAGCTATAGGAGCAGGTTTTATTGGCTATTATGTAGGTAGAAAGACTCAATGCTCAAAACAATCATAGCTTATTCAAAAATAAGCAAAGAAAGTCATAGGCATCCCTTGGAAAAGTTATGCCTATGCATTTTTCCTATGATTATTCTAGGATTTGTACATAAACCTCTTCCACTTATATTAAACATATTTATTTTTTTAATTCTTCACATAAAAGCTAATAATCCTAAAGACATAGTATTAAAATTCAATATAGGTATATTATCCTTTTCACTATTATCTTCAATAACATTGTTATTTGTTTATAATTTTAATTACATACTTGTAATTATTTTAAAAGGTGTTTCAGGTGGTATGTGCATATCTTATTTAACACTTACAACACCACTTGATCATATACTTTCTTTAGTATCCAAAATAACTCCATTACAAGATATTTGCGATATAGCTAAATCAATGGAGCTTTACATATTATTAATTAACGATGAAGCTTCAAGTATCTATAATGCAATGAGTTGTAGACATGGATTTCATAGCTTTAAAAGTAAAATTAAAAATATGTCTAAACTAGCAGGGCTTTTATTTTTAAATACACTTAAACGCTGGCCAGAAATTCAGGATGGATTATACAATCGTTGTTATGCAGGACGTCATTATTATGCTCAATGTACATCTAAATTATCTTATAAGTTTATGCTTATGATGTTTATGTATAATATCATATTATTGGCTTTATGTTTTATCTAATTTAATATAAATAAAAAAGTAAAACTTAAATAAATTATTTTCACTTTACTTAAGTTTTGCTTTTTTACTTATGTTCTTTCATAATAACATTAAATTTTCTAGCTATCACTTTGAATCTAATTATAATTTTTTATCTATCATTGTCATAGATTTTTATTTTTTGCAAATGATATACATATATAATAAAAATTTTATTACATATGTTATACTAAGGAGTGATTTCATGAACACTAGAAATAATAATGATTTTGTCAATGAATTAAATGATTTTTTAAAAGGATTATATATGGGCATAGATTCCTTTGATAGTTATATTAAAAAGGCAGAAAATTTAGATGTAAAACATGCTTTTTTAAACATACAAGATGATTATAAAACCCAAGCCCAATGGTTTAGTAATAAAATACAAAGTATTGGTGGAACACCCTCATACTCTGTTGGTATTATCGGTAAAGCTTCTGAACTATTTAATGAATTTAAAAATGAAATTACAATTCATTCAACACAAGATCTGTTAGAAGAAGTATATAATGCTTGTAATCTTGGATATACAATGACTGAAAAACATTTTAATGAATGTAATTCTCTTGATAAAGATACTATAAATAAAATTAATTCCATGTTAATAGACTATAAAAACCATCTTGACATTATAAAATCATTATCTACTGGAAACTATTAATTTAATTATACATCTACATAAATACAATCAAAACATATGAAGGAATATTGTATAAAAATCATACAATATTCCTTCATATGTTATTCATATGTTCCTATATTTCATGTTAACCATTTAAATTAACTATTTTGTAACAAAAATGCCATTTAAATTGGTATAATATATTATATAGGGAAGATTTTAAAATTGTATTTTTTAATACATAACTTATTTTAAGGACAAGTTTAATACTTAAATGATTATTTATAAATATAGTACAAATCTTTATTTATAAATAATTATTTAAATTAGGCATAAATAAAACTATAAATTTATTTTTAATGCCTTAATTGGAGGATGATTACATGAATATTGCTTTTTTCCTTACTCCGAAAAGTCAAGTAGTACATGAAAAAGTTACTGCTTCGATGAGAAGAGCCATGGAGCGAATGGAATATCATAGATATACTGCAATTCCTTTAGTTGATGAAAAAGGCAGATATGTTGGCACCTTGACTGAAGGGGATATTCTTTGGAAATTAAAAAATGATACTGATATTAATTTGAAAAATAGCGAAAAGGTTTTAATAAAAGAAATTCCTAGACATGTTCAAAATAAAGCTGTTTCAATAAACTCTAATATAGAAAATTTAATTTTAACAGCAAAGTCTCAGAACTTTGTGCCTGTAGTTGATGATTCAAACATTTTTATAGGTATAATAAAAAGAAGTGATATAATATCTTATTGTTATGAACGTATTTTTAACGAAAATAAATATAAAACTTCACCACATTATCAAATTTTAGAAAATGTAGCAAATAATTAAATAGCTATGGCTTTAGCCTAGCTATTTTCTCTATTTTTCAGTAATTTTAAACTTGGAACCATATAAGTTAAGAGGTAATCTAAAATTTGACTACCTCTAATTATTGTTATAAATTAATAATTTAATTTAATAAAATCTAAATTAAAAATAATAATAGAAAACTTTATAATTAATCAAATCTTTAATTATAATTAGACCTTTTAACAAAATTCTCAATTAATATCTATTTCTATAATCCTGAAGCATTATTTAAAGTTTCTTTTAAAGTTTCTGCAGACTTAACTAGATTATCTGCTTCTAATTCACTTAAATCCATATTTAACACTTTTTCAACACCTGTCCCACCTACTACACATGGTAATCCCAAATAAACATCTCTAATTCCATAGTAATTTTCTACCAAAGTTGAAACTGGTAGTATAGTTTTTTCATCTCCTAATATAGCATTTACAATACGTGTTACTGCTAAAGCCACAGCATAGAAAGTAGCACCTTTTCTATTAATAACTTCATAAGCTGCATTTTTAACATTCTCATAGACTTCTTCTTTAAATTTATCATTATATTCAAAATTTTCTTTATCAGCATATTCATCAATTTTGATATTTTGAATATTAGTTATATTCCAAGTAGCTATTTCTGAGTCACCATGTTCGCCTATGATATAAGTGTTCACATTTCTTGGATCTATATTATACCTTTTACCTATTTCATACTTAAGTCTTGATGTATCTAAAACTGTACCTGATCCTATAACTCTTTCTTTAGGAAATCCAGATAACTTATAAGTTAAATAACTTAATATATCTACTGGATTTGAAACTACTAATAGGATAGCATCCTTATTATATTTTACAACCTCTGGAATTATTGATTTAAATATATTAATATTTTTATTTACCAATTGTAGTCTTGTTTCACCTGGCTTTTGTGCTGCTCCAGCTGTAATTACAACAATATCGGAGTCTTTTGTATCTTTATACTCTCCGCTTATTATATTTACAGGTTTTACAAAATCTGCTCCATGTGATAAATCCATAGCTTCGCCTTCTGTTTTTGCTTTGTTGACATCTACTAATACTAATTCTGTAGCAACTCCTAATAACATTAATGAATATGCAGTAGTTGCACCCACTGCACCTGACCCTATAATTGATATTTTAGTAGAATTTCTTTTTTTTATCATTTTCAAACTACCTCCTAAAGATTTTAAATTAATATAAATTAATTCTAGTAAACAATCAAAATGCGGCTTAATGGTTTATTGGTTTATTGGTATTACCAGTAAGTTTATAATTATATTACCATATAATTTCATTAATCTCAATAATAGTTAATTAATTAACAGTTTTTAAAAACATCTAATTTTTATTTAACTACATATTTCTTGTATATTCCCTATACTTGACATAATTTTAGAGCTTAGTGTATAATTTTAGTGAAAGTAATTATTATTTTTACAATAGTATAAATATTTTGTATTTTTGTCAAAATAATAATTTTGATTAAAAAAGAAAAACTTATCTGTAAGTTTTTCTTTTATATTTGAAGGGATGAATAATTATGTTTAGTCCTATAAAAAACACAAGAGTTTATGAAAAAGTTATAGAACAAATTAAAGAAATGATTATTACAGGTACTTTTAAAAAAGGAGATAAACTTCCTTCTGAAAGAGAAATGGCAGAAAGTCTACAAGTTAGTAGAACTTCTATAAGAGAAGCTCTTAGAGAGTTAGAAATTATGGGACTTATAGAGTCAAGACAAGGAGAAGGAAATTTTATAAAAAGTAGTTTTGAAAATACTTTATTAAAACCTTTATCTACTATATTTTTATTAAAAGAAAGTAATTCTGATGAAATATTAGAGCTTAGGAACATTATTGAAAGAGGCTCTGTTGTATTAGCTGCTGAAAGAATAACTGATGAAGAATTGGCAGAAATGGAACTTCTTTTTGATGAATCTCTAAAATCTGATTTGAAAGATACATTGGTAGATGTGGATATAGACTTTCATTATAAGATAGCTCAAGCTTCTAAAAACTTTCTTATACTAAGTATATTAAATGCTATATCATTTTTAATTGAAGCTTTTATCAAAGACATACGAAGAAATGTAATAACAAAAGAAGAAAATATTAATATGCTTATTCAACAACATAGAGATATTTTATCAGCATTAAAAAGTCATGATCCAGTAGCTGCTGAAAAAGCCATGTTAGATCATTTACAATATGTTAACACTCAAATGAAAAAAGAAATAGAAATTATTCCTTAAAGTACTATGTATTATAGTACTTTTTATATTTTAAACTGTAAAATTTAAAACAAAGAAATAGCCTCAATTGCGGCTATTTCTTTGTTTTATTTATATATTTTAAATATTATATTTTAAATCTATTTAATATTTCTTCCAATTCACATGATATCTCTTTTAGTTTATTAGACGCTTTTAATACATCTTTTAATCTATTTTTTTGTTCTTCACTAGATGCATTTACCTCTTCTGTAGATGCTGCTGATTCTTGTGAAACAGCAGATATATCTTGAAGTTTATCAATAAATGAATCCTTTGCATCATTCACTTTTACCATTGTATTACTACTTGTTTCAATTTTATCCTTTAACATATCTATAGATTTATTAATTTTTTCAAAGTTTTCAAATGTGTTTTCAACCTTTTCAGATGTCTTTAATATAATTTCCTTTGAAAAACTAATTTCTTCACTTACTAAATTTATATCATTTATATTAGATTTTATAACTTCTTCTATTTCATCAGCAGATAAACTTGACTGTTCTGCAAGTTTTCTTACTTCATCTGCAACTACTGCAAATCCTTTACCCGCTTCACCAGCTCTAGCTGCCTCTATGCTAGCATTTAATGCTAATAAATTAGTTTGACTAGTTATTGCTTTTATAGTATCTAAAATCATAGTTATCTTCTTCGAATTCGCTTCTAAAGTTTTTGAAGTTTTAACTACATTCATTATTGATCTATTATTTTCTTCATACATATCCTTAAGTTCTTGTACTGCATTCTTACCATCACTAGTAGAACGTTCAGCATCATCACATTGTAAAAATATATCATTTGTGCATTTAGATATATAATCTACAGATTCCCCTAGTTCTAAAGATATATTAACTCCTTCTTCTAGCATAGATGATTGATTAATAGCACCTTCTGATACCTGTCTAATTGCCGTAGTAATATCATCGTTAGATATATCCGCTGTATCCACAACCTCATTAAGTTTTAAGGCAGTACTAGATAAATATGTTGTTATGTCTGAAGTCTTTTTTAATATAGCTGTAATATCTTCTATCATTAGATTCACAGAATCTCCAATTTGGAAAAATTCTTCTGTCTTTATAGTTTCCACCTCTATACGTTTACTAAAGTCACCTTCTTTACATTTTAAAACTACTGATTTTACCTTTTTTATAGTTTTTTCAAATGACCTAGCAAATAAAGTAATTATTACTATTGCTACTATAAAGTTTATTATAATAATTAATATGGAAGCTATACTTGCCTTAATTAAATTATTATTTATTTCATCAATAGATACAAATCCATAAGTTGAATAACCAAGTTCAGGCATTATATGAGTTTTTAACATATATTTCTTGTTATTAACTAAAAGTTGTAAATCCTTTTCCCCAGCATTTAATTTTTTTGCCCATTGCTCTTCATTTAAAGACTTTCCTAAAAATTCTTCTTTGCTACTTGCTATAACATCATTGCTATCATGAACTACTAAGGTAAATCCCTCATTACCAATCTTAGATTTAGATACTAATTCAGACAGAGTTTTCAATTCTATATCACAAGCTAAAACCCCTAAAAATTTTCCTTTTTCATCTATAACCTTTTTAGATAAAGTTATTATCTTACTCTTAGTAGCCGCATCATCATATGGCTTAGAAACTATAACTGATGTAGCTTTTGCAGCTTCCATATACCATGGTCTTTCTTTATGATTGAAATTTCCACTTGGTGGTTTTGGATAGGCTACATATTTTCCATCTTCACCACCAAAAAATACTGTTAACATATCCTCATTATTTCCCAATATATTTTTAAAACAATCATTTATTTTATTTAACTCATTATTCTCTATAGTTTCAATTAAGTTTCTATCTCCAGAAAAAATATTTATAAGTTCAATATTTTTTAAATTCAAATTTTCTATTTCCTTAGATATTTGCATAGTTGTATTATCTGCACTCTCCATATAAATACTTTTTGTATCTTTATAAGTGTTTATTATGCTATTACATCCTAAAATTATAATAGGAATTATAGATGTTAATACAACCATTGTAATTAGTCCTGTTTTTAAACTTAGTCGCCTTGTTTTTTTAGATTTATTTATACTATTCTTTTGTTTTTTAGATATTCTCATAAAATCAACCCCTTAATAACCCTTTCTATTAGTTATCGAGATTAACAAAGGTTTCTTTAATACTTTTTATTACATATATATTAAAATAAGGTATCTTCAAATGAATTAAATTCATTTGAAAATACCTTATTTATATCTAATTAATATTTCTATTCATTAACATGTAGTAATGCTTTATCAAATATATATTTGACATGATCATCATCTAAGGAATAATAAACTACTTTTCCATCTTTTCTAAATTTTACAAGTCTAGCAGATTTAAGAACCCTTAGTTGGTGTGATATTGCCGATTGTGACATTTGCAGTGTTTCTGCAATATCACATACGCACATTTCCTTTTGGAATAGTACATAAATTATTTTTATACGTGTAATATCCCCAAAAGCTTTAAAAAGTTCAGATAAACTGTTTAATATTTCTTCTGATGGTATATTTTCTTTTACATCTTTAACTATATCTTCATGTACTTGCGTACACTTACAAAACTCCAAATTTTTCTCCATATCGTCACTCCCTATTTGCCTATACTTTACTCTAGACACATAATATACTTGATGAATTTATATTAATCCTATATTCTTTCATGAATCATCTTCATTTATTATAGTATTTATTCTATTAAATCACAAAATGAACTTTTAAAATAAATTTATTATATAAACTAACCTTTTATCTATTATACCATAAAGATTACATTTCAAAATTCATTTAATATTATTTCCAATATCCTTCATTATCAAACAAAAAAAGCTTTGTATTATATTTGCTTAATAAAACAAATATATACAAAGCATAAAACTTATATATTGATATATAATTTATTAAATTATAACTTATCTAGGTAATTGTATGTTCTTGATTTCTTGAATATTTATATGAAAATATTCATCGCCTGTATATAGTGGCTTTATTTGAGATACTACATATTCATCTCTAAATAATGTTAATATTTTTTCACTATTTTCTTTTTCTTTTGGAGTAATTATAAAAAAATCCTGTGATACTAACATATTTTCTTCTTCTACTAATGCAACACAAAGTTCGTTTTCTTTAAAATTTTGTTTTAATGAAATTATTATATCGCCTTTATTTGCAATAATTAAATCATCAATGTCTTCACTAGTAACTTCTCCATTATTAACTATCTTTTGCATTTTACAATCCACACAATCTGGATTAACAAGTTTATACTTTTTAATATTTTTGTTTATTAAGCTTTTTTTATATGGACTTACTTCTGCTATTTGATAAAGATAACATGTTTCACTATTAATCTCCATTACAATCCCCCTAAGGTAAAATTTTGTATTATACTATATATTATATAAGAGTATTCTTAAATATTTAATATGTTTTTCAAAATTCCTTATAAATTTTTAATAGTTATTTTTTTACATTTAATTACTTTTCAATTACATTTGTAAATATTTTTTTAAGATAATGAATTTTTAAAGGATAATTTGAACTTTCATATAATAATTATATTATATATGTTTTACATATTAATTCTATAGGATTCTAAGTTAAATTTTAAGTTTATTCATTTACCTAGTAAAAACATTTAAGATTAATATTGTATTGCTATAGGAAAACAGGCTCCAAATTAAATTTATTCAGTAACTTTAAAATATTTTCATACAAGATGCAGTGTTGAATTTTAAGTGATTCGTATCACATTACACTATTTTATGTATTAAAGTTTTGGAATGGATAATTTTAAAAGTCAACTTGGATTGCTATAGTTAACAACTAATTTTAGTTAAAAATTGTACTGATTATTAGTCATTATATTTCTATATAATAAACGTATTTTTTACTTTTAAAAACTAATTCTGCTAACTTATAATAAAAATTTAATGAATAAACTTAAATATATACTTGTATCCCTATATATAATTATTAATTAAATTTTATATAACTTAAGACATTACACTAATTACTATTTTAAAAGGATGTGACCAAATGAAAAATATTAAAAACAAAAGCTTAATTTCTGATTTATCACTTTTTCTAGTTGCAATAATTTGGGGTGGTGGCTTCATAGCCGTTAAAGATTCA
Source organism: Clostridium senegalense (assembly GCF_018916625.1). Lineage (NCBI taxonomy): Bacteria > Bacillati > Bacillota > Clostridia > Eubacteriales > Clostridiaceae > Clostridium > Clostridium senegalense. Next base: position 172,959 of record NZ_JAHLNC010000008.1, read on the forward strand.
GTAACCTTAATTCCACCTTTTTATCAAATGGCTATAAGATTTTCTTTATCAACAATATTGATGGCAATAATATTTTTTAAATATATTAAAAATATAAAAAAATCAGACATCAAAATGGGATTTATAATTGGGTTCTTTTTGTTTGTAGGTTTTGCATTTCAAACTGTAGGTATTGTTTATACAACCGCTAGTAAAAGTGCATTTTTAACTGCAACCTATGTTGTATTAGTCCCATTTTTTAATTGGTTTATATTTAAAGATAAACCTGATAAATATTCTATAATTGGAGCTATTTTATGTTTAATAGGAATTGCACTTTTAACTCTTCAAAGTTCTACTTCTATTAATATGGGTGATTTACTAACCTTACTTTGTGGTATAGGTTTTGCGGGCCAAATAATAACTACAGGTGTTTATACTAAAAAGAGCGATCCTATTATTCTTACTATAATACAATTTGCTACTGCAGCAATATTATCTTTTCTAGCTGCATTTTTTTTAGAAACACCTCCTAATATTTTAAACAAAGCTTTATTACCATCTATATTATATTTAGTATTTTTTAGTACTATGTTATGTTTTATTATTCAAAATATTGCTCAAAAATATACAAGCTCAACCCATGCAGCAATAATTTTGTCTTTGGAAAGTGTATTTGGCTCATTATTATCTATAATAATATTTAAAGATAATTTCACTATTACTATGTTTTTAGGATGCATATTTATATTTATGTCAATATTAACTACTGAAACCAAATTAAGTTTTATTAAAAAAAGTAGCACTAATAAATGTAGTTTATCAGAAGACTAGTATTATAAAAAAGTTAATCCATTAGGTATTTTCCTAATGGATTAACTTTTGCTAAATCTCTTTTTCTAACATATCTAATAATTCATTAAATCTATCTATAGTATCTTGTAATGGTTTTGGTGTTGTCATATCAACACCTGCTTTTTTCAATATATTTATAGGATAATCACTGCAACCTGACTTTAAGAAATTCTTATATTTTTCTATATCACTATCTTCTCCACTTAATATTATATTATAAAATGAGTTAGCTGCTGCAAAGCCTGTAACATATTGATATACATAGAAATCACTATAGAAATGAGGAATTCTAGCCCATTCCATGTCTATTTCTTTATCAATAATCATATCTTCTCCAAAATACTTTTTATTTAAATTATGGTAAATTCCACATAAATCTTCTGTAGATAAACTTTCACCTTTTTCCATTTTTTCATGAGTTGTAAGTTCAAATTCTGCAAACATTGTTTGTCTAAACACAGTAGTTCTTATACTCTCTAATTGTTCATTTATTAAATATAAACGTTTATTTTTATCAGTTTCATTTTTAATTAAATAATCCATAAATAAGCATTCATTAGTTATGGATGCTACCTCTGCACAAAACAAAACATAATCGGCATATATATATGGTTGATTTTTCCTTGAATAGTAAGAATGAATTGAGTGCCCCATTTCATGTGCAAGTGTTGATGCATCGTTTACTTGATTGGTGTAATTTAAAAGTACATATGGCATACTTGTATAACTTCCACTTGAGTAAGCTCCTCCTCTTTTTCCTTTATTCTCATAAACATCTACCCATCCATCATTTATACCACTTTTAAAAATTTCCAAATATTCATTTCCTAATGGTTTTAATGCTTTTAAACATAAATCTACTGCACTTTCATATGGTATATCAAATTTAGGTGCTTCTATATTAGGAACATATAAATCGTACATATGGATATCTTCTAATTTCAATAATTTTTTCTTTATATTGACATATCTATGCAGTGCTGATAAATTTTCATTTACAGTATTAACTACATTATGATATACCTCTAATGGAATTTTGTTTGGCTTTAAAGAACTTTCTAATGCTGAATTATATTTTCTTATCTTTGAATTAAATATGAAATTTTTGTGTGATGCTGTATAAGTAGATGCAAATGTATTTTTAAAATTTTCATAAGTTTGAAATAATGTTTTAAATGCATTCTCTCTAACTTTTCTGTTCTTACTTCTTATAAATACTGAATAATTACCTTCTGTAAGTTCTACCTCTTTACCATCTTCATCTATTATCTTAGGGAAAGTCATATCTGCATTACTTAACATACTAAATGTATTATATGGTGCATCTAAACAATTGCTTACAGAAGCTAATATTTTTTCTTCCTCTTCACTTAAAATATGTGGCTTTTCTTGTAATATGTCCTTTAGATATTTTTCATATAATTTTAATCCACTTTCATTTGATATAATTTCATCTATTTCATCTTCTGAAAAACTTAATATTTCTGGTATAAAAAAAGAATTCATACTAGCAAACTCAGAATAATACGTTTTTATTTTATCTAAGATAACTTGATATTTAGGATTTGCTTGATTTTCATCATTTCTTAAATGAGCATATACATATAAATCTTCCATAAGCATTGATGCATCTATATAGCTTTTTAAATAATTTAGTAAATCTTTACTATTTTTTAATTTCCCTTTATACTTTAAAAGTTTAGGACAAATTTCCTTTGCTTTTTTAAAATCCATTTCCCACAATTCATCATTTGAATACATTTTTGATACATTCCACTTATATTTTTCAGGTATTTCTTCTCTTGTTTTCACTTTGTTTATATTATCCATACTTCTCCTCCATTTTTATGCTTTTATATTTTAATACAGCTACACATATATTGTGTAATTTTTTTAATATTTATATGTCTTCCATAAATCTTTATTCTATATAAATATTTAGAATCCTTTATAATAAAAGCTTTTTAACTGCTAAAAAAAGTAGTCCTAATAATAATTTATTAGAGCTACTTTTTTATTATAATATTTAATATATTAATTTTCTATATTTATCTGTGGTGTTTATGCTTCTTTTTATTATGTTTGCCTTTACTCTTATTCTTATTTTTAGTTTTTACTCTATTCTTATCACTACTAGTATCTTCATACCAATATTTATATTGTGAATCCTCAATTTCATTAATATTTTTCTTCATAGTTCTATTTTTCTCTTTGTTACTTAACCATTTATAATCATATAAATCATCATATTCTTCATAGACATTTTTTCTTCTTGGCAGATCATCAAATTCATTTTTAATTTTATAACTGCATTCTTTTGCATACTCCTCATCTAATTCCTGATGAACATTATTATAATCTGATTTATAATTTTCTTTATAATTACTATAAAACTCTTTATCATCGTTGTAATCATATTTATTTGCATATTCTTCATCTAGTTCCCATTGTAATTTATTATAATCTGTAGTTAAATTGTTAAGGTCTCTTTCAGGACAATATTCACTAAGATTATGCTTATTTTCAATATCCTCATTATAAATATGATTTTTATAGCTATATTCATTATCTAAATTTCGTTGAATTTGACTATAATCTGATGTTGAATTATCATAACTCTCATACTCACTTAAATCATTCATATTACCTTTTTCTATATTCAAATCATCTAACATGTTATTTTCATCCAAATTATACTTAAAAAGCACTTCATCTTCGTCACCGCGACTCATTGTACTTTCATACTCATATGGATGACTTATTTTTACTGGATAATAATACAAATCATCATCTTCATCATAATACACCATAGTATTTTCCTTTATTCTAGGACTAAAGTATCCTGGTTTTTGACTACTACTATATTTTCCTATACTATAATCTTTATTTTGTAATATGTTATGATTGAAGCTATTTAAATCATCTAAATCTTCTCTTGTATTTGATACTATAACTTTAGCTCTACTTGGCGAAAAGTCTCCAGCTAAATCAAATGCCTCTATAGCAACCTCATATTTAGCATTTGGATTAAATGGCTTATCTAATTTTATATTATATTCTATAGCATCTCTTCCAACTGTAGCCACATATTCAGAATTTAAAAATAAATTATAACCATTTAAATCTTTATCTGTATTTCTACTCCATGTAACATATATATTATTTTTCCCTGCATACGCTTTTAAGTTTTTTACAACCCTCGGTTGAGTTAAATAGTCTAAATGTTTAGGTCCATAATTTAAATCCACTGGTGGATTTATACCTTTCATATTTCCATTTTCCGTAAACTGCCATATCGTCCATCTAGTCCATCCGCCTTGATCTTTAGGATATGGTGGATTACCAGGTATTTCTGGATACATAGCTATCCAAAGAGGCATATCTGCTAATATATAACCTTTCTTAGAATGGTTAAAATTATTATAAAGATCTATAAAGAAAGCTCCTGTATATAACATAAGCACCCTTCGAGTCTTTTTTTCAAAACGCTTTCTAAATCTATCTACCCAATCTAACAGAGCATCTGTAGATATAGATTTATCTATTGGTGTTTCAATATCAATTACAGGAAATAAATCTCCGTACTTTCCCTCACCATAAGCTTGTTGTAACAATTTAATGAAATCATCACATTGAGAATCTGCAGTAGTTAAATCATAGGATGGTACAGCATAATGATATCCTCCACTTAAAATCCCAACTGATTTGAGACCATTAACATACTCTATAAACTTTTTGTCAACTCTAAATCTACCTGTACCAGAACCAGAAGCCCTAGCATATACATATGGTGTTTGTGTTGCTAAAAGTTTATAATCAATATTTCCTCTATATTCATTTATATCTGGACCTATTATATTTTCTGGACTTTTATTTTGCATAGATTCCTCCATAAAATAGTAATTCTCTTATATATTATTATTATATGGTATATTTTGTTACATATGAGTTAAAATAAAAGCCTAATTAATTTGCAAAATGAAATTTAAATCTAAATCTTTGTATAAATTTATGCCTCTAAGTATGCTTTTACTTTTACTAAATGATTATAATCTTCATCTTTTATAATTTCAAATATTTGCTCTGCTAATTCTTCATGAAAATTTTCTAAATGAACATTTTCAACGTATTTTATTTCAGTAGCATTTTCTTTTTTTATGAAATTATATCTATAACTTACTTTTGCTCCATTTTTTTTATTTATTATTGAGAAATATTGATTTTTCTCAATATCCATCACCATTAATTCTAAATCTATTTTATTTTTATTATTTAATAATGCAAATTTAACTCTTAATCCTTCTTTAAGATTTGTATAATCTTTTTTTTCATCTAAAATATAATCCCAAATTACACTTAAAAACTTTAAATTTGAAAAAATGTTAAAAACCTCATCAACACTTTTATTTATAAGTATAGAATTATAAAACTTGTACATTTGTTCATCCCCTCAATTTTAATTTATTTTGAATAGATTAAACTTTTTCATTATTATATCATAAATTACTTTTTTTGGTAATAAGATATATATTTATTTATTAAAATTATATTTTTTGCAAATATAAAAAGTGAATTCAAAAGAATTCACTTTTTATTTAATCTTTAAAAATTCCATTAATATTATCTCCAAATTTGTTCAAAGGAATATAAAATTTTACATTTCCAAAATCTTTATCTAATATATCGCCAGCATTAAACATTATCACTAAATTTCCTCTATAAATAAAATATTGTTGATTTTTATTTATAGTTGTAAATTTATAATCATATTTGTAATCTGATGTAGATTTCATATTTTTAATTTGCGAATCTATGATTGAATTTATTTGTTCTACATAATTAAAATTTTTTTTAAAAACACTTTCTAATTTATAATTCTCTCCAGAATTCAAATTAAAATTGTATCCCTTATCATAAAGTATACTATTAAGTGTTGTTCCATCATTTGCTGAATAAGTTATATCTAAACTTATAATATTGTCATTTAAAAAATAATCTATACTAGATACAGCTAGACCTATCTTTTTATCTTTCCCCCCTAATTTTATAGATTCATTTTTAAAATCATCTATATCTCTTTCTATTATAGTATTAATCTTTTTTTCTACTATAGGATTAGGCAAATTTATTACTTCTGGATAATATATATATTCACTATAGTTTCCATTTTCTTTTACAATTTTATCTTTTTTTATCATTATATTATCTGCCTTTACACTAAGATTTGGGTTAAATCCATATTTAAATATATTATATGGTACTTTAAATTCTCTTATCCCTGCTACATATGGAGCTATATCATATAAATCATAAAATACAACTACTCCTTCATTTGTTAAATAAAAATTTTGATCAATTGGTATACCATTTAAAGATGATATTATATTATCATAATACATTTCTGGATGAGTGCTTATTTCTTTTTTTATTTCACCGAGTATTATATTCCTATAATCTTCATTTTTATCAAAAAAATTTTTTAAATAAGCTATTTTACCTGTATTTGTATCAAATACATATGGTTTTTTTATTGTCATTCCATGTGCTCCACCAGTATAATAATATATTGTATTTACAATACTTAATATATTATTTTTATCATAAGTTACTTCAAATTCTGAATCAAAAGAATACTTCCTAAAATCTCCATTTTCAGGGAATTCCTTGTAAGTTTTTGCAGCATCTTTTTCTATTTCATCTTTTAATTCAAGTATATCCTTAGAAATCATATTATTCATAATCTTATCAGTAATTTTATTATTAGTTGTTATTTTTGGCAACTTTATATTTACATCAATAAATTCATTACTATATTTTATATTTTCACTTTCTACTATACTATTATATTTATTGGCATTTACTAATCTAGGAGGATTAACTTCAACATTTGAAGGTTTATTTGTAGCCAAAGCTGTTGCATTAAAATTTAATAAAATACATATTATAATTCCTATTGTTATGCTTTTCATAGAATCACCCCTTAATATTTTAGTGTAAATTAACTTTAATTTGTTTATACTTATGCCTTTATAATTTTTAATCAATCTTAAAATTAAATTTTTGCAATTAATTTTTAATTTTTTTATAAATCCTTAATTTTATTATTTCCAATAATACTTTCAATACTCTAAAGCTTCACAATTAATTAAATGAAATTTATAGTATTTTATAAATAATTAGTTAAATTAAAACTATATTTTTTAAATTACTCTAAGGAAACAAACTCTAATTTAAACTTATTCAATAACTTTAAATTATTTTTATACAAAGTATAGTATTAAATTGTAGATGATTCAGAGCATGTTTCACTACTTTTAAATAGATAATTTTAAAAGTCAATTCAGAACCGTATATTTTAAAACATAAAAAGCATATTCTCTAATCCCAAAGGATTATAAAATATGCTTTTTATATAAAATAATTTAACTATTTTACAACTATTCCATTATTATTTAAATAGCCATCAGAAATTATTTTTGAAGATCCTAATATATAAGTATCATTTACTCTTTTATAATTATTTCCTATAGCATCTATAATTGTATAATTTGTTGTATTACTTGTATCACCTAATATAATTATATTTCCTTCTTTAGCTGCTAACGGTGCTGCTGATAATGCATCTGGATAATTATTTCCGACTGCAACATATACTTTTGAGAAATCTATACTATTTGAAAATGTTGAAATTACATTTTTATTAGTTTCATATCTATTATTTCCACTAATTCTTATTGCATTTGGCAATTGCTTTACAAGTTCATCTGAAATAACAGTAGTTCCTCCAACTACATATGATTTGGTAAATCCCTTATTTTTTATAAAAGATTTCACACTATCATTTAATGAAGACTTATCTGTTAATAATATAGGCATATTTTTATTTGCTGCTATTGCCGCTATTGACAATGCATCTGGGTAATTTAGACCATTAGCTACTGTTACCTCTCCATTACTATCTATTTTATTACCTACTAAAACAGATGTTTCATATCTAGTAGCTCCACCTAATCTTTCTACATCTATACCTATATCTTTTATGCTCTGCTCAACACTTTTAGATATTACAGTTTCTCCTCCAATTATAAATACTTTTTTAGTATCTAATCTTGTAATTTCATCTTTAAGTCCTTTTTCCAAACTATTTTTTCTTGTTAATAATATAGGTGCTGAATATTTTCTTGCAAGAGGTACTGCACAAAGTGCATCTGGGTAATCTTCTCCACTTGCTAAAACAACATTAGCTCCTTGTCCATTTTTCCATCCTTGTTTAGAAATTTCAAAAGATGTTTCATATCTATCACTACCAAATAACCTATACCCATTTATTCCTTTAACTACTTTTACATTTGAATAAGCTTTAAATTCACCGTTTTCTGTTGTAGCTGTTATTACTGCTTCGCCTTCTGATATAGCTTTAATATTTCCATCATTATCAACAGTTGCTATATTATTATTACTGCTTGTCCATGTAACGTTCTTATTACTTGCATTAGCAGGCTGAACATTAGCAGTTACTAGTTTATTATAACCTTCAGTTAAATATATATCCTTATCACTTAAAGTTATACCTTGAACTGGTATTGGATTTCCAGGAGTTAAGTTAAAGTAATTAATTATACCATCGTATAAAGCCTGTGAACACATTTCTCTATATTCAGGAGTTTTCATTTTAGCTTCAATTATAGGATTATTTATGAAATCTATTTCTGCTAAAATTGCAGGCATATAAGTTTCCCTTAGTACACAATAATCAAAAGATTTAACTCCTCTATCTACAGAACCAAGGTTATTTACTAAACTATTTTGAATTTTTGTTGCTAAATCTCTTGCATCATCAATTCCCGGTCCAAAACTATCATGTATATAAGTCTCACTTCCCTTTACATTTGAAGTTATTGCAGAATTATTGTGTATTGAAACAAATATATCCCCACCAAACTTATTTCCCATATTAGCTCTTGCCATTAAATCTTCTCTTTCAGTTGGTCCTAACTCAACATCAGTTGTTCTACTCATTTCTACAATTATGCCTTTAGCTTCTAATTTTGATTTTAGCCTTAATCCGACATCTAAAGTCATTTCTTTTTCCTTATATCCAGTTGGTCCTATTGCTCCTGAATCTGTTCCACCATGTCCTGGATCTACAAAAACTTTTAACTTACCACTTGCAGCTCTCAGTTTTGGATTATCATTTAACCTAGGAAAATTAGTAATTAAATTATTTTTATTATAATCCTTTATTATTATTGTAAAAACAACCTTAGCATCTCCTACTATGCAGTAAATCTTTGCCGTACCATTTTGTTTTGCTGTAACATTTCCAACAGCATCTACAACTACCATATTACTATCTGAACTTAACCAAATAAATTCATCTTTTTCGTCTCCACCTAATGATATAACATGATCTCTAAGTCTTATAGTTTCCCCAATTTCCAATCCTAACGGCTCTGTTGTTACCTCATAATTATCATTATATTTGCTGATTTCAGTTTCAAATTCATAACAATGATTCTCTTTTGCAATTGCTACTGTTGAAAATATAGAACCAATAATTAAAGTTAAAACTACTGATAATACTGAAGCTTTTTTAAACCTTTTATAGTTTAATTTTTCTCTAATCTTCAATTTATATCCCCCTTTAACTAAATACCCTTAAATTTTAAGATAGTTAATAATATTTGTATTCGTCATATTCATATAAAATCCTTTATTTAAAACCATTTTATTACAAAATATAGTATTTTACCCTAATTAGAATAAATAAAAAAGGCATACCCTTTAAAATTATAGGATATACCTTTTTATATGAAAATAACTTTAAATTATTTAACAGCTATTCCATTATTATTTAAATAACCATCAGAAATCATAGATGAAGAACCTAATATATAAGCATTATTTACTTTATTATAATTACTTCCCAAAGCGTTTATAATTGTGTTATTTGTTGTATTACTTGTATCACTTAATATAACTATATTTCCTTCTTTAGCAGCTAACGGCGCTACTGATAATGCATCTGGATAATTATTTCCAACTGCAATATACACTTTTGAGAAATCTATACTATTTGAAAATGTTGAAATTACATTTTTATTAGTTTCATATCTATCATTTCCACTAATTCTTGTTGCATTTGGTAATTGCTTTACAAGTTCATCTGAAATAACAGTAGTTCCTCCAACTACATATGATTTGGTAAATCCTTTACTTTCTATAAAAGATTTCACACTATCATTTAGTGAAGACTTATCTGTTAATAATATAGGCATATTTTTATTTGCTGCTATTGCTGCTATTGACAATGCATCTGGGTAATTTAGACCATTAGCTACTGTTACCTCTCCATTACTATCTATTTTATTACCTACTAAAACAGATGTTTCATATCTAGTAGCTCCACCTAATCTTTCTACATCTATACCTATATCTTTTATGCTCTGCTCAACACTTTTAGATATTACAGTTTCTCCTCCAATTATAAATACTTTTTTAGTATCTAATCTTGTAATTTCATCTTTAAGTCCTTTTTCCAAACTATTTTTTCTTGTTAACAATATAGGTGCTGAATATTTCCTTGCAAGAGGTACTGCACAAAGTGCATCTGGGTAATCTTCTCCACTTGCTAAAACAACATTAGCTCCTTGTCCATCTTTCCATCCTTGTTTAGAAATTTCAAAAGATGTTTCATATCTATCACTACCAAATAATCTTTGTCCATTTATTTCTTTAACTACTCTTACATTTGTAGAAGCTTTAAATCCACCGTTTTCTGTTGTAGCTGTTATTACTGCTTCGCCTTCTGATATAGCTTTAATATTTCCATTACTATCAACAGTTGCTATATTATTATTACTGCTTGTCCATGTAACGTTCTTATTACTTGCATTAGCAGGCTGAACATTAGCAGTTACTAGTTTATTATAACCTTCAGTTAAATATATATCCTTATCACTTAAAGTTATACCTTGAACTGGTATTGGATTTCCAGGAGTTAAGTTAAAGTAATTAATCATACCATCATATAAAGCTTGTGCACACATTTCTCTATATTCAGGAGTTTTCATTTTAGCTTCAATTGTAGGATTACTTATAAAATCTAATTCTGCTAAAATAGCAGGCATAGATGTTTCTCTTAAAACAGCAAAATCTGCAGTTTTAACTCCTCTATCTACAGAATTAAGTTTACTTATTAAATTCTTTTGAACTTTTGTCGCTAAATCTCTTGCTTCATCAATTCCAGGTCCAAAACTATCATGTATAAAAGTCTCTGTTCCTAATGCTGCAGGAGTTGCTGAGTTATTATGTATTGAAACAAATATGTCTGCGCCAAATGAATTTCCCATATTAGCTCTTGCCATTAAATCCTCTGTTTCATTTGCACCTAAAGCAACATCAGTAGTTCTACTCATTTCTACAATTATACCTTCAGCTTCTAATTTTGACTTTAATCTTAATCCAACATCTAAAGCCATTTGTTTTTCTTGATATCCAGTTGGACCTGTTGCACCAGGGTCTACTCCCCCATGTCCTGGATCTACAAAAACTTTTAACTTACCACTTGCAGCTCTCAACTTTGGATTATCATTTAATTTAGGAAAATTAGTAATTATATTGCCTTTGCTATAATCTTTTATTATTATAGTAAAAACAAAATTAACCCCATTTGATATTCCATAAATTTTTACTGTACCGTTTTGTTTTGCTGTAACATTTCCAACGGCATCTACAACTGCCATATCACTATCTGAACTTAACCAAATAAATTGATCATTTTCATCTCCACCTAATGACACAACATATTTCATAAGGCTTGTACTTTCTCCAACCTCTAAGCCTAATGGTTCTGTACTAACCTTATAATTTTCACTATACTTGCTAATTTCTTTTTCAAAATCATAGGAATTATCATCTATTGCTAAAGCCATAGATGGAATAATAGCTGCAACAATAAATGTTAATACAAGTATTAATGATGAAAATCTTTTTACTTTTAAATATTTTAAAAGTTTTTTATTCTCCACAAATATCTCCTCCTTTTAATTTTAATAGTTAAATAAAAAAATTGAAAATTAAACTCATTATCATTTTAAAAACAAAATAATTTTCATAAGTATTTTCAAATTAAATTAATTATATAACATATATCGTAAAAAATCCAAATTATTTTACATATTTTTTCTATTACTGATTAAATATGATATATTAAATAATTATTTTAAATTCAACCAATTATTTAAATTTTACATTAATTGGTTTATTATATATATATAAATTCATATTATGTATATATAATACTATATAGAGGTGATTTCATGCCAAATCTTGACCCAAATAATTATACAAGATATCAGGAGGAAAAAAATAAGCATAATGAAAATAAATTAGATAAAAAATTTAATTCTTTACCAATAAAAACTACTATAATATCTGCTTCAGTTATACTTTTAATATATCTATTTCTACTTTTCTTTATAAATTAAAAAACAGTCTCAAAATAAAATCATACTTTTATTTTGAGACTGATATGGGGTTACAAGTTGACTTTTAAAAGTATCCATTTTAAAACCTGGATATCTAAAATAGTGAGACATGCGCAAAATAACTTAGAATTTAACACTTCATCTTGTATGAAAATATTTTAAAGTTATTGAATAAATTTAAATTGGAGCTTGTTTCCCTATATAAAGTTCCAAACTGAATTTTTCATTTAGTCGCTTACCTAAGATATTTTTTATGGTACATTTAACTTTAAGTTAGTTATGATTTTTAGTTGTGACTTAGAAATTCTTATAAAATTTTTTTACATTTTTAGGACCGAAACCCAAGGACGAGTTTCGTGACTGCCTAGACAGGACGTCGATTCAGCCGTTTAGTCCTAAAAATTTTAAAAAAGATTATTAGAGTTTCTCAAAATAACTAACTGAATGACGGTTTAAAGTTATATTTACCATTTTTTCTAACAATAAATTCCTTACATAATTTTAGCTATCAACTTGGAACCCTCTATAATATTCTAAACTTATGCATTTATCAAGTGAGAAAATTTAAGATTAACATTATACTAATAGTTAATAGTTCATAGTTATTTTTTCTTAACTGATAAAAAAATTTGGTGTCTAGCTTAAAATCTAAGCTTGCTTTCCTATATACAATAATTAGAATTTAAACTTATTTACTTCTCCCATCATATCTAATGATTTAGTCGTTAACATTTGGGCACTTCCTGCCACTTCTGTACTTGAATTATTTAGTTCTTCTACAGAAGCAGAAATCTCCTCTGAAGAAGCTGATACCTCTTGTGATATAGCGGATATTTCCTCAATTGTATTAATTATATTGTTTTTGTTTTCATTTATCCCATCAAAAGAAGTATTTATATCATTTATCTTTGGAACTATGTATTCAACCAATGTTGAAATTTCCTTAAATGATTCCATTGATACCTCAACATTATCTTGTTGTTTTTCCAAATCATTATTTATTAATACAGTCTTATTAACTATTTCTTTAGTATTTAATAGCAATTTATTTATTATTCTATATATATTCGTAGAAGATTCTTTGCTTTTTTCAGCAAGTTTTCTTATTTCATCTGCTACAACCGCAAATCCTTTTCCTGATTCACCGGCTCTAGCTGCTTCAATTGCTGCATTTAAGGCTAATAAATTTGTTTGTTCTGCTATACTATTTATTAAATCAATAATTTCATTAACTGTTTTTATATCGCTATCCATTGATGATATATTTATACTAAAATTTTTAAATTCTTCATTAAATTTTTTCATAGATGAAACAACAAAATTCATATCCTTTGTACTTTTTCCAGAACTTTCTTTTATGTTTAATGCCATATCATTTATACTATTAATATGTTTAGTTATTTCATTTATATCTAAACTAAAATCCTCTAACTTATTAACTATACCTGTTAAATCATTAGATTGTTTAGTTGTTCCTCTTGTAACTTCTATTATAGCTTCCGATATGTTAGTAGTTAGTGCCGCAACCTCTTCAGATATAGATGCTAAATTTGATGCACTAGAGTCTATTTCTTCCCCTGAATTTTTTATTTCCTTTACCATTGATGATATTGAATTTTGAGTATATATCATAGTTTTACATATATCTCCAACTTCATCATTATTATTTAGATATTTTTTTTCAATTTCTCTAGTAAAATCACCTTTTGAAAGCCCTAACATGTGATTTTTTATTTTTATGAGTCCTTCTGTTATTCTATTACTAAATATTACTACAAATATTGAGAATAAAATTATTATTATTAAAACTATTCCTATTATATTATTTTTAAGGCTGTTTAAACCATCTAATAAATCATCTTTATGTATAGCTACACCTAAGGACCATTCTGTTCCTTCTATAGGACAATAAGCCATATATTTTCTATTACCTTCATATGTATATTCTCCTATACCAGTTTCATTTTGAATCATTTTTTTTTCCAATTCTATTAATTCTTTTGTATTTGGATCATCACTTCCATCTACAATTAAATTTTCTTGCCTATCAACTATTTCTTGAAATTTTGATGCTATTATTGTACCATCTTTATGAATTATAAAACTCTCACCGGTATTTAAAAATGTTATTTCATTTATTATATCACTTAAATAAGTAGCTGATTTTATGCCAACTACAATTTCCTCTATTTTATTATTTTCTTTTCTTGGTGATGCTATAGAAGCTATTAATCCACCATTTACTTCACTTTTATAAGGCTTAGATAAAACTTTTTCTCCTGCCATACTCCTTTTAAAAAACTCTTCATTACTAATATTTTCTTTTTTACCATCATTATAAATAATATTACCGGATTTATCCGCAATTCCTATTCTCAAAAAATTTTCTTTTTTAGCTATATAATCTAAAAATTTTAATCTTTCATCTATTTTTAAGCTACTGCTTAATGCATTACTATTAGCAGTACTATCTAGTGATGAACTTAAAGATAAAGCTTGATTACCTACATCACTTGATGCTATTCTGCTCATTTCTTTCATAAGGTTAGTTGTACTAGATATTAGCGTATTTTTTGATGATAAAAAGGAAAAACACCCTAAAGATATTCCTATTGCTACTACCATAACTAAAGTTATAATTAATAATTTAGTTCTTATACTTTTTAAACTAATTTTCTTTAATCTCATATAAACTTCTTCTCCTTAATATATACAATTTAATTTTTACAGAAATAACTTGCATATACTACATTTCGTGTAAATTTGATATATACTTTACACATTATACATAAAAATATAATATTTTTATGTTAAATAATTCTTTTTTTAATTTAAATTAATTTTAATTTTAAAAAAATAAAAAGCACCTTTTGATGCTTTTTTAACTTTTTCATTTATATAAGTTACATGTATTATAATTTATGTGCAAAATATTAAATTATTACATATTAATTTTTAATATATGAAAAAAATTGAAATAAGGGAGCACTATGTATTTCTGAAACTCCCCTATTGCCCATTTTTTTCAAATAGATCTATCTCCTTTACATAGGATTAATAGTTAACTACTATAAATTAATAAATCCATATTAACCAATTCGCTTAAAATTAAAAATATTAAAATTTGTCTTCTACATCATCATAAACCTTAAGATTTTAATTATAATAATCTAACTTAATGTTAAATATGAATTGTTTTATAATTTATTAATTTCATTCTTTAATAAATATCTAACTTTCACTAAATTTTTAGCTTATTTTTAATATAAATCTATATATTTTTAACTGCAGATTGCAGTAATATAATTTAATCAAGCTTTTGAATAAATAACTTTAAACTTCAGCTTGATACATTATACAAAATTAGATATTTATATAATAATTAAATGCAAAATATGCAACCCTATTAAATTATAGGAATTTAGTTAAACTTTTTAACACCTATTCTAAAAATAATATAACATCGATGTTTTATTATGATTATAATATATGTTTTCACTGACTATTTTATTACAATTATTTTTTATTATTTATATATGAAATAAATTTATTAATATCTTCACACTCCCCAAATTCAATTACAAAGGATTGTATTTTACCCTTTAAAAATATTCTATAACCTAGCTTTTCTTCTGACACTTCTACATCATCTATAATATTATATTCAATAATATCCTTATATATTTTCAAAAATCTTTTACTTATAAATCTAATTTTTTTATTTGTTGCAATTACTAAGCCTGCTCTAACAGTATTTTTCCCATTAATGTGTTTTTCAAAAGCTCCACTTACTATAGAAATTATTTCTTCATCTTTTTCAAAATCATCTTTTGCTAAGTTTATTAAAATATCTTTTGATGCCATATTCCCACCCCTATAATAAATCTTATTTCTTTTTAAAACTAGTTATGAAATATTTTATTTCATCTATTATTCCTTTTAATGTATATTGTAAGCTTTTTTTATTTAAATCACAACCACTTTTCCCATATACATTAGCATATTTTAATATAGAAGCTATATCTAAAATTTTGTTATAAATCCCTTCTTCTTCTGCATTAAATATTTCCTCTCTATCAACTATATGATATAAATAGTTGTATGATTTCTCTAAGTATGGAATCTCCTTTAAATTTTCTACATTATCCAAAACTTCTAAAATGTAAACTGCACAAGCAATTGCATCTATTTCTCTAAATACACACCAATATTGAAATCCATTAATTATGAAATCCTCATTAATATTATCTATTTTTCTTTTTATATACTTATACCCCTTTATACTGTCATTTGTTCTTAAAAATTTATCATAACTCATTTTATCACCCTTAAGTTATTTTTATATTGTATTTTTAACTAAATAAATATAATTATTCTCTACATATTAAAATTTATGAAATTTTTATTTTTTAATATAAAAAAAGTCGTAGTATAATTACTACGACTTGGTGGCTCACCGGGGAATCGAACCCCGGACACCATGATTAAAAGTCATGTGCTCTACCAACTGAGCTAGTGAACCATGTTACCTGGCAACAACTTACCCTCCCACACAGTCTCCCATGCAGTACTCTCAGCGTTATAAGGCTTAACCGACCTGTTCGGAATGGAAAGGAGTGTTACCCTTACAACTATAATTACCAGATAAATATATACATCAAACAATATTAAAAATCCACTGTTGACATTAACGGATATTATTTAATTTAAAATTTAATATTGTTCTCTGAAAATTGCACAGTGATTATATTAGGTCAAGCCCTCGACTTATTAGTATGAGTCAGCTGAACATGTTACCATGCTTACACCCCTCACCTATCAACCTGATGTTCTTTCAG
>NZ_JAHLNC010000009.1:0-184272 GCF_018916625.1 Clostridium senegalense
AAAGCTGCTACAGCATCACATAGAGAAAACCTAGCAAAAGTTAGAAAAGGACAATATGAAGGATTCTTTGAAAAAATATACTTTAATTTTAAAAAAATATTAATAAAATTATATTAATTTTAAATAACATTAAATAATAAATCTAATTATTAAATAAAAATTTGTCAAAATAATTATTTTTTAATGTAAAAAAATAAATTTGTATGAATATTTATGTAAAATGAAAAGTAAAAATTCTAACATTATTTATGTTAATTAAGTTCAAATTCTATTTATCTATTAAGTTTAAAAGGTTTTTATTTAAATAATTTATAAATTTAAGTATTTTTTAGGTATTATAAATTTAAAATGAATAATTTAAAAGAAAATGATAAGTGAAAATTAAAGAATATGTTTTACATAATATAAAAATTTATGTTTAAAACAATAATAAATTTAACATATATGACTAATTAAAAAATAGAATATAAATATTTAAAAAAGCAAATTTTAAGTATATAAAGAAAATAAAAAATAGACATTTTTTAGTTGCATTTATAAAAAAAACGTGATATTATTTAAACAAGCTAAACAAATGCTTATAAAATAAGCAGATATGTAGGTGAAAAGATGACGAAAAGAGAAGAAGAAATATTAAACTTAATAAAAAAGAATCCTTTAATATCTCAAAATCAGTTAAGTGATGTATTAGGAATAACAAGATCTTCCGTAGCTGTACATATAACTAATCTAATAAAGAAAGGTTATATAAAAGGCAAGGGGTACATTGTAAATGATGAAGATTTTGTTGTTGTAATAGGAGGAGCTAATGTAGATATTTTAGGAATAGCCAAGAAAAATTTAATATATAGGGATTCTAATATAGGAAAAATAAAAATGTCATTAGGTGGAGTTGGACGAAACATTGCTGAAAATTTAGTAAGACTTGGAGTTAACACAAAACTTATAACTACTATAGGTGATGACCTTTATGGGACAAAAATACTAAATGAATGTAGAGATTTAGGTATAGATTTAGAAAATAGTTTAATGCTTAAAGGATATAATTCATCTGTATATATGTCAATCTTAGATTCTAAAAATGACATGCATGTTGCTATATCTGAAATGGAGATATTAGATAATATGTCTATAGAATTTATTAAACAAAAGAGAAATATAATAGAGTCTTCTAAAGTAGCTATTATAGATACAAATATACCTAAAGAAGTTATAGAATATGTTGTAAATAATTTTAAAGATACTAAATTCTTTTTAGATACAGTATCTACAGAAAAAAGCAAAAAAGTTAAAGATATAATAGGAAAATTTCATACAATAAAACCTAATAGGTATGAAGCTGAAATTTTGTCAGGAATAGAAATAAAAAATAAAGAAGACCTAACAAAAGTGAGTGAGTTTTTCTTAAATAAAGGTGTTGAAAGAGTTTTTGTATCTTTAGGAGAAGAAGGAACTTATTATAATGACCAAGAGGGTAATGAAAAAATTATTAAACCAAATAAAGTTGAAGTTAAAAATGCTAATGGAGCAGGAGATGCTTTTGTATCTGGTTTAGTTTATTCATATCTTAGAGATTATTCAGTGGAAGATACTATAAATTTTTCAATGGCATGTTCTGCAATGGCGTTAAGTCATGAAAATACTATAAATCCAAATATAAATGCAGAGGATGTTAATTTATTAGTTGAACAAAATAAAAAAGATAAAAATTATAATTAATTTATAAATGAAAAGGTTTATTTAAAAGGAGTGTAATTTTATGTTAGAAAAATATTTAGAAATAAATGAAGATGTTAAAAAAGCCCTAGAAGAAGGAAAACCAGTAGTTGCACTAGAGTCTACTATAATTTCTCATGGTATGCCATATCCTAAAAACGTAGAAATGGCTTTAAAAGTAGAACAAATAATAAGAGAAAATGGAGCGGTTCCAGCAACTATAGCTATATTAGGTGGAAAATTAAAAGTTGGATTAACTAAAGATGAAGTTGAATATTTAGGAAAAGCACCTAATGTTATAAAAACAAGTAGAAGAGATATACCTTTTATAGTTGGGAAAAAGCTTGATGGTGCAACAACTGTTGCTTCTACTATGATAATAGCAAGTCTTGCAGGTATAAAAGTATTTGCAACAGGTGGAATTGGAGGAGTTCATAGAGGAGCTCAAGAAACTTTTGATATATCAGCAGATCTTGAAGAGTTAGGAAACACAAATGTTGCTGTAGTTTGTGCAGGAGCAAAATCTATACTAGATATAGGATTAACTTTAGAATATTTAGAAACTAAAGGAGTTCCAGTTATTGGTTATAAAACAGAAGAATTACCAGCATTTTATACTGTGAAATCAGGATTTAAAGTAGATTATAAAGTTGAAGATGCAAAAGAATTAGCTGTTGCATTAAAAGCAAAATGGGATTTAAATTTAAAAGGTGGAGTTGTTGTTGCAAATCCAATTCCAGAAGAATATGCAATGGATTATGACATGATAACGAATGCTATAAATAATGCGGTAAAAGAAGCAGCGGAAAAAGGTATAAAAGGTAAAGAATCAACACCTTTCTTACTTTCAAAAGTAAAAGAAATAACAAAAGGACAAAGTTTAGAAGCTAATATAGAACTTGTTTACAATAATGCTAAACTTGGTGCTGATTTAGCCGTAGAATTAAGTAAATTACAATAATATATAAATAAAAAATTTAGGTAAAATTTATTTTATATTAGCTGTCTTTAAATAGAGTTTATTTAGAGACAGCTTTTTTAGGTGCATTTTATTACATAAATAATATTTTGAAAATATATAGTTGAATTTAAAGAAATATGATAATATTCATAATGTAGAAAAAATATAAAAATGGGTTAAGGTGGAATATGGAAAAGGGAGTTTTACGTGATAAAAGATTTTATAAGAAAATGTTTGCAATAGCTATTCCAGTAATGATTCAAAATTTAATTTCATCATCACTGAATATGGTAGATACTATAATGATAGGTAAATTAGGTGAAACACAAATTGCTGCAGTTGGTCTTGCAAATCAGTTTTATTTTTTATTCTCACTATTTATTTTTGGAGTTAATAGTGGATGTTCAATATTTACTGCTCAATTTTGGGGGAAAAATGATAAAAGTAATATAAGAAAAATATTAGGAATTTGCTTAATTTTAGGATGTGCTGGAGGATTAATATTTAATATATTAGCTTTTTTTTCGCCAGAGCTTGTAATGAGATTTTTCACCAAAGATCCATTAGTAATAAAATTAGGTGCAGATTATTTAAAAATAGTAGGATGGAGTTATGTAATAACGGCGATAAGTTATGCATTTGCTTTTTCTTGTAGAGGTATAGGTCAGGCTAAATTACCTATGATAACAAGTGCCATTGCTCTTTTGTGTAATACAGTATTTAATTATATTCTTATATTTGGAGCGCTAGGTTTTCCAACTTTGGGAGTTGAAGGGGCAGCTATTGCTACTCTTATTGCAAGAATAATGGAAATGGCACTTATAATAATTGTAATATATAAAAGAAAAAGTCCATTAGTTGGAAGGTTAAAAGAGTTTTTTGATTTTAATAAAAAGTTCTTTTTAGGAGTTGTAAAGACAATGTATCCAGTTGTAATTAATGAACTCTGTTGGTCCTTGGGAATGACAATGTATTCAGTTATATATGCAAGAATAGGAACTGAGGCTGTTGCCACATATCAGATAGCAAGTACTATACAAAATATATTTATAGTAGCTGGATTTGGACTAGCTAATGCATGTGCAGTTATGATAGGAAATGAAATTGGTGCTGGTAGGGAAGAAAATGCTCAAATATATGGAAATAGGTTTGTAAAAATTACATTTATTATTGGGTGTATAACTGGTACACTATTATTTTTAGCAACTACTCCAATAGTAGAAATGTATAATGTTTCACCACAAGTTTTACATGATACTAAAATTATATTACGTGTATTTAGTTTTATAACACCTTTTAGAATGCTTACAAGTATATTTATAGTGGGAATTTTAAGAAGTGGAGGAGATGTAAAATATTCATTTGTATTAGAGATGAGTGGAGTTTGGATAGTTGGAATACCTATTGCTATAATATGTGCTCATGTTTTGCAATTACCAATATATTTAGTTGTATCAGTAGTATATATACAGGAACTTTTAAAAGTAATGTTAGCGTTCCCAAGATTTAAATCTAAAAAGTGGATAAGAAATTTAGTGAGTGATATGTAGTGAAAAAAATTTAAAACTCAGAAAGTTATATTTAAGTAAATAAAAAATTACAATTTATCTTTAAAAAAAATACAAATTAGTATAAAATAATGAAGTCTAAACATAATATGTTTAGACTTCATTATTTGTTATGTTAATTTTTACCTTTAATACAGGTTATGGTTAATCTTATTAAGTTGACAGCAGCTAGTCCAACTAAAATGTACACTAATCTAGATAAAACTACGCTTAAACTTTCAGGAAAAACTGAAAAAATTGTTGTAACAAGGTTGAAATTAAGTAGGCCTATTAATCCCCAATTAAGTCCACCAATTATAAGTAGGACTAAAGAGATTTTGTCTAATAAATTAAAGTGATACATATTATTCCCCCCAATGATATATTATATATTTCTAATTAAATATATGAATGTAAAATAGATATTAGAACTCTAAAGAAACGAATAAATATATTACTTTTTAAGAAAATATATGTTATAATATGAAGTATAACGTAAAAAAAAATTAAAATATACGGAGGAAACTATGAGAAATTTATATAATTCACCATTTAATAAGAGATATTCTTCAAAGGAAATGTCTTTTATATTTTCAGATGAAATGAAATTTAAAACTTGGAGAAAGCTTTGGGTTGCTTTAGCAAAAGCTGAAAAGGAACTAGGTCTTAATATAACAGATGAGCAAATAAAAGAACTTGAAAATAATATAGATAACATAGATTTTGATGCTGCAGAAAAAAAAGAGAAAGAGATTAGACATGACGTAATGAGCCATGTATATGCTTATGGATTGGTAGCACCAAGTGCAAAAGGAATAATTCATTTAGGGGCTACTAGTTGTTACGTTGGGGATAACACAGATCTTATAGTTATGAGAGAGGCTTTATTTTTAGTAAAGAAAAAAGTTATAAATATAATAAATAATTTATCTAATTTTGCTATGAAATATAAAGATACTCCTACTCTTGGATTTACACATCTTCAACCTGCACAGTTAACAACAGTAGGTAAAAGAGCCACACTATGGGCTAATGAGCTTGTTATGGATCTTGAAAATTTAGAATTTGTTATAGAAAAAATGAAATTTAGGGGTGTAAAAGGAACAACTGGAACACAAGCAAGTTTTATGGCGTTATTTAACAATGATGAAGTAAAAGTAAAAGAACTTGATAAAATAGTATGTGAAGATATGGGGTTTAAAAAGTCTTATCCAGTAACAGGTCAAACATATTCAAGAAAACTTGATTCTATAATATTAAATACTTTATCTGAAATAGCACAAAGTGCTTATAAATTTAGCAATGATTTAAGAATACTTCAGAGTATGAAAGAAATGGAGGAACCTTTTGAAAAAAATCAAATAGGTTCATCAGCTATGGCATATAAAAGAAATCCTATGAGAAGTGAAAGAATTGGAGCTCTTTCAAGATATATAATAGTAAATTCTTTAAATCCGGCTATAACAGCAGGAACTCAATGGTTTGAGAGAACTTTAGATGATTCAGCCAATAAAAGAATTGCTGTATCTGAAGCATTTTTAGCATTAGATGGTGTTTTAAACTTGTATTTAAATGTAACTGAGAATATGGTTGTTTATCCAAAAGTTATAGAAGCACATGTAAACAATGAACTACCATTTATGGCTACAGAAAATATATTAATGGAAGCTGTAAAAAGAGGAAAGGATAGACAAGAGTTACATGAAAGAATAAGAATTCACTCTATGGATGCAGCAAGAAGAGTAAAAGAAGATGGATTAAATAATGATTTAATTGAAAGAATAATAAATGATGATAATTTTGGATTAACAAAAAAAGAAATAGAAGATATTATAAGCCCTAAAAACTTTGTTGGAAGAGCGCCAGGTCAGGTAATAGACTTTGTAGAGGAATATGTAAAACCAATATTAGAAGCAAACAAGGAACTTTTAGGTGAAAGCGCTCAAATAACTGTTTAATTATAAAAGTTTAATTATAAAAAATATCCTATAGAGTAGACAATATAAAAAATCTACTCTATAGGATATTTCTGTTTATAAATGTTTTTTTAGTGAATTAATTATTAGACCTTGCTCTTTTTTGGTTAATTTTTTACTTTTATTAGAATTAGATATATAGTTAAGCATGTCATAACCACCGCTTGTCTTATGTAAAAATACTTTTAAAGAAGTATTTTTAAAAATTACATTAGCATTTGGATTAGTAAAATATATAATACCATCTACGTCACAATCAACATTAAGATTTTTTAAGATTTTATTTATTTTTTTTATGTGAGTTTTAACTTGTCTGCAGGGATTGTACATTTTAAAGTTAGTTTTTCCATTACTATAATATTTATTAGAAATGGAAATAGTTTTATCATTTCCATTTCCACAAATGAATCCAAAAACATTTTTAGTTTCTATTATGAAAACACCATTTTTACCAATGACTATAGTGTCAATTTGTGCAGAATTATGATCTGACTTTATTTTTAAATCCGATAAAACAGTATAGCTGTTTTTAAGTTTTTTTAATACCTGTAAAGTGATGTCTTCACCTTTAATACCAGAATTTAATTTTTTTATTTTATTATTCAAAATATAAACAATAGATATAGATGGAAAGATTAATAAATATAATAAAAAGTGTATATTAGTACCTAAATATAAAAACAGATATATAAAAATAATATTAACTATAATATTAAAATGATATATAAGTTTAAGCCTTTTTAAACGATTTTTCTTTTTTAGTATAGTAGCCAAAATTTTCTCCTTTGTAAATAAAAGATTAATATATATTTATTATAGAAAAAATAAGATAAAATTACAATATTCGACATATAAAAAGGGATACAAAATTAATATATAATTAACAAATAAAAACAAAAAATATGTTGACTTTATTTATTAAATATAATAATCTTAATAGGCGTTTGTAAATTTATATAAAATTTTAATGGAATTATAATATAACGCAAAATTACATTTTAATGGAGGGACTTATGAGTAATAATAAAGTACAAATCGTAACAGCAGATCCTTCAGCTTTAGGATTATTTGGACTTGCTGTAATAACATTAGTAGCATCTTCACAAAAACTTGGGTTAACACAAGATGTATCTTTTGTTTTACCATGGGCAATATTTTTAGGTGCATCTGCTCAATTGGTTGCATCAATAAATGATTTTAAACATAATAATACTTTTGGAGCAACAGCTTTTGGAGCGTATGCATTCTTTTGGTATTCTATGGGACTTACTTGGTTAATTCAAAATGGTGTGTTTGGAGAAGCTCTTGCATCAAAAGCAGATCCAAAACAATTAGGATTTGCTTTTTTGGCATATTTAATATTTACAATATATATGACAGTAGGAGCTATGGAAACACATAAAGTTTTGTTTACAATATTTTTCTTTATAGATTTCCTATTTTTAGGATTAACTTTAAGTTCATTTGGAATTATAGCAGAACCTGCACATATGATAGCAGCATATGCAGAACTTGGAATAGCTATAGTATCATTTTATGGTAGTGCAGCAGCAGTATTAAATACTCATTTTGGAAAAATTGTATTGCCAGTTGGAAAACCTTTTGGAATATTTAAATAGTTATTTTACATAAGTTTTAACTAATAAAAAGGCTAGTAAGTGATAAAATCAACTTACTGGCCTTTTGGTTTATTGTAGATATATAATTTATAAGTTTAATTTATATATATAATTTTAAATGGATAACTTATTTGATATTTTTATTATAATAAGATATATTAATTTAAAAAATGTAAAAATAATTTTGTTTAGATAAATATTTTAAAAGTCAACTTTAAGATTTACATAAAAGGAAGGAGACAAAATGAAAAAAAATAAATTTTTAATTTCAGTATATATTACAATATCTATGATGTTAGTTGGATGTGGGAAGATTAATTTAACAACTATAACAGAAATAAATAAAGACGGTAGTGGATATGTTATGGGAAAAATGAAATATGATAACATTTCTGGAAAGGTTTTAAATCCAATATTGGAAAAGAATATAAGAGGAGAAGAAGAGGGATTCAAAATTAAAAAATATGAAGAAGATAATATGGAAGTAATCGAATATAAATATAGCTTATATGACTTTAAAACAGTTAGTAAGGAAGATTTAACAAAATACATAAGTATTCATAAAAGTATAAAGCCAGGGATATTGAAAAACAAAGTATATTTAGATATAAAAGTTAATAAGGATATTCTAAAAGAAATAATATCTCATGCTACGGATAAACAATATAAGGTTATAACACCATCACTGATTAACTTTATTAAAGATATTAATTATGAGAATCAGATGAAGGTTCCTGGAAAAATAGTAGAGTCCAATGCAATGACTATAGACAATGATGTAGCAAAATGGAACTATAAACTTAATGAGATAAAAAGTGGAACTACTATGTCTATTGTTTACGTTCAGAATCAATTTTTATATGTAATTTTATTATATGTATTTGTATTAGGAGTTTTAATGGCTTTAGTATGTTATAAGTTTATAAGAAAACATAACCAACAAAGAATATATTAAGTATTCAAGTTTTAGATAAATTTAAACGATAATTATAATGCAATAAGTTGAAATTTTACTAGAAAGTAGGGGAATGGATGAAACGTGTATCCATTATAGTAGGGGCTATTATATTATTTATAATTATGGTTTTAGTGTTTGAAATATCTTATAGATTTGGAATAAAAAAAAGCATTAAAATAGATGGATTAGATACCTTAAAATACATAGAAATAACAAAGGAAGTATGTGACAATAAATTTAATTTGAATTGGAGAGAAATAGCTGCTATAGCTGTTGTGGAAAATAATAATTCATTTTTAAATATAAAAAATGAAGATATAGAACATACAGCAAAAATATTCATAAAAACATCAACTAATGAGGTTTTTTCATTAGAAGAAGTATTAAAAAAGTTAAACTTCACAACTAAAGAAAAAAGAAGAGTTTATAAATATATAGAAGAGATTAAGAATTGTAAAATAAATCTGCCTAAAGATATAAAGGGAGAGGATTATCAGATAAATTTTATAAATGAAATTTTGGAAGGTTCAATATATAATTACGAAAAATATAACATAATGCCATCAGTAACAATAGCACAAGCAATAATAGAGTCCAATTGGGGAAAATCAGAACTTGCTATTGCTGGAAATAATTTATTTGGGATAAAAGCAGATGGTAAGTACAAAGGTGAGACTATTAGTTTTAAGACTAAAGAATTTTACAATGTGGTAATAGATGAATATTTTAGGAAATATAAAAATAAGAATCAATCTATTAAAGATCATGGTATATTTTTAAATGAAAATAAAAGATATAAGGATCATGGATTTTTTAAAGAAAAAAATTATAAAAATCAATGTTTGTCATTAGAAAATGCTGGATACAGTACTGCAGAAAATTATAATGGTGAAAAAATTTATGCTGATGTTTTAATAGAACTAATAGAAAGCTATAAATTATATCTTATAGATATTCAAGTTGAAAATAAATAATTAACGTAAAAAAATCAGTTTTTTATTTAATGAAAAGCTAAGTGTTTTTCTGTTACAATAAAAATATTAAAAAAATTAAATTAGGGAGTATTTTATGAGTGAAAATAAATTTAATGAAAAACAAAAACTAGTTATTGAAACATTAGATAAAAATATATTACTTTTAGCTGGTGCAGGTACGGGAAAAACTAATACATTATCATATAGAATTTCAAATATAATAGAAAAAGAAAAAGCTACTGCAAAAGAAATTTTATGTATTACCTTTACAAATAAAGCGTGTAAGGAAATGAAGGATAGAATACTTGAAAATATGGGGAGCTGTGGACAAAATATTACTGTAAGAACTTTTCATAGCTTTTGTTTTAATATTGTAAAGAGTGAAGCTAAAAAAAGAACTGATATATTTACGGATTTTACAGTATATGATGAAAATGACTGTGAAGAAATTATAAAGAAAGTAAATTACTTTAATCATCCAATACAATCTCTTCAAAATTTTATAAATTTAGTAAAAGAGCATAGGGCAATATATAATGTTTATAGTGAAAACTCCGTAGACGATTATAGGAATGTTATATCCATATTGAAAACTGAAGAGCCTTATAAATTAAAAAGAGTTTCGGTGGAAAAATATAAATTTTCTCAAAGCATATATGATAAGTTCCTAGAGCATGGACAAGATATGGTAGAAGCATATAATAGGATTCTATATGGTAATCATGGATTAGATTTTACGGACCTTATAGTTAAGGCAAAAGAATTATTTAATCAGCCTAAAGTAGTTGAAAGGATATGTGAAAAATTTAAATATATAAATATAGATGAAGTTCAAGATACAAGTATTTTAGAATATAGCATAATAGAAAAAATATTTAATAAAAATAATATATTGCTTTGTGGAGATAGTTTTCAAACAATTTATGAGTGGAGAGGATCTACACCAGAAAATATATTTGAAAGATATTTAAGAAAGTATAATCCTTTAAAAATTAATTTTGACAAGAATTATAGAGCAACAAAAGTATTAACAAACGCATCTTGTAATTATTTAAAAAATGCATTTGATGATAAAATTGACAATTCAAGCATTAGTGATATTAAAGCTTATTCAAAGGAAGTTGGAGAAAAAATAAAATATTTTAAAGCTGAAAATATAAATGAAGAAGCAAAATGGATATTGAATGAAATAAAAAAAATAAATAAAGAACATCCTTCTAAAATTTGTGTTTTGACAAGAAACAATAAATATAATATAGAGTTAAGTCAACAATTAGCAATGGCTTCATTAAGAGAGAAAAATGAAGTGAATTTTATACTTATAGATCAATTTAAATTTTTTAGGAGACAGGAAGTAAAAGACATATTAGCATTTATAAAATTGATAGTAAATAAAAATGATAATAATAGCTTATCAAGAATACTAAGAAGACTAAAAACAGGTATAGGTGAGAGAACTTTAAGTGAAATACAATCTAAAGAATATAAAGAAGTAGGAATAAATTTATCGGATTTTATGGATTTAAATACTTTTAAATATGGTGATAAGTTTATTTTTTTACATAAAGAACTAGAAAAAAATAATGTAATAGTGTTTGACGTAGAAAGTACTGGAGTTGATACAACAGAAGATGAAATAATACAAATAGCTGCAATAAGAATAAATAATAAAGGGGAAGCTATAGAAGTATTTGAAAGGTTTTTAAAAAATAATAAATCTGTGAAAGATTCAGAGTATGTTCATGGATTTAGTGATGAATATTTAGAAAAACATGGGAATGATAAAATAAAAGTATTAAAAGAGTTTTTGGAGTTTTCTAGAGGAGCTGTAATAGTTGGACATAATGTTCAATTTGATATAAGCATATTAGCTAGTGAACTTTCAAGAAATAAATTAGATGGGGCAGAGTTTATAGGCGTTTATGATACGTTAGACATATATAGAAGGTTTTATCCTAATATGTGTAATCATAAGCTAGAAACATTAAGTAAAGCATTTAATACTAACCACAAACCAAGTCATAATGCTATGGATGATATATTAGCCACTGGGGAACTTTTAGTAAAGGGAATTTATGATAAGATTCTTCCTACAACGTTGAAAAGACAATCCTTAATACTAAAACATTTGAAAAGTTTTAAAGAAATAAGTATAAAGTTAATTGATTTCATAGAAAAATCAAAAGGCTTAAGACCGCAAGATATTGTAGCACTTGTGGTAAATGAGTTTAACATAAAAGAAATATATATAAACGAACCTAATAGAATAAATAACTTAAGAGAATTTTATTTGATAGCAAAAGAATTAGATAACAAGGAAAAAAACCATAGGGATTCATTAATGGAGTTTATTCAAATCACATCGCTATCAAATGGAGAAATGGAAAGACTTATGACAAAGGGTAAAAGAATACCTATAATAACAGTGCATCAAGCAAAGGGTTTGGAATTTGAATATGTATTTTTAAGTGGATTATATGAGCCAAATTTTCCATCATATCAGTCAATAAAAGAAAACTATTTTGAAGAGGAAAAAAGAATATTTTATGTGGCTATGACAAGAGCTAAAAAAATGTTGTATTTAACAAGTATTTCAAGTAATAGATATGTTCAAAGTAGATTTATAAAATATATAAATAAAGAGTTTATAGAAGAAATTTAAATATAGTTCGGTAAAGTGATAGAATAGTATTAAAATCCATAGTAATACTAGTTTTATCACTTTATAATATAAAATTTAATAATTATATAAATTAGTTTACATAATTAAAATTAAGTTACTAAATTAAAAAGTAAACTATGCAAATATAAATTAAATAGTAATCTGTATATTAAATTAATTATCTATCAACATCCTAAAATTATATTAATAAAGAATTTATAAGATTCTTATATTACTATTGAATAAAATTATAAGATTTATTATAAAATAAAAGTAATCCATATTTTATACGGATTACTTTTATTTGTGTTAACTGAGCTATGTTATATTTCAAATTAATAAATTTGTTTATAATTTAATAAAATGGTTTAGTTTATATGATCACTTTGAAAACCTTGTCTCTTAATAGAATGTTTTTTTGCTGTTCTATTATTATTTTTACCTTCTTCGCTAGTTATAGGTGTTTGATAATTACATTTTCTCATTCTAGCTTCTTTATTATCAGGTTGACTATCTTTTGGCATAAAAACACCTCCTTTTGAAATATACTTAAATTGATTATTATAGATTTTATAGTTATGATAATATCTTGTGTTATATTTATAAATTTATTAAGTTAATTTAATGGTTAAAATGGATAATTTTGATTAAGGAAGGTATATATTATATAATTTGATTATGTATAGAAGGGATGGTGCCACTTAATTATGTGCCTTTACAGTAGAGCAAAGGATTTAAAACTATTTTATAAAGAGCTATGGTGGAGAAGTAATTGCGATTTATGTTTAGATATAGATTATGTTGATTATTTTGATAAAAAGCGAAATGAAAAAGAATTCAATTTATTTTTAGATGCTTTTTTAAATAATATAATGGAATTTCCAAAAGATGATGAAGAAAAGTCTAATTTGAAAAATAGGTGTATGGAGAATATAAAGGATTTTTTTAGTAAAGTAGATTTTTATAATGCTAAATATATTGAGAATCATATTGATGAAAAGTTTTTTGAAAGTACGAAATTATTTATTGAAAATTGTAAAAAATTTGATGATAAATTAACTTTTGAAGATATAGGTCAAGCTATGCGAAATTTATGGATAGTAAATATACTTCAAAAAGCTTTCGGTCAAAACGTTCAGTTTACAAAAGCTATATTTGGTTATAGTATGTTATACCCTTATACGGATAATTACTTGGACAATCCTTTGATTTCAATTGAAGAAAAATCTAATTTTAATAAAAGGTTTTTAAAAAGATTGGAAGGAGCAAAACTTAATGGAATTTGTGAACATGAGAATAAAGTTTATGAATTAATAGAAGAAATTGAAAGAGTATTTGAAAGAGAAGAACATAAAAAGGTTTATGAATCGCTTATTATAATTCTCAATGCACAACAACAAGGTTTGATAAATCAAAGTAAAAAAAGTATACCTTATGAAAATGATATTTTAGGAATATCTATAGAAAAGGGTGGGGCTTCTGTACTTGCAGATGGATATCTTATAAATGGAGTTTTAAATGAACTTCAAGAAGAATTTGTATATGGTTACGGATTTTTGCTTCAGCTCTGTGATGATATTCAAGATATAGAAGAGGACTTAGAAAATAATCACATGACAATAATAAGCCAAATAGCAGGTAAATATCCCTTAGATTTAATAGTAAATAAACTAATAAATTTTACAAGTGAGTTTTTAGATAAAAGTGAGTGCTTTAACTGTGAAAAAGAAGATGAATTAAAGTACATTATAAAGACTAATTGCTTAATGATGATATTTTTTGCTGTAATTAAAAATAGAAAATATTTTTCTAAAAAATATGTAAAGGAAATAAAGAAATATGTACCATTTACTAACAGATTTATAGATAAGTTAGAGGTAAACATGAAGAAAAAGGTAAAAAAATTAAAAGAAAATTTAAATATAGATAAATATTAAATTTTATATATTATTTTTGGATTGGAGGATTTTATTTATGAAAATTGGAGCATTTATGGGAAGTCCACATAAAAGTGGCAATACAGCTGTATTGTTAAATAAATTTCTAAAGGGAGTTAGTGATAACCATAAGGTAACTATAGCAAATATATTCTTACAGGAATATAAAATATCACCGTGTATGGCATGTAACTATTGTAAAAGAGAAGGTGAATGTATTCAAAAAGATGATATGGTAAATTTATATGATGTTTTTAAACAATCAGATATTTTAGTTTTTGCAACACCTATTTATTGGTGGAGCATGTCTGCACAGTTAAAGACTTTTATAGATAGAACTTATGCATTGGAGGAAAAAGATAGGAAGGGCAAAAAGGCATATCTTCTTATGACATATGGTGGAGCAATGCCAAATTCTGGACCAGAGCTTACAGAAAAAATGTTTAAAGATATATTTGATTATGTAGGAATAGAACTTTTAGGTGTTTATGGTGTATGTACTGATGAGAATATACCAGTAAAAGATAACACCTTGGCACTAGAAGAAATATATAAGATAGGAAAAGAGTTAATATAAAAAGTAAAGTGCCTTAAAAATTTTAAGGCACTTTACTTTTTAAAAAGAAATATATTTTTTATATCTACAATAATACATTAAGAGAAAATTTATTCCATATATTATTAAAGGACATAAAGTTATAGAATACCAAGGTAGAAATTTTTTAATTAATATTACACCTAGAATAAAATTAAGAATAAAAATTGTTATAGATCCATAAAACTGTATCTTGAAAAATGATACTTCGTCATTGAAAGAAAGATTAGTATATCTATTGTGAATTAAAACCATATTTTGACCAAGATAACCATAAAGAATATATACAAATGCAATTATTATAAGTAATATACCTAAAAATTTCATAAAGTACCTCCATAAATATGTTTTACAATGTAATATGATTTTTATCTTTAATATATTTTATAATTTATAAAATATAAAGTTACAAATATTTAAATAAGTTAAACATTTATAAAGCAATTTTATGAAAATAAAAAAAAGACTATTACTTTAAAGTGATATTTTATTTATCAGTTATAAGTAATAGTCTTTAATATTTAAATTAGGTTAGTTTACTTAATTTAAAGTAATTCATCTGTAGAAGATGGTTTAAAATTTTTCCTTTCAGCTATACCTGTCAGCATTAAAGCTATAGCACCATCTCCAACAATGTTACATGCAGTACCAAAACTATCTTGTAGTGCAAATATTGTAAGGATTAATGCTGTACCTACTTCATTAAAACCTAATACACTAGTTATAAGTCCTAAAGATGCCATTACTGTTCCTCCAGGAACTCCAGGTGCACCTATTGCAAATACTCCAAGTAGTATTATAAATAATGATATACTGCCTAATGATGGAAGATTTCCATAAAGAATTTTTGAAACTGTCAGTACAAAAAATACTTCTGTTAAAACAGATCCACATAAGTGAATGTTAGCACATAGTGGAATAGCAAAATCAGTTATATCATCTCTTAATGTTTCTGTAGATTTAGCACATTTAAGAGCTACTGGTAATGTTGCAGCAGATGACATAGTACCTACAGCAGTTAAGTATGCTGGACCATATTTTTTTACAACTTTAAGTGGGTTAGTTTTAGAAATAGCCCCAGCTATAAGATAAAGAAATGCAAGCCAAATAAAATGTCCAATTAATACAATAATTATGACTTTAATAAAAACTGGTAAATGGTTTGTAATACTACCTTCATATGCAAGTTGTGCAAAAGTAGTTGCTATAAAAACAGGTATTATAGGTATAACAACTTTTGTAGCAATACTAAGAACTATATTTTGAAACTCTTCTAAAAGTTTTTCTACTGTTTCGGATTTTGTCCATGCTGTTGCAAGTCCAACAAGAATTGATAAGGCTAGTGCACTCATAACACTCATAATTGGAGGTATATCTAAATTAAATATCACCTCAGGAATTTTTTGTAATCCGTCTGTAGTAGAAACAATATTGAGATGTGGAATTATTGTGTATCCTGCAATAGCAGAAAATGCCGCTGCCCCAACTGAGGATAAATATGCTATTAAAACAGCATATCCTAAAAGTTTTGTAGCATTAGATTTTAACCTTGCTATAGAAGGAGCAATAAAACCAATTATAATTAGTGGGATTGTAAATAGAATAATTTGAGATAATATTTTTTTAATAGTTACTATTATTGCGATTGTAGGTGAAGAACACATAAAGCCTAGTAAAAGACCTATGGCTACAGCTACTATTAGCTTGAAAATTAAGCTGTTAAAAAATTTTTTCATTGCAAATGAACCTCCATTGTATAAAATCTTTGTCTATCCACATTTATAATTAGACAAAGAAAACCAAAATACCTTTTAATTTGATAAATATTTTTAAATCAAATATATAAATAAAATCTATTATAAAAACAAATATAAGATAAAAATAATAATTGCTTTTATAATAGATTTTATTTATTAGTTGCAATTATTGATAAGTTTAAAAAAATTTAATTTAGTTATATTAATTTATAAAAATTTAAAGATAAAAAGTTAATTAAGATTTATGTGAAAAATATATAATTTGAAAAAATGAATATTTATATGTGAAGTTAAATATATAAATACCATATAGGTATTACATAATATAATTACTATATTTAAATATCTATAAATATAAATTAAATGGGGGTAAAAAATGAAATCTATTTTAAAAGTAAAAGGTAAAAAAGACTATTTTCTTTTAATAATAAGTCTAATTTTTACTTTAGGACTTCCTGCAATTATAAGTATTGTTACAAGAAATGCACCGACAATTTATAAAGTATTGGTAAAACCAAGTTTTTCTCCACCACCAACAGTTTTTGCTATTGTCTGGCCTATATTATATTTTATGATGGGACTAGCTTTTTATAGAATATTAATGCTAGGTAAATTAGGATATGATGTAAATAAAGAAATAATATTGTTTGTAATTCAATTTGCATTAAACCTGTTATGGTCAATTATTTTTTTCTATTTCAATTTAAGATTTTTAGCTTTTATAGAATTATTTATATTAATTATATTTATTATTTTTACAACTGTAGCATTTTATAAAAAGGACAAGATTGCTGGTTTGTTACTTTTACCATATCTTATTTGGAGTAGTTTTGCTTTAATTTTAAATTATCAAATATATAAGTTAAATAAATAAAACTTAAAAGATTAGTTTTTGCTTAGAGTTGAATTTTATAAAAAAGTTTGATAAAATATAGTGCTAGTCAATTAAATACTACAAAGTATAATTTTTAAGTTACATGTTATGTAGGTTTCTAAGTTAACTTTTAAAATTATTTATTCCCAAATTTAGATACCTAAAATAGTGAGACATGATTCGAATCAATTAGAATTTAACATTACATTTTATATGAAAATATTTTAAAGGTATTAAATAAATTTAAATTGGTCATTGTTTCTTGTAATATTAAAAAGTGAAATGGTATTTAAAAATATAAAAATGTTTAATATATACCATAAATTAGAGAGTTAAACGGAAAAAATAAGAATAGTAAAGAAGGTTGTAAGTATGAGCAAAAACTGTATCTTTAATGAAAATAAATTGTGTAATGATTGTAAAGAATGTGAGTTATGTGAATTAGATAGAAAGAAAGTTTGTAATAACTGTGGAAAATGCTTAGAGTTAGAGGGGTATGATATTAGAGCTATAAAAATAGATGAAGTCTTTGAAAATAAAGAAGATGAAAAAGAAAAAATTAACATAGACATTGAAGAATTTAGTGATTTTGATTTGGAAGATGATAATTTAGAAAATGATTCATATGACTTAAAGGAAGAAGCTACTGAGTATGTAGATGTATTTGATAATGAAGAAAATTTAAGCTATATAGATGATGTTGAAGAGTTAAAAGAATTATTAGATGAAGGTAAAGAGCTTGGTGATGAGGTATGCCCTGGATTAATTACTTATAAAAAGAATAAATAAAGTATAGATAAGGAACCTAGATTGTATTAATAGATATTATCTAGGTTCTTTTTATACTAAAAATGTAGAATTATCCAACCATTTCCAATTAGGCTTTAAAATTTTTATATCTTTTGCTAATTTAAATAGTGCTAAATCTTTATTTTTTGCTTCGAGCATAACATCTAAGCTATCATATCCTAAGGAACTACATAGTTTTATAAAATTCACAAATTCTATTGGATTTATATAATCTGCATGTTTTCTATCCAATTTATGATTACGTGGACTGGAATAATGGATTTTTGCAGGAAAAGGCTGATTTTCCCAGGTTTCAAAAAAATTATTTAAAATTTCAACTAAAGATTCGTTATTATTATTACATTTAAAATGATGTATGTCTAATACCATAGGTATATTTAAACTATTGCAAATTTTAAGTGTATCTGTTGCAGTAAAACTTTTATCATCATTTTCAAGTATTATTTTTGATTTAATTGATTGGGGAATGGTGTTAAAATTTTCAATAAAACGTATACTAGCTTTGGCTATACCATCTTGCTTCCCGCCAACATGTAATATCATTTTACCATTTTCATATTTTAAATCTTCAAATAAATTAGCATGAAACATAAGATTTCTTATGGTATTTTTTACAGTAGTATCATTAATACTGTTAATAACATTAAATTCATTGGGGTGAGTATCTACACGAAAATTATTTATTTTAATATATTCTCCAATGAAATTAAAATAATCATAAAATAATTCTCTAAAATTCCAATTAAAAACTTCAGGATGAGTTGCAAGTGGAATCAAAGAGGACGTGATTCTATAAAAAGAAATTTGTTTATTTTTATTATATTTTAATATAGTGTATAAGTCATCTAAGTTAGATCTAGTAACAGTTATAAGTTTTTGTAGTTTTTCTGGTTCAGTATCAAGTTTATTATAATAACTATAAGTTACATTACTAGAACTAGAGATTTTAGGGAGATTAAGTGATATTGAAACATATCCTAAACGAACTTTCATAATAAAACATCCTTTTTAACATATTTAATCAATATATATTATTAAATATAATTAATAGATTTATGCACAAAAACAATATTATAAAAATTAAGGCTACTTATTTACGATGATGCATAGAATAGTATTAATAGCTATGTATTTTGGAGGAATTATGACAAGACCTTTTAGTAATCCAATTTATTTAAGTAGACGAGTAGAAGAAATGATAAAAACCTCAGAGTATTTGGGAAAGGGTAATAATGGTGTTGTTTATTTATTACCCAATAATAAAATAATAAAAATATTTAATTGTACAAAGGTTTGTAAAATGGAATATGAAACTTTAGTAAAGTCACGAAAAAGTAAATACTTTCCTAAAGCATATGAACATGGTAGTCACTACATAATAAGAGATTATGTAGGTGGGGTAAGATTAGATAAGTATTTAAGAAAAAACCCTATAAATAGAGAAATTGCAGAACATATAGTAAATCTTTATAGAGATTTTAAAAAATTAGGCTACAAAAGATTAGATATAAGATGTAAGGATTTATATGTACAAGAAGATTTTTCATTAAAAGTAATAGATCCTAAGAATCAATATAAGAAACGGGTAAGTTATCCAAGACATTTAATGAAAGGAATGGATAGTAGAAATAGATTGGAAGAATTTTTATCTTTTTTAAAGGATATAGATAAAAAACTTTATGATGATTGGAGTTCAAAGATATATATTTATCTTGAACAAAAGGAAAAAGAGCATCAAGATAGATTAATAAGAAAAGCTATGAGAGAATTAAATAATAAGAATAAATAATAGGAAGTTAGTAAAAAATAACTATAATCTAAATTTAGATTATAGTTATTTTTATTGAGGAGGGATTGTTTTGAGTAAAATTTTCGTAATTTTAATTGCTTTTTCAATGCTTTTTTCTTTAGTAGGATGTACTAATAAAAATGAAAAAGTTGTTAAAAGTGAAGTAAATCAAGAGATTGAGGAAAAAGTTAAAGATGAAATAGTTACTTACCCTAAAGATTTTAAAGAAGAGTTGGGAGAAGGAACTATTATAGTATCAACACCAGATGGAAATGGTGAAACAGGATTAATACCTATAGTACATACGCAAGCAGATGTTAAAATAATGCAAATAGATTTAACAACTTCTAATTTTGATGAGAAAAAAATAAGCTATATATTTATAGATGAAAAGTTGGTCGAAAAAGGAAATTTCGGAGAAAGTAAAGTTTCTTTAAATCTTACTGATGAGAATCTAGTTAAAGGAACTCATAAAATAGAGGTTATTCAATTTGAAGATAATGATGCTAGTAAAAAACCCATAGTTTATAAAAGTGCAAAATATGAGGTGAAAGAAGCTTAAATAATTTGAAATTAGATTAATAGTATAGAATTCCAAGCATATACGTAAAGTTAAGCCTGAAAATTTATAGTGTTAAAAAAATAAAGATAAAAAACTATAAGGTGTCTAAATGAACTTTCAATGGATAACTTATTTAAGTTCTTTATTATAAAATGTAGCAATAAATTTAAAAATTACTGGAATAAGGATGTTGGCTTTGCGTATATGCTTGTATAAATATAGACTTGAGGAAATATTATTAATTCTTATTTTAATAAATTTAAAATTATATATAGGATTGTAAGTTGACTTTAAGAATTATCCATTTAAAAACTTGCATACCTAAAATAGTGAGATGTCCTCCAAATTACTTAGAATTTAATGCTGAATCTTGTATGAAAATATTTTAAAGTTATTTAATAAATTTAAACGGAAGTTTATTTCCTTATAGTATTGACAAAATAAAACAAAAGTATTATATTGAATTTATACCCCCCGGGGGTGGGGTGGGAAGGAGTGATTTTATGAATCAAGAAAAGAAAAATGCTGTAAAGTATTTAAAAATTGCTAAAGGGCAAATAGAAGGAATTATAAAAATGATTGAAGATGAAAGATATTGTATTGATATATCTAATCAAATAATTGCATCTCAATCTTTATTAAAGAAAGCTAATTCGGAGATAATAAAGCAACATCTTACTCATTGTGTAAAAAATTCTTGTTGTGAAGGCGATTTAGACACAAAATTAGAAGAAGTTATGATGATTATTGAAAAGTTAGCTAAATAGTTGCAATACAAAAGATTAATATTTAGATTATAAAAAGATATAAATAGTTTACCAAAGCTAAAGTTTAAATTTAAAACTCTATATAGTGAAAGGAGAGGGGTATGGATAATAAGAACATTAAGATAGAAGGAATGACCTGTGCAGCTTGTTCAAAAGCAGTTGAGAGAATAACAAGAAAACTTGATGGCGTTGAAAGTTCAAATGTAAACTTAGCAACAGGAAAATTAAACATAACTTTTGATAAAGAGAAAGTTATGTTAGAAACTATAATAGATGCTATAGAAAAAGGCGGTTATAAAGCAACGTTAGACACTGTAATTAGAACAGTGAAAATTGGAGGCATGACTTGTGCATCTTGTTCTAAAGCAGTTGAAAGAACAGTTAAAAGATTAGACGGTGTAGTTGATGCTAATGTGAATTTAGCAAATGAGAAATTAACAGTAGAATTTGAAAAAGATAAAATTAATATATATAAAATAAAAGAAGCTATAAAAAAAGCTGGATATTTAGTAATAAATTTAGAAAATGATTCTATAGATAAAGACAAAGAAAGGAAAGAGAAAGACAGTAAAAATCTCTTTAATAGATTAGTAGCATCTTCAGTAATAACAATACCGTTACTCATAATATCAATGGGATCTATGTTTGGATTGAAGTTACCTACCATGATAAATCCTATGGAAAATCCCTTTAATTTTGCTTTAATACAATTTATATTAACAACATTAGTGATAATTATAGGGAATAAATTTTTTAGAGTTGGATTTAAGTCATTAATTAAAGGAAATCCTAATATGGATTCACTTATATCAATTGGTTCTTTGGCATCTTATTTGTATAGTATATATGCAATGATTGAAATTTATAATGGAAACGGACATGCTGTTCATGAAAAGTTATATTTCGAATCAGCAGCAACAATATTAACTTTAATTACTCTTGGAAAATATTTAGAGTCAAAAACAAAAGGAAAAACATCAGAAGCTATAAAAAAACTTATGGGTCTTACACCTAAAACAGCAACAATTGAAAGAGATGGAAAAGAAATTGTAATTCCAATAGATGATGTTGAAGTTTCTGATATAGTAATTGTAAAACCAGGTGAAAAGCTTCCTGTAGACGGAATTGTTGTTTATGGAACAACTTCTATAGATGAAAGTATGTTAACTGGGGAAAGTATACCAGTTGAAAAAGCTAAAGGAAGTAATGTTATTGGTGCTAGCATAAATAAAAATGGGCATATTAAATATAAAGCAACTAAGGTTGGTGGTGACACAGCTCTTGCTCAAATAATTAAGTTAGTAGAAGAGGCACAAGGGTCGAAAGCACCGATAGCAAGGCTTGCAGATGTAGTTTCTGGATATTTTGTGCCTACTGTAATAATACTTGCATTAATATCTTCTATAGGTTGGTATGTATATGAAAAGGATTTTGTATTTGCACTTACTATATTTACTTCTGTTCTTGTAATTGCTTGTCCTTGTGCTTTAGGATTAGCTACTCCAACAGCTATTATGGTTGGTACAGGAAAGGGAGCTGAAATGGGAGTTCTTTTTAAAAGTGGAACTGCATTGGAAGAAACTCATAAAATAGAAACTGTAGTTTTTGATAAAACAGGAACAATAACTGAAGGTAAGCCTAAAGTTACAGACATAATAAGTAAAAATATTAGTGATGAAAACTTATTATTAATTGCAGCATCAGCGGAAAAGGGATCAGAACATCCATTAGGAGAAGCGATAGTTTTAAAAGCTAAAGAGAAAAATTTAGAGTTTAAGGCTATTGATAAGTTTAAAGCTATACAAGGTAAAGGAATTAATTGTGAAATAGAAAATGATAATATTTTACTTGGTAATGATAAACTTATGATTTCAAGTAATATAAATATAGAGGGTTTTAATGATGATTATAAAAGCTTAGCAGAACAAGGTAAGACACCTATGTTTATTGCAATAAATAGTGAATTAAAAGGAATTATAGCTGTTGCAGATACTGTTAAGAAAAGCAGTAAAGAAGCTATAGAAAAGTTACATTCTATGGGTATAGAAGTAGCCATGCTTACAGGCGATAATAAAATAACAGCTAGTGCAATAGCTAAAGAAGTTGGTATAGATGTTGTAGTTTCAGATGTTCTTCCTAATGAGAAAGCTTCAGTTATTGAAGAATTTCAAAATAACGGGAAGAAAACTGCTATGGTTGGAGATGGAATAAATGATGCCCCAGCACTTGCTAAGGCTGATATAGGAATAGCAATTGGATCTGGAACAGATGTAGCAATTGAATCAGCAGACGTAGTTTTAATGAAAAGTGACCTTATAGATGTTCCTCTAGCTATTAAATTAAGTGATAAAACAATAAAAAATATTAAAGAAAATTTATTTTGGGCATTTGGGTATAATACATTAGGATTACCAATAGCTATGGGCGTACTTCATATTTTTAAAGGTCCACTTTTAAATCCTATGATTGCAGCTTTAGCTATGAGTTTTAGTTCAGTTTCTGTGCTTTTAAATGCATTAAGACTTAAAAATTTCAAGGAGTAAATTAAAGTTTAAAATTAAAAAACTTTATATAAATTATAATTAAAGGAGAGAAAATTATGAAAATGAAAATCGAAATAAATGGAATGAGTTGTATGCACTGTGTTAAACATGTAAATGAGTGTTTAAGTGAATTAGAAGGAGTAACTTCAGTAGAAGTCAATTTAGAGGATAAAAACGCTATAATAGAATGTAATAAAGAAATTGGTGAAAATATAATAAAAAGTGCATTAGATGAATACGGATATGAAGCTGTAAATTTTAAAAAAATTTAATAAATAAAATGTAAAAGGGTATTTGAAATCTAAGAAAATACCCTTTTACTTATTTTAAAATTTTTATAAGTGATAAATTTA
Organism: Clostridium senegalense; assembly: GCF_018916625.1. NCBI lineage: Bacteria > Bacillati > Bacillota > Clostridia > Eubacteriales > Clostridiaceae > Clostridium > Clostridium senegalense. Next base: position 24,401 of record NZ_JAHLNC010000009.1, read on the forward strand.
TATATTATTTGGACTAAATTTAAAAATTGCAGTATAATACATAAAGTTTGATTTATATGTTGATAATATATATTAATATAATTATATATATTTAAAGAAAGGAATGAGAAAAATTTATACTAAAGAAAAAGAAGATATAGAAGTATTATATGATTATGACTATGATACTTTTAATAAGGTACCAAAAAGTGAATATCCTAAATATGAAGAAATTTTACAGTGGTCTTTAGAAAAAAATAATAATTAAGAATAAACCATGGATTTAAGCATAGAATATACTGCTTTGATACAAAATCCATGGTTTTATATTTTAAGTAAATAAATATAGTAGAAATAGTAAGTTTAAAATTATATTTTATGTCATTTTATATATCTAAAGTAAATATATTTTATAGTCGTCACAGCTTTGTAATAAACATTAGATATTATTAAGTTATTAAAATTTTAAGCAAATAAAATACTTTCTAAGTAATAAATTATCTTTATTTTAATTTAGATTAAATATAAATATTTTACTTCATTTATAAATATGGTAAAATTTAATCAAAACTCAAGAAAGGAGATTTTTATGAGCAAAAAATACATAGCACTAATATTATTAATTATAATTGGAGTTACAGTTGTAATTTCTGGATGTACTAAAAAACAAGAGGACAAAGAGGAAGTTCCAACTGTAGTTAAAAGTGAAAAAGGAGAAAATGGGAAAAATCCAATTGCCAAAATAGAATTGGAGGATGGTTCTGTTATAAAGGCAGAGTTATATCCTGATTTAGCACCAAATACTGTTAGAAATTTTATATCATTAGCTAATTCTAATTTTTATGATGGTTTAATATTTCATAGAGTTATAAAAGGATTTATGATTCAAGGTGGAGATCCACAGGGTGATGGAACTGGTGGTCCAGGATACACTATTAAAGGTGAATTTAAAGAAAATGGGTTTGAGCAGAATGTGTTAAAACATGAAAAAGGTGTTTTATCAATGGCAAGGGCACAAGATCCTGATTCAGCTGGTTCTCAATTTTTTATAATGCACGAGACTGCAGCACATCTAGATGATCAATATGCTGCTTTTGGTAAAGTGGTAGAGGGACTTGAAGTTGTGGATAAAATAGCAAATGTAGAGACAGATAAAAATGATAAACCAGTAAAAGAAATTAAAATTAAAAAAATAACAGTAGATACTTTTGGAGTGCAATATAATGAACCAGAAAAAGTAGCTCAATAGGATAAAAAACAGGATTCTAAGTAAAATTAGAAATCCTGTTTTTTATTTAATACTTATATAGGTATATAAAATATATAGTAGCAAATAATAAATCTGAAATTTATTATTTGGAGGTGCAGTTCATGTTTGAACACAAAAAACAATTACTACATGAGGTTAAAGTTGAAAGACCTAATCCTCAATATGCAGTTTTAATGCAAGAACAATTAGGTGGGGGCAACGGTGAACTTAAAGCAGCAATGCAATATATGGCTCAAAGTTTTAGAATCAAAGATCCAGAAATAAAAGATTTATTTTTAGATATAGCGGCAGAAGAACTTAGTCATATGGAAATGGTGGCTCAAACTATAAATTTATTAAATGGTCATGATGTAAACATTAACGAAGTTAATAGTGGAGAGATTCAAACACATGTCCAATGTGGCTTATCACCAGTATTAATTAATTCATCAGGCGCACCATGGACTGCTGATTATGTAACTGTAACGGGTGATTTAGTTGCAGACCTATTATCTAATATAGCATCTGAGCAAAGAGCAAAAGTTGTATATGAATATTTATATCGCCAAATTGATGATAAAGAAGTTAGGGCAACCATCGATTTCTTACTTAATAGAGAAGAAGCACATAATGCATTATTTAGAGAAGCGTTAAATAAAGTGCAAAATACTGGTTCCAATAAAGACTTTGGAGTTACTGAGGATTCTAAGCTATACTTTAATTTATCTAATCCAGGACCTTCTCATGAGGCTCCTAATCCAACTCCAACTTCCTTTGAAAATCCAAGAAAATAAAAATATATATGTAAATATTTTTAAAAGAACACTTGTCCAGTGATGAATAAGTGTTCTTTTAATTTATAAAAAACATTCAAATAAAATATTATAATTTCTTTGTAAAGTAATTATTTTTTAGCAATTGCAATATGAGTGAGAGTAAAAAATTTCACTTTTGAATAGTTATATTTTGAATAGTTATATTATGTAAAAGAAGTGATTGTTAAATTTATATTTTGTATATTGTATAATATAAAAATATAATTTGAATTATTAATATTAAAGGAATGCCTAAGGTAAACTTTGTATGTTTAGTTTTGTGTCTAAATGTATACATACTTATAAGTGAACCTAAGGAACCACCTAAAATTGCAATGGTAAGTAAAGTGTTTTCTTTAATACGCCATTTGTGCTTTTTAGCTTTAATTTTATCTATATACATTAATACGAATCCAAGTACATTCATGGTAATGAGATAAAATATAAATATATTATTCATAAAAACCTCCTAATTTATATATAGGATCTAACCTAAAACTTTGATTTATATTATTATCTATATAGTACATCATAAAATATCAGAATGAAAATCTTTTTAGTTTTTTATAAAGACATGGTTAAAAATCAATAATAGAAACTATAAAAACAATAAATATACTCATTTTCTATTAATTTGAATAATATGTTTATTATAGAAAGGAAAAGGAGATGTATTTTTATTGTATATGGAAGAAAGTTATATGCAACCTAATAACCCTAGTAATGAAGAGAGATATAAAATGTTAAAAAGAGCTTTAGAAGTTTTAAATAGGCCAGAAGATTTAAAAAACATTATAGAGATGATGTCTCCTCCAAGAGATATTACAACAATACTTCCCCAAGGAAGTTGCAAAGGAATTAAGATTGGTATAATAGGTGCTGGTCTTGCTGGACTATCATCTGCTTTTGAACTTAGAAAATTAGGATTTGATATTACTATATTTGAAATGCAGGAAAAGCGTATAGGTGGTAGAATATATACTCATTATTTTGATAAAGATGAGGGGTTATATGCTGAACTAGGTGCTATGAGAATACCTGTTAGCCATGAGACTACATGGCATTATGTAAATACATTTGATTTAAAAACAAGTCCTTTTATTCAATCAGATGAAAATACTTATATATATATAAGGCATAAACGAGCAAAAAATGATTTGTTAGGAAAAGATGTGATGAAAAAAATTTATCCGGAATTTAATTTGACTCCAAAAGAAAGAGTTACTCCATGGCAAAAACTTATAAGTTATGTATTAACAACTCCATTATTAAACATGAGTCCAGAGATAAGAAAAGAAATTCTAAAAGTGCAGCAAGAATATCCATTAGAAATTGATTACTTGGATAATTTTAGTACAAGGAAAATGATGGAAAAATTAGGACTAAGTGAGGGTGCTATAGAGTTAATTTCAGGACTAGAGCCATTTATAGGGACGGCATATTATAATAGTTATTTTGAACCATTACAAGAAGAATATAATGTGGAAAATCTATATAGGTATAAAATAGATGGAGGTTTTGTAAATCTTTCAAATTCATTTTATAAATCATTGATGTCTAAAAAGCCTAGAGAAGTTTTCAATATTAAAGAAAAAAATTTAGGAAAGATTACTTTCAAGACTGGTAGCACTGTTGTAGCATTATCTAAACATACTAAAGATGATAAAGTAATAGTAGAATATAAGCAACATAATAAATCACAGGAAAGATTAAATCAAACTTTTGATTTTGTTATTTGCAGTATTCCATTTTCAAGTCTTAGAAATGTAGAATTATTCCCTATGTTTAGTAATGAAAAAATGCAGGCTATTAAAGAAGTGAATTATATGTGTGCTCAGAAGGTATTTTTCCTTTGTAATAAAAGATTTTGGGAAGAAGATGATATATATGGAGGAGCATCAAGTACTGATTTACCTATAGGAAAGGTATGGTATGTAGATCAGAGATATAATAGTAAGGTTAATAAGGATGATTGTCATAATAAGAAAAAAAATAAATCTAGTGATAAAGGTGTTTTATTAGCATCTTATATTGCAGGACAAGATGCGCTAAGACTAGGAAATTTAGATGAAAAAACAAAAATTGAGTCAGTGAAAAGACAAGTTGAGCAAGTACATGGACTTAAAAGAGGATATCTTGATTCTATAGTTGAAGATGTGAAAATAATACAATGGGAAAGAGAACAAGGATTTTATGGAGGATATTGCTATTTTATGCCATCGCAACATAGACTTTTTTCATACTCTATGATAACACCAGAGTATGATAATAGAGTATATTTTGCAGGGGAACACACTTCTGTATTACATGCTTGGTGTCAAGGCGCTTTAAGTAGTGGCATGAAAGCTGCAAATGAAATAGCACAGTACTGCAAATTTATAATGTAATATTTTAATTTTAACTTTTAAATGGGACAGTATATAGATTTATACAAATCTATATACTGTCCTTAAAATTTATAATAAAAATAGTATTATTTTTATTATAAAAGTTACGATAATAATTATTATTGAATAATAAGTAAAAAATGAAATAGCAAATCTTTTGATAATAATTTTCAATTAATGAATATTATGCTAATATATTATGGGGAGGGATTTTTATGAAATTAAAAGGAATGTTTAATTTAAATTCAGTTAAAAAGAAAATAATATTAGGATTTTTATCTGTAATAATTATAAATTTGATTGTTTTTTTAGGAGTTGAATTTGTTAATGGATATAAAGAATTTGAGGAGCAGTCACTAGACAAAAGTTATGCTTATGCAGAGCATATAGAAAAAGTTATATCACCGATTGGTATAGAAAATCCAGAGAAAATTCAACTTAAAATAGTTGATTTATTAGAATCACAGTATGAATTAGCTTCTTATATTGGAGTTTTAGATAAAAATTTTAATTATGTTGCTAACACAGATAAAAGTAAGATAGGTATTAGTTTTAAAAATGAGAATATAGATAAGTTAATTGATGAAAATAAACCAGCAAGCTTTAAGGTGAAATTTAATGGTGAAAATGAATATTTTTCCGTGGTTCCATTATATAATACAAAAATTAATGGCTTACATAATAAAGAAAAATCAGATGCTGTAGCATCAGCTAGTGTTAAATCAAAAAATGAGGTTGTAAGTTCTGCTAGTATTAGTTTGGATATACCTGGTTTAGTGGTAGTAAAAATGGATAATAGTAAAATGCTTAGGGGAGTAAAAGAAAGAATTTATATTACAATTTTAATTAGTATAATAGTCTTTTTTGTATCAATAGTAATAGCAGTGCTAATATCGTCTAGTATAACTAAGCCATTATTAAAGATAAGAGATTACTTAAGAAATATGTCAAAGGGAGATTTAACAAAGGTAATTGATATAAAATCTAAGGATGAAATATTAGCTTTAGCAAAAGACATTGATGGAACAAATATATCATTGAAAAATATTATATGTAAAATAAGAAATGTATCAGAAGATTTAGAAGGTTATTCAAAAGAAGTGAATATATCTTCAAAAGAAATAGCAGCTGTAAGTGAAGAAATATCAAGTTCAGTAAATTCCATTGCAGAATCCAGTAATGTTCAAAGTGAAAATTTAATAGAGGCCACAGGTAAAATTAAGGATTTTTCACTTAACTTAAATATAATAAATAAAAAAATAAATTCGATAGAAAATAATAGTAATGAAATTAAATTATTTGCAGACAAAGGATCCCAAGGAATAAGTGAAGTAATACTAAGTATAGATGATTTAACATTTAACTTTAAAGGTTTTATAGATGAAATAACAAATCTTACTAACAATATTAATAATATAAGTTCAATTACCAAAACAATTAATAATGTAGCAAGACAAACTAATTTGCTGTCATTGAATGCATCCATAGAATCAGCTAGATATAGTGGAGAAGGTAGAGGATTTAAAATAGTTGCAGAAGAAATTAAAAAACTTGCAAGACAAACTTTAGAGTCCTCAGAGGATATAACTCAATTAATTGGAGAAATATCAAAGGCTACTAGTTCTGTTGGGGAAATGGCTAATAATATTTCTATGGAATTCTTAAATCAACATGAAGGAATTTTAAAAAATATAAATATATTTAAAGATATAGTTAATAAAATAAATACTATAATACCTGAGATTAAAGAAATAGCTACTCTTACTAATAAAACTGTAAAAATGAAAGATGGAATTTTAAATAATATTGAATATGTAACATCTACTTCAGAAGAACTTGCATCTTCTATGGAAGAAGTATCTCAATCGATTGAGCAACAATCATCTACTATAATTAATTTATCCGATTTATCGGAGGTATTAAATTCTATATCTAATGATATGGTTGGCATGATAGAAAAGTTTACTCTTGACTAAAGCTTAATATCAAAAAAATTTAGTTTAAAAGGCAATTTATATATTATGTAGTTAAATTTATGGTAAAAAAAGGAAATAACATCACCTATGTAGTATTTATATATAATTGGAGAAATAGGGGGTGTGTATGAATAGAAATAATAAAAAAATTGTAATTTCATTATTAATGATATTAATTGCAATATGTACAGTTGAATTAAACAATAATGGGTTATCACATTTTTTAAGAGAAAAGACAGATAGTAGCAAAAATGATGTATATAAAAATATAGCTATAGCTTCTATAAATAACAAAAAACATAAAATTCTTATTGTAAATAGAGAACATTCATTAGATAAAGATTTTATTCCCAAAGAGCTTATAAAGCCTAATATAAAGTTTTTAAAAGGTTCAAATGAAAATGTAAAATTATTAGATAAGCCAGCGGCTTTAGCATTAGAGAAAATGTTTAGTTATGCTGAAGATGATGGAGTATATCTTTTAGGGGTTTCTGGTTACAGAGATTATTACTATCAAAAGCTTCTTTACGATAATGAAGTCAAGTCTGTTGGAAAGAAAGAGGCAGACAGGGCAGTAGCTAAACCTGGTGAAAGTGGACATCAAACAGGATTAGCAATAGATATACTTTCACAAGAGTATACAACATTAGATGAAGGGTTTCAGTATACTAAATCATATAAATGGATTAAAGAAAATAGTTATAAGTATGGTTTTATAATTAGGTATCCTAAAGGTAAGGAGAATATTACCGGTTATGAATATGAGCCATGGCATATAAGATATGTAGGGGAAGATTTAGCGAAAGAAATATTTGATAAGAATATAACATTAGAGGAATATGTAGAAGAAAAAAAGAGCTTTTATGAAGCTAATTAAAAGTTAGATATTATCCACTTATGATAGACAGATAAAATAATAAAAATGTTTATCATAAGTGGATTATTTTTAAGTGGAATTTCCATAGTAGATCATTGAAGATAATAAAAAAAATAACTTAGTAAATAATAATATAAATTATAATTGTACTATGATTAAAATACTGATATAATAAAAAAATACATATACCAATATATTCAAATATATTGGTATAATGGTGGTTATACGTAAGTTAAATGATATTAAAGAATATATAGGAGGCTTCAAATGGAAAATGTAAACTTATTAATTGTTTTTATACAAGGGTTATTATCATTTTTTTCACCATGTATATTGCCCATATTACCTATTTATTTAAGTATATTATCCAATAGTAGTGTGCAAAGTTTGAAAAATGGAGAAGATAAATTCATAAAAAGTTCTTTATTTAAAAATACAATATTTTTCACCTTAGGAATATCAACTACATTTTTTATATTAGGTTCATCAGTAAATGCATTAAGTAGTTTTTTTAATACAAATAAAAATATGATAATGTTTATAGGTGGAATTATTATAATTATAATGGGATTATTCTATATGGGAATATTAAATTTTTCTTTATTAAATAAAGAAAAGAGATATAATATGGAAGTAAAAGAAATGAAAGCTGTGTCTGCATATCTTTTAGGTTTTACTTTTAGTTTTGGATGGACACCCTGTGTTGGACCAATACTAGCTTCTGTATTAATAATAGCCTCAAGTTCTAGTACTATGCTAAAAGGAAATATTTTAATAGCTACTTATACTATAGGATTTATATTACCATTTCTAATTACAGCATTGTTTTATAATAAGTTATTTAAAACATTAGATAAAATAAAGCTTTATATGGATATTATAAAAAAAATAGGTGGTTTAATTCTTATAGGGGCAGGCATGTTTATGATTATTAATGGGTTTAGTGGAATAAATAATCAAATAAACAATATAGAAAACTCTGAGATAATAAAAGAAAATAATGAGAATAATAATAGCCAAGTAGAAAAAGAAAATGTTGAAGAAGATAAAAATAGTGCTATAGATTTTATTTTATATGATCAATATGGAAAAGAACATAAACTTAGCGATTATAAAGGAAAAACTGTTTTCCTAAATTTTTGGGCTACTTGGTGTCCTCCATGTAAAGGGGAAATGCCTCATATTGAAGAATTATATAATGAATACAACAAAAATGACGATGAAGTTATAATATTAGGTGTTGCTTCACCTAATATAGGTTCAGAAGGATCTAAAGAAGATATAATAGAATTTTTAAATAAGGAAGGATATACATTTCCAGTTGTTTTCGATAATAGTGGAAATTTATTATATCAATATGGAATAAATGCTTTTCCATCAACGTTCATAATTGATAAAGATGGTAAAATAGTCCAATATGTTCCAGGTGCAATGGATAAAGATACAATGAAGTATCTTATAGATAGCTCGAAAGAATAAATTAATTATTAAAAAACATAGAAAATATAATAAAAAAATAAGTTATCTCATTTAAATTTTGAGATAGCTTATTTTTACAGTTTTATTTTAAAATTTCTATTGTTAATTTAGGCAAATTCCAGTTAAAATATAGAGACAACATTCTAAAAGAAAATGTTATAAAAGCAGAAATATATAAACAATGGATAATTGATATATGGTTATATAAGAACCAAAAAGCAAAAGCACCTAAAATAGAGGCTATAGCATAAATTTCTTTTTTGAATACTATTGGTATATCTTGTACAAATATATCTCTTAATATACCACCACCTATTCCAGTTATAGATCCCATACAAATCACTAAAAATAAATTAGAAAATTTATTTGAAATAGCTATGTTTGAACCAACAGCAGTAAAAATACCAAGGCCTATAGCATCAAAAATAGCATTAAATTTCTTTAAAATAGCAGTTCTTTTTCTTAAAAAACTTATTCTATGTTTGATATTTTCACTATTATAATCTTTATCAAAAATATCAATTTCATATTCTTGTAAAGCCTTTTTATATGTAAACTTTGATATAAAAGAGTATAAAGAAATAGTTATTATTGATGTTAATATACTTATAAAACAAAAAAATGGATTTTTGAAAGCCATAGGTTGAGTAGTTCCAATGATTATGTCTCTAAAAATCCCGCCACCTACAGCAGTTACTATAGATAGAGTGAGAATGCCAAATAAATCTAGTTTCTTTTGTATTGCAATAAGAGTTCCAGATATAGCAAAAACAACAGTGCCTATAAACTCAAAAATATTTAATAAAAACATAGTAAAATCTCCTTAAAATAAATAGCATAAATTAAACTTTTGAATAAAAAAGGATTATAACATTTCTATAAATGCTTGAATTCTAGTGTTTAATTGACCGATGTCTGATGTAGAATAATCAGTCTCTATTTTTATATACGGTAATTTTTTTTCTTTTGTCATAAATTCTTGAATCCTATTTGATTCTACATTATATGTATGACAAGCTTGTAGGATTACATCAACAACCCCGTCTACGGTATATTCGTCCGCTAAGTAAGATAAATACTCAATTCTATTATCATTAGGACTCATACAAGCACAAGCAGTTTTTAAATATCGTTCTGTCAATGCATCTATAGGATCTTTTTTTTCATCAACTAAAAGATTTTCATCTTTTGCACCATTACAATTTTCATAACATACTACAACTCCACCATTTGACTCAATGGCAGTTACAATCTTTTCTGTAGAATCACCTAATGGACATCCTGTAATTAATATTCGTTTAGCATCAGATGAAATTGGTCTTTTACCATTATTGTAATTTTCCATAGTCATTTTTATAATTGATTCAATGTCACTAATTTCCTTTTCTTTATCTGCTATATATAAAGTTCCTTGGATTACTTTTCTTAAATCATATCCACTCATAGGTGGAGGTGAAAGTTTAGATAAACCATAATAGTTTCTAAGAGTTATTCTTTCTTTATTTCTTAATTTAATAGCATACCTTAATTTTTCTTTTGTAATTTTCACATTAAAATTAGTTTCTAAAGTATTTTTAAGTTCTATTATTGAATTTTTATAATAAATATAAGATGCTTTACCATAAGGGGTTTGTGGTAATTGCATTACATGCATAGGTTTTCTTTTAGATAACAGTTCATACATTTTTTTCTTTCCATCACAGGTTGTTTCTCCAAGCAATAAGTCTGAAAAATAGTAAAAAGGACATTTTTCTGTTATAGCATAACCATAACTTGATTTAATGAGTGGACATAAATTACGAGGTAAATGTTTTTCACCATCTCTAATTGGGTCTTCATCCATACCACAAAGCCAAGCTGCTATTGCATCAGAGGCTTTTATGATTTCCCAAGGTGCAAAACCACAGTAAACTCCAACGATTTTTTTTCCTTCATCTTTCAAATTTTTGATATCCACAAAAGCATTTCTGCGAGCTTCACTAAACTCATAGATAAAATTAGGTAAATTATTCATTTTAAATCTCCTTATTTAAATAAACTACAAATGAATTATAGTATATAAAGCATAGTTATAGTAACATTATTCAAAAATAATATAATGTTACATAAATTTATAAAAAAGACAAATAAATATATAAATACTGAGGGCTAAGTTATATGATTATAAATTTAAATTTCAAATTCTATAAAATATTTGCATTATAATAAGTTAGAATGTAAAATAACAAAGTAAATTAAATAATAAATTAGCAGGTGATTTAATGACAAATAAAGAATTTTTACCTATTTGTAAAAAAGATATGGAAGAACGAGGTTGGAAGCAGTTAGATTTTATTTTAGTTACAGGAGATGCATACATAGACCATCATAGCTTCGGAACTGCCATAATTTCAAGGGTTTTAGAAAATTCAGGATATAAGGTTGGAATTATAGCTCAACCAGATTGGAAAAACATAGATGAATTTAAAAAGTTAGGACGACCAAGATTAGGATTCTTAGTAAATGCAGGTAATATGGATTCTATGGTTAATCATTATACAGTAAATAAAAAGTTAAGAGAAAAAGATTTTTATTCACCAGGTGGCAAGATGGGCTTAAGACCAGATAGAGCTACTATTGTTTATTGCAATAAGATAAGGGAGGCTTATAAAGATGCCCAAATAGTTATTGGTGGTGTAGAAGCTAGTTTAAGAAGATTTGCTCATTATGATTATTGGAGTGACAAGGTGAGAAAATCTATGCTTATAGATAGTGGAGCTGATTTATTAGCATATGGAATGAGTGAAAAGCAAATTGTAGATATTGCAGATAGATTAAATCTTGGAATAGAGGCCAAATATATAAGGGATGTAAATGGAACTTGCTATGTAGTAGATAATTTAGATGAAGTCTATTCTGATTACATAGAGATTCCTTCTTATAAGGAGGTTTCACAAGATAAAATCCAATATGCTAAAGCATTTAAGGTTCAATACGATGAACAAGACCCAATTAGAGGAAATGTCATAATACAAAGACATGGAAGTAAATACTTAGTACAGAACAAACCAGAAATGCCATTATCAAGAGAAGAACTAGATAAAGTATATAATTTGCCTTATAAAAGAACGTACCATCCTATATATGAAAAAGATGGGGGAATAGATGCTATAGAAGAGGTTCAATTTAGTATTGTTAGTTCAAGAGGATGTTTTGGAAGTTGCTCATTTTGTGCTATAACTTTTCATCAAGGAAGAATTGTACAAAGTAGGAGTGAAGAATCTATAATAAAAGAGGCAGAAGAAATTACAAAACTTAAAAATTTTAAAGGATATATACATGATGTAGGGGGACCTACAGCAAACTTTAGAAAACCTGCCTGCGAAAATCAACTTAAAATAGGTGCATGTAAAAATAAGCAATGCTTATATCCCAAGCCATGTAAAAATTTAGATGCAGACCATAGCGAATATTTACAAGTTATAAAAAAGGTTAGAGAACTAACTAAAATAAAAAAAGTATTTATACGTTCAGGGTTAAGATATGATTATATAATGGCAGATAAAAATGATATTTTCTTTAATGAACTTGTAGAGAATCATGTTAGCGGTCAATTGAAAGTTGCACCAGAACATATTTGTGGTGAAGTTTTGAAATATATGCAAAAACCAGCAGGAAAAACCTATAGTAAATTTATGGATAAGTTTTACAAAATAACTAAGAAAGTTGGTAAAAAACAATATATAGTACCATATTTAATGTCTAGTCACCCAGGAAGTACACTTAAATCAGCTATAGAGCTTGCAGAATACTTAAGAGATATTAAATATCAACCAGAACAAGTTCAAGACTTTTACCCTACACCTGGAACTTTATCAACGACGATGTTTTATACAGGATTAGATCCAAGAACGATGAGAGAAGTTTATGTTCCTAAAAGTAAGGCAGAAAAAGCTATGCAAAGAGCATTACTTCAATTTAGAAATCCTAAAAAATATGATTTAGTATATGAAGCCTTAAATCTTGCAAATAGGACAGAACTTATAGGCTTTGAAGAAAACTGTCTAATAAAACCTAAAAATAAGAAGCAATCACAACATTATGGTAAAGATAAAAAAAATTGTAATAAAAAAAGTGATAAGAATAAGAGCTTTAATAAAGATACTAAAAAAGGTAAGAAAGAGATAGTTATTATTAAAAATAAGAAAAAGGCTGGTAAAAAAAGAAGAAAATAAAAATGTGAAAAGCTACACTATACTATAGCGTAGCTTTTATAACAATTACATCCTTGAAAACTTTGAGTGTAAATAAGAATCTTTTCTTATAAATGTATGGCTTGCATTTCCAGTATGAAGTTGCCACATATACCAAAATAGGTATGGGATTATAAGTATAAGATTTGCTATTCCCCAATACTTCCAAAGACTTTCATTATACCAAGAAGATGCATCCATAAGTGTTATAAACATTGGACCAAAGCATGAGCGAAGAATCATATGTGTTGCTAATGTGTAAACTCGTGCCATAATATATAATTCTGGTTTTCTTTTTATGAATGGATACAATTCTGCTGCAAGAAGTATACATATTGAGCTAGCAAAGTAATTAGGGCTCTCACCAAAAACAAAACAAAGATTCCATGTAGTATATAAAAAATTCCATCCAATCGTTGTATAACAAATTAAATCGCCAACACCTTGTTTATCATACTTCCAATATTTAGGTGCAAATGGGATTGTGACACATAGTAAAAAACCACAACCTGCATTGGCATAATTGCCTAGTGCAACATCTTTAAGAGTAGCTTCTAATATATTTAAAAATAATATTCCATAGGTAAACCAAAGAATCCACCTTTTTTGAAAGAATCCCCAAAATTTACCTTGGCGTTCTTCAAAGTTTGAAATTCTACAGAAGCCTACTATTATTGTCGGTAATATAACACTTAAAATTTTTGCCCAACGAAACCATCCTGAAACTCCACCCATAATCCAAAGTGGAAAAGTTAAAAGAGAACAAATCCAAACTATGTTAGCTAGTTTGCAATGTTTTCTCATAAGTTCTACTATACATATTAAAACTGCAAAGTACATTGCCATAGACAGTGCATATTTTAAAATAGTAAAATCCATTTAAAAATCCCCCTTATATCAATTAATATATAAAATACGATATAAGTATAGTATAAAGTTATTTACATATTATGTAAATAAAAATGAAAAATATTTCCATAATACTTTATATAATTTTTAATTTGTACATATAATTTCCACATTTTCATTTGTGAAAGAGTGCACTGCATTCCTCACTATATTAAGTGAATCATTATTTTTAAAATATAGGTAAACATATTCAAAGTCATATATAAAAAGCATAAATTTGCAGTTACTAATTAAAAAATCATCAAAACTTTTAATATCATAAACATCGGATTCGTTTATATAGGCTTTTAAATCTAAATACTTATTTTCATCGATAGAACTAGAAATAAAGTTAAAAAGTTCAAAAGATGTAGGATTAATTTTTTTAGGCTTATCAATTTTGTTATTTATAATTTCGAAATAAGTTTCAACAACCCAAATAAGCCGTTTACAATCTAAAGTTTCTAAGATATAAATAATCAATTCGTCATAATCTAATGGGATTTTAAATCTTATACCAATTGGTGTATTTATGTTTATCACTCTCCAATTCTAAATTATCATACAATTTAAAGATAAATTGTAATTTATTTACATAAAGTTATATGAAAAATTCATATATTTCAACAATATATACATTATCGAAATAAAATTACGAATATTTATATAAAAGAATATAATGACATATTGTAATAGTATGATATGAAAAAATTTTAATAAACTTCTTAATATTTAGTTAAGAATTAAAAAAAAGCATTTTTTATAGTTAATAATATGATTTAATTGATTTAATGGTTATTAAAAATTATAAGTGAAGAGGTGACGTAATATGTGGATGTATTTATTCATATTTGTGTGCAAAATAATTGAGGTATCTTTTACTACTGTAAGGACCGTACTTATAACTAGAGGAGAGAAATTATATGCAGCAACAATAGGTTTTTTTGAGGTTATAATTTGGTTATTGGTAGTCGGAAATGTATTAAATGGAATACAAGAAGATCCTATAAAAATAATTGTATATGCATTAGGTTATGCCTGTGGTAATTATGTAGGATCTATTATTGAAGATAAATTAGCAATAGGAATGATAACTATGAATGTCATAGTATCAGAGGAGGATGGAGAAAAACTTATAAATACTTTAAGGGATGCAGAAGTTGGGGTAACCTCAATTGAGGGAGAAGGAAGAAGTAGTAAAAAACTAGTGCTTTTAATTCACTTAAAAAGAAAGAGAAAGCTAGAAATAATGAAGCTTATAGAGGAAACAGAAATTAAATCGGTTATTTCTGTAACTGACATAAAAACTGTATATGGCGGTTATGGTATGGTTAGGAAATAATTATATAAGATAGGAGTATAATTCGTTATACTCCTATTTTTTACTATATAGAAGAATATTTTACTTAAAGTATAAAGAATTTAGATTATACAGAGTATAAGTACTATAACAATTACAGCTTTATGATATAATTAAAAGATAGACTTTATTTTTAGGTTAGGAGAAATTATGTTAAGTAGGGATATTTTATTACAAAGATTTAATGAAAATACAAGTGGTAAAAATCATATAAATGGTGAAAGAATATTTAACAACGATTTAGTATCAAAATTAGATATTGAATCAGATGAACATTTAGTAAGTATAAAAGGTAATGTCATCTCAGAAAAACTATTTAGTGATTATGATACAAGTATAGAGATAGATACAGAAAGTAAGTTGGTTATATCAACCTATTGCACTTGTGCAGATTATGAGAAAAAAGAGTTTTCAAATGATAATTATTGCTGTAAACATCTAATAGCTACATTTTATAAATCTTTAGATTCACTTGTAACTAATCCATTGCTTTTTAAAAATGATGTAAAATCTAATATGGTTTTCAAAAAAGAGAATAGTGTATTAGATTTACTTTTAGAGGATAGCAATAAGGAAGAATTAAGGATAGATGTATATATAAATAAAAGGGAATGGGATAATCTTATTACTGCAGAATTTAAAATAGGCATAAAATCTAATGGTAATAAGGGCTTGTATACTCTAAAAGATATAGAACAATTTTTAACAGCTTATTATAATAAAATTGCTATAAGATATGGAAAAAATTTCACTTTAGATATAAAGAGTCAAAAATTTAGTACAAAGGATAAAAGACTTTTAGATTTTATAGAACTATTAAAAGTTATGGATAACTCAAATTCTTTTAATAGGAAATACAATAAAAATATAGATGGTAAATTTATAAAGATACCCAACCATTTAATAAGGGAGTTTTTTCAACGAGTGAAAAATCATAGAGTTTATTTAAATGAAGGGTTCTTTTATAGAGCAGTAGAAACAGAAATAGTTAATGATTTTCCATCTATGGAGTTTGGACTAAAAGACATTAAAAAGAGTAATGAATATATTTTAAGTTGTATATCAGGGGTACCGACAGTATTAAATGAAAAATGTGATGTTTTTCTTTTTGGAACAACAATATATTTGCCTGATTATGAAAATTGTTATAAAATAACACGTTACTTAAATGTTTTTAATGGAGCTAAGTCAGTGTCTATAAGTAAAGAAGAAGAAGAAAGAGTGCTTAGGAATTTAATACCAGATTTAAATTTAATTTCAGAAAAGTTAACATTAAGTAAATCTATAAAGAATAAAATTGTAATGGAAGATGTAAAATTCAAGTTTTATTTTGATATGGAAGGTAAAGATATAGTTTTAATTTTAAAAGTTCAATATGGAGAATATGAATTTAATATTTTTCAAGATATTAGTGAAAAAGTTATATATAGAGATAAAAAAAAGGAATTAAGAGTTATATCAAAACTAACGTCTTTAGGTTTTGATGAAATTAAAGAAAAGTTTTATTTATTGTATGGTGATGATTATAAGTTTAAATTTTTTAAAGAGGATATATGGCAACTTGAAGATTTCGGAGAAATTTATTATTCCCAAAATTTTAAAGGTATAAAGTCTATAGGTTCCAAAGGTATTAAAGGTCAAATACACTCAGGAAAATATAATTATTTTGAAATAGATTTTAAGGTTGGAGATATTCCAACAGAAGAAACAATAGCAATATTAAGAGCATTTAAAGAAAATCTTAAGTACTATAAACTTAAGAGTGGAGAATTTTTAGATTTGGAAGAATTAGAACTTAAAAAGTTTTTAAATTTATTAGATATTGTATCATATGAAGATAATATAGAAAATAATATTGTAAAAGTTAGTAATAGTAAAGCTATGTTCTTAGACAATTATTTAAAAGAAAATAGTATTAGATATGTAAAAGGTAAAAATGAACTTAAGGAAATTAAAGACAAATTTAAAAATATAGAAAAATTAAGTTTTAAAGAGCCAAGTCAATTAAATGCGACTTTAAGACCATATCAAAAAATAGGGTATAACTATTTAAAGACACTTGAATACTTGGGCTTTGGAGGTATATTAGCTGATGAAATGGGACTTGGGAAAACTCTTCAGGTAATTACCTATATTCTCTCTAATAAAGGTAAAAAATCTTTAGTAATAGTGCCTACATCTCTAATTTATAATTGGAAAGAAGAATTTTCAAAATTTGCACCATCTATAAAAATAGCAGTGATAAATGGAGATAAGAAGTCAAGAGAAGAAATTATAAAAAAGAAAGAAAACTTTGATGTGATAATAACCACATACAATCTTTTGAAAATAGATTTAGAATTTTATAAAAAGCAGTCTTTTCATACTGTAATATTAGATGAGGCTCAATATATAAAAAATCCTAATTCTCAAAATGCAAAAGCAGTAAAAGATATAAATGGTGATATAAAATTTGCATTATCAGGAACGCCTATTGAGAACTCACTTATGGAGCTATGGTCAATATTTGATTTTATTATGCCCACTTATCTTTACGATGAAAATAAATTTTCAGTAAGATATCATAAAAGACTAAAAGAAGGACCAGAAGTTTTGGAAGAATTAAATAAGCTTATAGCACCTTTTATACTAAGAAGAAAGAAGAAAGATGTTGTAAAGGAATTGCCTAAAAAACTTGAAAAGAAACTGTTGGTGTCTTTAAATGATAAACAAAAGAGTGTATACAAAACTTATGCTAATCATGCATTAGAATTAATAGAAAATAAGGTTAAAAATGATGAGTTTAGAAGTAGTAAAATAGAAATTTTAGCTTATATAACAAAGCTTAGACAAATATGTCTGGATCCATCATTAGTATCTAAGGATTATACATATGGAAGTGGGAAAATAGAGGCTTTAGTAGAATTGCTACAGCAAAGCATAGAGGGTGGACACAAGGTTTTAGTATTTTCTCAATTTACATCAGCACTGAAAAACATACAAAAGCGACTAGAGATGGAAGATATGTCTTTTAGTTATTTAGATGGTAGTGTAAAAGCTGAAAAACGAATGGAGATGGTTCAAGATTTTAATAATGGAGATAACTCTATATTCTTAATAAGTTTAAAAGCTGGTGGTACAGGACTTAACCTCACATCTGCAGATATAGTAATTCATTTTGATCCTTGGTGGAACCCAGCAGTTGAAGATCAAGCAACGGATAGAGCACACAGAATAGGTCAAAAAAATGTTGTTCAAGTAATAAAATTAATAGCTGAGGGAACTATTGAAGAAAAAATTGTACAGCTTCAAGATGAAAAAAGAAAGTTGATTTCACAAATAATGGATAATGAAAATGAAAAAGGAAATGATTTATTATCTTTAAGTGAAGAGGAATTATTGTCACTGTTTGAGTTGAATTAGTTTATGAAATATATATTAATGATGATATTTAAGTGTTTATATAAAATACTTAAATATCATCATTTTTTTATTAGATAAAAAATATTTTTGCTTTTGAAAAGTCAGTATGGTAGATTTATGGAGTAAAATAGATATTTCCAGTAGAATACCAATGCAAATGCTCCCAACCATGTTTTTAGACAGGTGGACAAGATTGAAAAAAAAACTATTCATGATATCATTTACATTGTTTGAGTAAGGCTTGTTACAAATAAGTAATAAGTTTTTATTATTATGCAAAAAAGTATTTGATAAGATTTAAACAAGGCTAATGAAAAGTTAGTTATTTTATAATAAGTTACTTTGGAGGGTTAAAAATGAAAAATAATGATTTAGAGCTCCGTCAAGAAGTTTTTAAATCGGATGCTATAAAAATTTTACAATGGATGGAAGATGAAGAGATTACTAGATACTTGAATGAAAGTCCTAATGTATGTAATAGTATAAGGAATACGCTAAATTCAATTAATTTACCTGTGTTAACGCATCTGTTTAATCAAAATGGAAGTTTTTATATGATTACAAAGAAGGAAGAATCAATAGGTTTTCTAAAACTTATACCAAAAGGAAAAGCAGTAGAAATAGTTATTGTAATAGGTGATAAGGAAAAATGGGGAATGGGATTAGGTAGTAATGCTATTTTTCAAGGATTAAAGGAAGCGTTTTTTTATTGGAGGGTAGATGAAGTAATTGCAAAAATTAATTTTGAGAATGAACGTTCAAAAAGAGTTTTTAAAAAAGTTGGGTTTGATGTTGATAGAGAACTTAAAAAAGAAATTCAATATAATATGACTATGAATAAGTTTTTAAAGTTAGCTGCATAAATGAATTTGGTTTAAAAATAATATACTGAATATTTAAAAAAATACGAATACAATAAAAACAAAATATAGAATACATAACTACTTAAGCTTATATTAAAGAATTTGAAAAATGATTTATACAAGTTATTAAATAGTTAAAATTTATAGCAATCCATATAATCAGCTTTAAAAAAGTTGAATATATTTAATTATATAATGTAGAATATAGACAAAATACTATTATAAAAATATAGATATTTTGTCTATATTTTTTTATGTAACAAATATGTAACATTGTCAATGTATAATTTATATGTATTTAAGTTATACGGTGAAAAACAAGTATTTGGTGAGGGGTGAATAGATGAAAAAAATTTTAATAATAAGCTTAATAGTGGTATTTATCATTTTAGGTATGATTTGGGGGATTAACTATAGAGCGCTTAAGGAAATAGATACATCTAAGTTAGATGCATTGGAATATACTAATTATGCAGATGATATTGGAGAAGGAAAAGTTCAATTAAATTGGAAGTACATAGCAGCAATAACTGCAGTCCAAAGTAAAAACAAGATTGAACAGGTAACAGAAGAACAAATTAAACAAATAGGACAAGCTTTTATAATTAAAGAAGGTAATGGTTATAAATTAAGGTCTTTAGAAGATGTATTGACTGAGTTAAATTTTAATAATAGAGAAAAGAAAAGAGTACATACTTACTTACAACAGTTAGAGTATTTTGGAATAGTCCCAGAAAGTGTTGCAAAAGATTCAGAACAAATGAATTTTATAAATAACATAAAAGCAAGTGCAATAGAAAATTATAAAAAGTATGGTATTTTACCATCTATAACAATAGCTCAAGCAATTTTAGAATCAGACTTTGGAAGATCTGATTTAGCAATAAAGGGTAGTAATCTATTTGGTATAAAAGCAGATGCTAATTATAGTGGAGAAAAAATAAAATTTGAGACTAAAGAATTTCATGATTTAGTAATAGAAGATGATTTTAGAAAGTATGATAATTTAAATCAGTCTATAGATGATCATGGAAAATTCTTATACTCTAATGAAAGATATAAAGAAAATGGTTTGTTTGAGGCTAAAACTTATATAGGTCAAGCTAAAGCTTTAGAAGTTGCAGGGTACAGTACAGAAGAAGACGAAAATGGTGAAAAAATATATAGTAAAAAACTTATTCAACTTATAAAGGAATATAATCTTCAACTTATAGATAGTGGGTTGAAGGAAAATTCATAAGATAGCCTCCATGTTATATGGAGGCTTATTTTTCATTGTAATAAAACAAAAAAATAAGAAATATAATTTATAGATGGGCGTATTATGTATTTAAAAATTTATGAATCATATAGGGGAACAAGCTCAAATTTAAATTTATTCAATAACTTTAAAATATTTTCATACATGATTTAGCATTAAATTCTAAATGATTCGGAGCATGTCTCTGGGGTATCCAAGTTTTTGAATGGATAATTTAAAAAGTCAACTTGGAACCCTATAGTATAATAATTTAAGCATATTGGAGGGTGTTATGAAGGATAAAAAAATAGAATGTGATAAGTACATGACAACAAATGAAGGTGCACCAATTTATAATGATAGTAATTCATTAACAGTGGGTGATAGAGGCCCTACATTACTTCAGGATATACAATTAATAGAGAAATTAAGTAATTTTAATAGAGAGAGAATACCAGAAAGAGTTGTACATGCAAAGGGTGCTGGTGCATATGGTGTTTTTAAAGTTCATAATTGTATGAAGAAATATACAAAAGCTAAATTTTTACAGGGTGAGGGCACAGAAACACCTACTTTTGTGAGGTTTTCTACAGTTATAGGATCAAAAGGATCAGCAGACACCTTGCGAGATCCTAGAGGATTTGCTGTTAAATTTTATACAGAAGATGGAAATTATGATTTGGTAGGGAATCATATACCGGTGTTTTTTATAAGGGATGCTATGAAGTTTCCAGATATGGTTCATTCTTTTAAACCTTCTCCAGATACTAATCTTCATGATCCTAATAGATTTTGGGATTTTATAACAAATAGCCCTGAGTCTACTCATATGATTACATGGCTATTTTCAGATAGGGGAACAATAAAAAGTTATAGAAAGATAGAAGGATTTGGTGTAAATACGTATGTTTGGATTAATGATCAAGGAGAAAGACATTTTGTTAAATATCATTGGAAGCCACTAGCAGGACTTGAAACAATAACAAGAGATGAGGCAGTAATTCTTGCTGGTACTGATCCAGATATAGCAACAAGAGATTTATATGATACTTTAAACAATGGTAAAACTGTTGAATATGACCTTTTTGTTCAACTTATGAAAGAACATGAAGAGTTAGATAATGATTTTGATCCATTAGATGCAACAAAAGTGTGGCCAGAAAGACTTTATCCACTTATTAAAGTTGGAAGACTTACATTAAATAGAGCACCTGAAGATTTCTTTACAGAAGTTGAACAAGCAGCCTTTTGCCCAGCAAATTTAATTCCAGGTATAGAGGCATCAAATGACAAACTTTTACAAGGAAGATTATTTGCCTATCATGATAGTCAAAGATATAGGATTGGTAAAAATTTTGAACAACTACAAGTTAATAGGCCTAAAGTTCAAGTTAATAATAATATTGAGGATGGTCCAATGAATTACCATATAAGAGAAGGAAAAGTAAATTATAAACCAAATTCTTTAAATGGTAATAAACCTATTGAAAATAAAGAAAAAAATAAAAATATGGTTTTTATAGAAGGCAAAATACAAAGAAATACGATACCAATAACCGATGATTTTAGTCAAGCTGGAGATAGGTATAGAGCTTTCTCTAAAGTAGAACAGGATCATTTAGTTGATAATTTAATTGATGATTTATCAAAAGTAGATAAATTTATTCAAAAAAAGGCTATAGTTAATTTTATGAAGTCAGATAAAGAATTAGGTACAAGAGTAAAGGATAGATTAAAATTGTAAAGTGTAGTATTTACTTAATTATTAAATAAATTGCAGTATTATAATTTAAAATAGAAATAAACTAAATATATATAAAATAAGATATCTAATTAGATATCTTATTTTATATATATTTTATGAAAACATTAAAAGTTAAAATATAAATAATATAAAAATCTTAGAGTTGACAACTAAAGATAAGTAAAAACTTTTGGAAAGTTTTTAGATAACTTTGAAATAAATTTTAAAATAATAGAAAATAAAAATAAACAATTAACAAATTGTAAAAAAATATTTATCAGAACAGAAAGTAGTTGCAAAGAATCAAAAGATGTAATATTCTGAAAAAGATAGAAAAAATAAAATAGCTATATCTAAAAATAACTTTAAGGAAAAATTATGTGATAAGTTAAAAATAAATATTTATTTAAACTAATATAGAAATTAAAAATTAATAGTTATAGTGTATTATGTTAAGTTTAAAAAATATGAAAAGGTTTTCTTGAGTCTATAAAAAAATATTGTCAAGTAAAATTTGAAATTCAATTTGAACTAGTACAAATGATTAAATTTTCAGCAAATTGAAATTTTACTTTATTTATAGATTAAAATTTGGTATTATTATTTAAAATAGTTTTTTAATTAACTTATTAAACTGAATATACTTTTTATTAATGCTTTAGCTTATTAGCATAGGATAACCAATGTTTAGAGTATGTTAATAACATAATTTGGATAAGCTATATTTTAAGGCTTAGCCATTAGGTAAATGATTTCATATAAGACTAAAAATAACTGGATTTGAAGGTGATAGCTAATAATTAATAAGAATTACTTGTAATTAAGACTATAAAATTATTTTAATGAAAGATAAGGTGTAAAATTAAATGTTATATTTTCAGAAAAGTATGTATATAATTTCAAAGTTCATAATTATACGTAATAGTTTTTATATGAATACACTTTTATAATATAAACTCAGTATATGTACCAGGATAAACATCATGTTAGTTTCAACAAACATCTTAGAAAAAGTCGATATAGATGAATCTTTTATATATTATTATGAGATAGCTTAAAATTTGAAATTATTAACAACCTAAATTTATATAAAGGAGAATGATGTTATGAATTTACTTAATCCTGTTGTCATTTCTATTGCAGTAATGATAATTTTATGTTTATTAAAACTGAATGTTATATTGTCTTTATTAATTTCAGCTATAGTTGCTGGAATTGCAGCTAATCTAAGTATTGACCAAACTATGAAGTTGTTGGTAGGTGGAATGGGTGACAATTCTCAAACGGCACTTAGTTATTTATTGTTAGGAGCTCTTGCTGTAGCTGTAAATAAAACAGGACTTGCAAGTATACTAGCTAAGAAAATATCTACGGTAGTTAGAGGTAATAAAATTGCTTTTATATTAATTATAGCGTTTATAACTTGTTTTTCTCAAAATCTTATTCCAGTACACATAGCATTTATACCAATTTTAATTCCAGCACTTATACCAATTATGAATAAATTAAAAATTGATAGAAGAGCTGTTGCATGTGCTTTAACTTTTGGATTAAAGGCTCCTTATATAGCTATTCCAGTAGGTTTTGGACTTATATTTCAAAATATTATAAGAGACCAAATGATAGCTAACAATATAGAAGTTACAACTAGTATGGTAAGTAAAGTAATGTGGATGCCAGGAGTTGGTATGATTATTGGGCTTTTAGTAGCTGTATTTTTTAGTTATAGAAAGCCTAGAGAATATAAAGATGTGATTTTAGAAGAGTTTTCAAATGATAATGAAGATTTAAAAATGACAAGGACACATTGGCTTGTATTAGTTGCAACTATAGTTGCTTTTATAGTTCAAATTTTAACGAAATCGTTACCATTAGGTGGGTTGTGTGCAATTATAGTATTAATTGTAACAAGAGCCATTAAATTTGATGAAGTTGATGACTTAATGAATGGTGGAATTAAAATAATGGGTTTTATAGCATTTGTAATGCTTGTAGCTGCTGGATATGGAAATGTATTAAGACAAACAGGAGCTGTAGAATCCTTTGTAAACTCCATAGTTTCTTTAGTGGGACAAAATCAGTTTATTGGGGCATTATTGATGCTTTTAGTAGGACTTCTTATAACTATGGGAATAGGAAGCTCCTTTGGTACCATTCCAATACTAGCAACTATATACTGTCCACTAGGACTTAAGTTAGGTTTTAGTCCTTTAGCTATAATTATATTAATTGGAGTAGCAGGAGCACTAGGTGATGCAGGTTCTCCAGCATCGGATAGTACTCTTGGACCAACATCTGGACTTAATATAGATTCTCAACATGATCATATATGGGATACTTGTGTACCAACATTTCTACATTATAATATACCATTGTTAATTATTGGTATGGTAGCAGCATTAATGCTTTAAGAAACTCTTGGACAAGTTCTATATATTTAGAAGGTTTAAAGGAACTGTCTTAAAATAGAATTAAAATTCTATTTTAAGATAGTTTTTTATATATGTAATTTATATTTTTAAATTTATTGTATGTATAAAAATAAGCATTAAAAAATATTTTTCTTGACATTTTAATACATACCTAATATTATTATTTATAAAATAAATAATGTTTTAATCCTTTGATAAGGGGGAGTAATTAAATTTAGGTTCGTTAAAGAGAGCTGGGAATGGTGGAATCTTAGCATGAAAAAATTTAATGAATGGGCCTTTGAGGAATAAAGGGAAATCTTTTTAGAAAGTACTGGTTATCGTGGACTGCACGTTATAGCAGATAGAGTATGTTAGTACTTGAAATTGAGTGATATGATTTTATTAAAATTATATAATCTAGGTGGCAACGCGGATAATATCTCCGTCCTATTAATTTAGGACGGAGTTTTTTTATTTGAAATTAAAAAATTAGACGAAGGTGGTGATTTATATGAGGTGAAGGTATAGCTCTTTAATAAACAAACCTCATTTTAAAATACAATTAAGAAAAATAATTAGTATAAGGAGAGTTATAAATATGAAAAAAATTAATAAAACGGAAATATTAACAATGAACTCAATTTTATTAGCAATAGGTGCTATACTGCATCAAATTACTCCAGCTATAGGATTGCCAATGCAACCAGATTTTGCTTTAACTATGATGATAATAATAATAGTAATTAATAAGGATGACTATAAAACTATATTGGTATCAGCTATAATAACAGGAATATTTACTGCAATGACTACAAAATTTCCAGGAGGTCAATTGCCTAATTTAATAGATAAATTAGTTACAGCACATATAGTCTATATATTAACAAATTTTATATGTAAAATAAGAATTTTAAATAGGGTAAATAATAGCTCTTTTTTAACAATGATTACTTTATCTATAGGAACTTTAATAAGTGGAGTAATGTTTTTATTATCAGCTAAAATAATAATAGGATTACCAGCATCATTTAAACTACTTTTATTAACAATTGTATTACCTACTATTGCTATAAACACAATAAGTGGACTAGCTTTATATAAAATAATAAATATAGCTTTTAAAAGAGCAAAAATTTTCAATTAATAATTATACAGTATTTAAAGAAAAGGTATAGAGCATTTAATTAATGGCAAACTATATTTACATGAATTAAATTTTACATAGCTAGTTTTTAAAAATAAATATAAATAGTGAGAGCATAGATGTAGATTAAGTATATAAATATGCACATTAAACTTTTATTACATATTATGTAATAGAGTGTAAAAAATAAATGATGACATTCTAGTTTTTAAATAATTAAGATATTTTATAGAGGTGATTTAATGTATAATATGAAACCAGAAATTTTTAATCTCAATTCAGTTGAAGGTATATCCATAAGACAACTAGAAGAACACTATAAATTATATGTAGGGTATGTAAATAAGTTAAATGAAATTTGGAGCGTACCTTATATGGATAATGACTTTACTGGCAGTAATCCAACTTATTCAAAAATGCGTAGTTTAAAACTTGGAGAAACATATGCATTGAACGGTGTGAAACTACATGAACTTTATTTTGAAAATATGACTAATGGAAATAATAATCCCAGTGGTGTTTTGCTTAACGCTATAGAAGATCAATTTTCATCATATGAAAATTTCATATCATATTTTACTAATGTAGGATTGGCAGTGAGAGGATGGGTAGTTCTTTGCATTGATCCAATAGATAATAGATTGCATATAATTGGAAGCGACCTTCATGATCAAGGTGCAGTATGGCTTTCTTACCCAATATTAGTTATGGATGTTTATGAACATGCATATTTTATGGATTTTGGAACGGATAAGGCAAAATATATGGATACATTTATTAAAAATTTAAATTGGGATGTATTAAATGAAAGATTACAAAGGTATGTTGCTTCAATGAAGATTCTAGAAATGAAAGAAAATAAAAGGTATGAATAAAAAATTAAAATAGAAAATATAAGTGAAATCCCACTACTTTCTTTAAATATAGTAGTGGGACTTTTAAATTAATATTGACTCTAACCTAAGAGGAGGAATTATAATGATATAAGAGAGGTGATGATAGGTTGAAAATAGGTAAGTTTGCAGATTTAACAGGTGTAACAATAAAAACACTATATTATTATGATGAAATCGGATTATTAACACCATCAAAGAAAACAGATTCAGGTTATAGAATTTATTGTGATAAGGATTTTTTAAAGTTACAACAAATTAATACTTTAAAATTTATTGGATTAACACTTAATGAAATAAAAATACTTTTAGATAATAAAGAATATGATATTGAAAATTTGATTCATATACAAAAAAAGGAATTAAAAGAAAAAAGGAACCATATAGATTCAGTTATAGAAGCTCTTAATAATGCTGAAAATCAAATAAGAGAAAATGAAGTTTTAGATGTTGAAAATCTTATAAAAATTATTAAGATGACGAACATAGAATCTAAAGTAAAAGAGCAGTATAAAACGTCGGAAAATTTTGATAAAAGAGCAGACTTGCATAGTTATAACATTAATAAAACTGATTGGAATACGTGGTGTTTTGACCATATGTCATTTCCAAAGAAAGCACGAATATTGGAATTAGGATGTGGAACAGGAGGGTTATGGTTAAAAAATATAAACAAAGTAAATAAAAATTGGAATATAACTTTGTCAGATTTTTCTACTGGTATGCTTGAAAAAACTAGAGAACAGTTGAAGTGGGTAGGATATAATTTTAACTATAAAGTTATTGATGCGCAAAATATTCCTTATAATGATGAAAGTTTTGATATAGTCATTGCAAGACATATGTTATATCTTGTTCCAGATATAGAAAAAGTTTTATCAGAAGTGAAAAGAATTCTTGTTAAAGGTGGAGTTTTTTATGTAACTACTAATGCACCAGAAACTATGAGTGAACTAAATGAGATTATGGATGGCTTTGACTATAAAAGTGGGTTAGGTAATAACGGTATGTGTGAAAGATTTGATAGTATAAGTGGTAAAATATTATTAAAAAAATATTTTGCTAATGTGAAGTTAAATACTCTTTCAGGAAAAATTATAGTTGATAAGGCCAAGCCTATAGTAGATTATAAGGCATCAACAATAAAAGGTAAAAAAATACTTATAGGCTATAAAAAACAGGAATTTATAAATTATATAGAAGATTATATTGATAAAAATGGAGAAATATCTATAACTACGAAAGGATGTATTTTAAAAAGTATAAAATAATTATTATTCAATTATTTTATATTTAAAAGTTATGTTATGTTTTTATAGTGTTAAAATATTTATATAAATTAAAGGAGGCTATTCCTCCTTTATAATTTCCTATTTCCATCATTATTAAAAATTTTTTTTAGGTGCATTTCATCAATAATAATCATAATAATCAAACCTATTAAAATTATTATATTTTTATAACTTACGTTAATAGTTGTGGATAATTGATTTAAAATAAATTCTAAAGCGAGATAAATAAAACCTAATATAATAAAAGTATTGGATGAATATTTTTGTGCTACAGTCCATGTATCTTCATTTTTCATTGATAATTTGGTTCTATAACCATATATACGGTTGATTTTTCGTGGTGGAAAAATTTTAAATATAAAACCAATGACTATGCATATTATTCCTATAAGAGCTATCATAATTACCTCCTAAATTAATTCATAATTAGAAATTCAATAGTAGTTTAATATTTCTTTCGATATTAAATTATAACATAAATTACAATATATTTATATAATGTATATAAATACAAAAGCATAACTTATACAAATATTGTATAAGTTATGCTTTATGTTATTTAGTTAAATCTTCAATAATATACTCAAAACCATATTTTCGATAATCATACCAGAATTTTTTACGGCTTTCTGGAAATTTTATAGGTTCACTTAAACGTTGTTGTTCTGCAAGTGATTCTTCCATTGGACGGGTTTCATATTTTAATTCTTCACTGCATTTTTTAAGAAGATTAGCACCTTTTTCATTATTGATTAAGATTAAAGAAACACCTTTTTTATCATTCCATTCAGGGGCATACTTTTCAATTCCCCAATAATCTGCAATTGTAATATCAGATGGACGGTGTATATCTGTAAATGGGCATTGCTCACAGGAAGGACGCATAATAGTTTTTTTACCAAAGAAAAGTTGATAGAATCTTTTGTCGGTATGTATTTTTTCGCTATGTGAAATTGTAAATAGGAATGTTTTATTACTATTTTCTCTACTCCAATCAATTATCTTGGAACGAAATTGAATACTGGTTAATTTTCCTTTATACTCTTTTTCTAATAGTCTTTTGTAATCTTCCCAAACTAAAGGACTAGGAATACTATGACAAATCACATCACATAGATATAAGTTTTCAACTAATGCTGAATCTCCCATATACCCTCTTAATCCTGCGTTTTGACAAGGAGTTCCAGTAAATAGTACTTTTCTTTTATTCATTAAGTCTTTTTTTACCTGCTCAAAGGTATTCCCCATGTTACTTTGTACATATTTAGATATCCTCATTCGGTTACGTTGGTCATAATTTTCTGCTCTCTTATGTAAAACATGGAATTCATCATCGTAATCAGCACCATAAACTACTCCATCTTCTTTAAGTATTGCATCAGAAATTGCTGTGAACACTCCTCCAGATGTGGAATTCATTAAAACTTCTTCACGTTTATGTTTAGCCACTAAAAAATTAGGCACAGTCTTTTCTTTGTAATTTCCATCATAGACTAGAGGGCAAATGTTTACGCAACTATGACAATCTATACATAGTTCTTTGTCTATGACAGGATATAAAAATCCTTCTTCATCTGGTTTCATAGAAATTGCCTGTGTAGGACAAGTATTGTAACAAGCACTACAATTACAACAGTCTTCTTTCCTTAAATAAACGTTCTTCATGATAAATCTCTCCTTAGTTTTGTTAAAAACATAAATTTATTGCTAAAAACTCATTGATAGTCATAATTTTATGTTAATATAAATAATTATACTAGGCAAATAAATTATTTATGTAAGGT
The DNA here is from genome assembly GCF_018916625.1 of Clostridium senegalense. Taxonomy (NCBI): domain Bacteria; kingdom Bacillati; phylum Bacillota; class Clostridia; order Eubacteriales; family Clostridiaceae; genus Clostridium; species Clostridium senegalense. Next base: position 54,419 of record NZ_JAHLNC010000009.1, read on the forward strand.
GGAGGAGAAAATGAATATTATATATGAAAAACCAACTGCTGAGGATTATGTGAATTTAAGAATCCGTTCTGGTATGGGAAAGAAAGATATGGAAAGAAGCCGTATTGCTATAGAAAATTCATTATTTACAGCAAGTATTTATGATGATGATAAATTAATAGCTTTTGGTAGAGTTGTAGGAGATAATGGAATAACTTATGTTGTAAGTGATGTTATGGTTGATGAAAATTATAGAAGAAAAGGATATGCAAATAGAATAATGGATGTAATTGATGAATATTTAGATAGGAATACATTTGAAGATAGTTATATTTTTCTTATTGCAAATTCACCTGCTGATTGTATTTATAGTAAACATAAATTTGAATATTTATCTAAAGATAAATGTGGAATGTTACGCAATCAAAATAAAATTTAACATTAAAAATATTAATATAAATGCTATTTTGTATATTTATGTAATTGTGATATAATCCAAGCTATATATTACAATTAAGGAGAATATTATGAAAAATAGTATTTTATTGGATTTAAAAGTAGCAATCAAAAATGGATTTTTACATATTTTTGGATCCAGTTTTATAAATAAAGTTATTGGGTTTGGTATAGGTATAATTTTGCCTAGAATAATTGGAAAGGATTTATTTGGTGAATATACATATGCTCAAACTATTCTAAATATGTTTTTATTATTGCAAGGATTAGGTGTTGTACCAGCTATTCTTCAATATTGTAGTGGAAATTATGATAAAGATCAAAAATTATCATATTTAAAATATGGAATTAAAATAGGTATGATAAGTAATTTAGTTATATGTATTTTAATGGTATTATTTTCTATATTTGGTTCACTACCTATCAAAGGAAGTATGACTATTCTACTATATTTAAGTGCAATACCTGTATTTTCTATAATTTTTGATATTATTCAAATTTATTTAAGAGTGCTTTATGAAAATAAAAAATTTGCTATATTAAGCAATTCCAATACTATATTATATTTAATTGGAATTGTTTCTTTAGGTATATTATTTAAAATAAAAGGTATTATACTTGCAAGATATATGTCATTAGTTTTAACAATTATATTAGGAATAATATTTTTAAGACAACACATATCAAATTTATCAAAGGTTGAATATCCAGATAAAGCTAATAAAAAAGAGTTTTTGAAGTTTTCTATAGTTTTATCTTTAACAAATGCTATTTCACAGTTACTTTTTCAATTAGATGTACTTTTAATTGGTAATATAATTAGAGATGTGTCTATCGTTGCAATATACAAAGTAGCTACATTAATTCCAATGAATATGCTTTTTTTACCATCATCTGTAATGATTTTTGTTTATCCTTATTTTGCAAAGAAATGTGATGATAAAAATTGGGTTAAAGCAAAATATATTAAATTACAAAGATACTTAGCTATTATAAATGGTTTAATTAGTATAATTTGTATTGTATTTGCTCCAATTGTTATAAAAATTATATTCGGAAGTGAATATTTAAATTGTATAAGTGCTTTTAGGATTTTATGGGTTGGTTATTTTATAGCTGGTACATTTAGGGTACCTAGTGGAAATATATTATTTACTATAAAAAAACAAAAAGTTAACTTATTTAATTCAATTTTTAGTGGGATTTTAAATATAGTATTAGATATTTTGTTAATTTTAAAATTTGGCTATGATGGAGCTGCGATAGCAACAGTTATTACATTTGTAATATCATCCATAATATCTAATACTTATTTATATAAATATCTGAATAGTTAATTTAGAAAAATTTAGTTTAGATAAAATTATATCTAAATATTAACTATAAAATATAAATTTTACAAGTTAATATATGCTTGTAAACTATGTATATGTTTAATTTTAATATTTATTTAGTAAAAAATGGAGGGAAATATGGAAGTTAAATACGTTATTATAATTCAATGTGAAATTGCACATAAGAGGTGTAGTGGTTTTGCTTGTACTGATGCATTTTATAATAGAGATGAAATGTTTAAAGAATACGATAATAATATAAGATATATTTCATTTACTTGTGGTGGATGTTGTGGAAAGGGCGTTGCTTCTAAATTAGAGCATTTTTCTAAAAAAGTATATAAAAAATATAATCTTAATAAAGATCAGGTTGTTATTCATTTATCATCTTGTATGGTAACTGATAATCATCATTATGATAGATGCCCTAATATAGATTATATAAAAAATATATTGATAAAAAAAGGTTATAAAAATATAGTTGAAGGATCTTATATTAGTATTAATGCTAAAAGAAAAAGAGAAGAAAACAAGTATAACTGCTATAAATAAAATTAATTATATGATGAATACATTTAAAAACTATTTAATGATATACTGAAGGAATTTATAAGTAAAAGATAGGGACTTATAAGGTTTAGAAAAGATGACTGAAATTTTATATTATATAAGATGTAACTTAAAAAAATTACAATAAGGTTAAAGTTTATAAAGAGTTGTTTTGATAACAAAAGCAACTCTTTTATTGTACTTAAAAAATTATACAACATTTCAACAAAATATACATAAATACATATGTTTTATTATAATAAAAATTATATATTTATGTAATAATATATAATTTAATTTAAAAATATGGTACAATTGGTATGTATTACAAAAGAGACAAAAAATATAGTTAGTAAAGAAACTTTTTATATTATAGTTAAAAACAAAGTGTTTAATTAAATATTTACATCGCAAGTAATTGATATAATAAAAAATAATTTAAATTTATTTTTAAACATTCTACTTAAACTGCTAAAGTAAAAAATGCAAAAGATTAAAAAGTTTTGTAAAGAAGGGGAGTAAATAAATTGAAAAATAAAAGAATTTTAGCATTATTAATGGTAACTTGTTTAACAGTAGGAACTTTAGTGGGATGTGGAAAAAATCAAAACACAGAAACTCAAGAAAATAAAAATGTAGCAAGTGATGTAAAAAAAGATGAGGTTAAATTACAAAAATTAAATTGGTCAGAAAATAACTTTAATGCATTAAATAAACTTATTGAAGAAAATGGAATTAAAGGCAAAAACTATGACGAAAATAAAAAACCATATATTGTAGTAGATTGGGATAATACATCAATTTATAATGATGTAGAGGAAGCTCTATTAATATATCAACTTGAAAATTTAGAATTTAAGATGTCTCCAGAGGAATTGTCAAAAGTACTTAGAAAAGATATACCTAAAGATAATTTTAATGAAAAATGTAACAATAAAGATGGACAACCTGTAAATATAGATTTAATAGCTGAAGATATAGATTCAGATTATAAATTTATTTATGAAAATTATAAAGGAATGAAAGGTGATAAAACTCTTGAAGATATGAAAAAAACTTCAGAATATAAAGATTTTATTGCTAAAACAAGATATTTATATGATTCTATAGGAAAAACATTTTCAGCAGATATAAGTTATCCTTGGGTTACATATTTATTTGCAGGAATGAATGAAAATGAAGTTAAAGAATTAGCAGAAAAAGGTATTGATAATGCATTAAATGAAAAAATAGGGGTAAAAAGTTTAACAAGTCCTGAAGAATTACCAGGCAAAGCAGGGGTTGTATCAGTTTCTTATAATAGTGGATTAAGAACTTTAGAAGAACAACAAAATTTATACAATACATTAATGGAAAATGGAATAGATGTATACGTGTGCAGTGCAAGTTTTGTTGATATTGTTAAAACATTTGCTTCTAACCCTAAGTATAAATATAATGTACCAGAGCAAAATATAATGGCTATGGAGCTTCAAAGAAAGGATAATGTTATAGTTCCTGAATTTAAAGAGGGATATGATCAAACTCAAGGAGCAGGAAAGACTAAAACAATAAAAAGATTTTTAGCTTCTGAAAAAGGTTATGGACCTATTCTTGTAGCAGGAGATAGTGCTGGGGATGTAGCTATGCTAAAAGATTTTGAAGATACTAAGATTGGGTTAATAATTAATAGACTTAAAGATGGTGAAATAGGGGAATTAAGCAAACTTGCTTCTGAAAGTGTTGGTAAGGAAGATGCAAAATATTTACTACAAGGAAGAGATGAGAATACTGGAACTTTTAGACCTTCTGAAAAATCAATAATGTTTGAACAAACTGAAGAAGGATTACTACACAAATAATTTTTAAATAAAAGGTAAAAGTAATACTAAAAATATTTAAAATATTATAAATGTTGTAAAATACATGTGAATTTTTATTTAATGATGTGGTTTAAGAGAATGTTTATATTGTATCAATTTCTAGGGAGATCATAAATGATCTCCCTTAATTTATTTAAGAGGTTATTGATTAAAAGAGTAAAATATATGATTTTAATATAAATTCTATTTTGAATTCACCTATTTGATTTGGTGGAATAAAATGTTAATGAAAAATAGTTATTAAGAGAGGTATTTGAGTGGGATATTATGTTGAGGTAGAAGAAAATATAAATATTTATGTGGAAGATCTTAATCCAAAAGGTAAAAAGACAATTGTATTTTTACATGGTTGGCCTGGAAGTCATAAACTATTTGAATATCAATTTGATCAACTTCCTAAAATGGGGTATAGATGCATAGGTATAGATCAAAGAGGATTTGGCAAATCGGATAAACCTTTTACAGGGTATGACTACAATAGATTAGCAGATGATGTTAAGGCTGTAATTGAAGCTTTAGACTTAAAAAATGTTATATTGTCCGGACATTCTACAGGCGGAGCAATTGCTATAAGGTATATGGCTAGACACAATGAAGCAAGTGTGTCTAAGCTTGCGCTTTTCGCAGCAGCAGCACCAAGTCTAATAAAAAGATCATATTTTCCATATGGATTAGAAAAAAAAGATGTAGATGACATAATTAAGGGAACCTATGATGATAGACCTAAGATGTTAAGAGATTTTGGAAATATGTTTTTCTTTCAACACATAACTGAAGCTTTTTCAGATTGGTTTTTCCAATTAGGGTTGGAAGCTGCAGGATGGTCTACGGCATCAGTAGCTAATTCATGGTTAAATGAAGAAGGGTTATTTTCTGATTTGGAAAAAATAAATGTTCCAACATTAATATTGCACGGTATTCATGATAAGGTTTGTCTTTTTCCATTAGCTCAAGCTCAAAATCAAGGTATTAGAAACTCAAAACTTATAGCATTTGAAAGTAGTGGACATGGATTGTTTTATGATCAGAAGGAGAAGTTTAATAAAGAACTAATACAATTTATAGAGGAATAATAATCTTAATTATTAATAAAACACCGCATTATTAGATTTTAATTATACGGTGTTTTATATTTTATAGAATTAATAAAGATTAAATAATGGATATGATTATAAGTTAACTTTAAAAATTATAATTCCCAATTATTAATTTGCTTTGTATATATTGATTTTGAAAAGAAATAGTAACTGGTTTGAAGTAGTAGGTATATGGCTACTATAGTTAATAAATATATGCTCAAACTTTCACCAAGAAGATTACTTAATGATTTTATAGCAAAGGCTGTGTGGCTAAAGGCTACTACAAAAGGTAAGAAAAACATTATAAAGCATTGAATACTTATAATAGTTTTTACTTCATCCTTTGACATCCCCATTTTTTTAAGAGAGATAAATTCTTGTTTGTCTTTTTGAATTTCAGTAAACATTTTAAAATACAATATACTTCCTGTGGCTATAAAAAATAATATTGCAATGAACGTTCCTATAAAGAAAAATAGTGACATCCCGTTCATAAATGTGAGAAATCCGAGTACTCTTTCGTTAAACATAGTTTCTTTGTCTTTAGGAACCATAGATTTAATTTGTGATACGATATCTGATGAATTTATCCAATCATTTATATTGTAGCCATAGTAAACATATTTACTTTCATCAGGAATTCTATTTAAGATTTTCTCATAATTACTATCGTTAATTATAGCTATATTTGCATTTTTCTCATCAGAATTTATAATTCCTCCAATAATTTCATCTTTAATCTTAAATTTTTCATTGAATCCTTCTATATCTAAGTTTAAAGATTTTATATTTGAAAATAATTTTTCATTTTTAGGATTCATGTTGCTATAGGAATGTATAACTATATCATCGTAATTAAGATTAAGTGGAGTTTTTCCAAATTCAGTAGCTAATATGTTATATTCACTATTAGACATAATGTAAAAATCTTTCTTGTTACTAAAACCATTATTCATAGAATTATCTGTATTTAAAGCTTTAATTAAAATAACTTTACTTTTAAAAATTATATTATGGTCACTAGAATTTAATATAGACTCAATTTCTTCAGGTATTATTATATCATGAGAATTTAATCCACTTTCAATAAAACTTATATCTTGGGGAGAGTTTAGTTGAATTTCCTTTTGCATACTTTTTTGCAAAGAATATATACAGGATGATGCTGTTAAAGTAACACTACTTAGTATCGATACAATAAATAATATTTTTGCATTATCTTTCAATTTATATATAATTTGAGATAAAGTTATCATATTAATACCTTTATAATAAATTAACTTGTTTTCTTGCAACTTATTTGTAAAATATACACTGAATTGAGAATACAATAAATAAGTTCCTGTAACTACAAGAATTAAAATAGGGAACATAGTTAAAATTATTAAAGTACTTGATGATGCAGCTATAATATAGCCTAGAAAAATAAGTATTATAGATAAAATCGCTTTATATTTAGAAAACTCTGGGGAAGGCTTTGCTATCCTTGAGCCTTTTAGAAGTTCTATTATGTTATTATTTTTTACCTTATGACTTGCTACAAATCCAATCAATTGAAATAATATAATGAAACATACTAAAGTTATAATAAGGGCCTTAGTAGATATAGAAAATGGTATTTCTAAATTAAGCTTTAAAATAGCAGAAATTGCCATGAAAAATAACTTTGAGAATAATGCTCCAAATACAATCCCTGTTGCTATAGAAGCTAGAGAAACTATTAAGTTTTCAAACATAATATAGTTTCTTATTTCACTTTTAGTAAGTCCAAACATTGAAAGTAGTCCAAATTCTTTTGCTCTTGATTTTAAAAAGGTTGATATTGAATACAGAGTAAATACTACAGTAAATGTTAATATTATAAATTCGCAAAGATACATTATTTGTATTGATAGTAGTCCTAAGTTACCCATAGTTTTTATATTTTTAACTTCAGGATTAAATATAAAATTTGCAAATATAAAAAATATCATAACAACTAAAGTATTACTTAAATAGTACATTATATATTTATTTAAGTTACCTTTAATATTTTTATAAGCAATACTACGCAAGGTCATTATATTTTCCTCCTAACATAGACAATGAATCAATAATTTCTTTGAAAAATAATTCTCTGCTGCCACCGCGTACAATTTCTAAAAACTGTTTTCCATCTTTAATCATTATAATTCTTTTGCAAAAACTTGCAGCAAAAGGATCATGAGTAACCATCATAATTGTAGCATTTTCTTTATTATTTAAATTGTTTAAAGACTCCATTACATCTAGAGAAGATTTTGAATCCAAATTTCCTGTAGGTTCATCTGCAAGAATTATAGAGGGGTTATGGATAAGAGCTCTTGCACAGGCTGACCTTTGTTGTTGCCCACCAGATGTTTCATAAGGTTTTTTATGCAAGATATTTTTTATTCCTAAAAGTGAAGAAATTTCATCAACTCTTTGTTCTATATCTTTTAACTTAATTTTATCTAGTACTAATGGGAGTATAATATTTTCTTTGATAGATAAGGAATCTAAAAGATTAAAATCTTGAAATATAAATCCTAATTCTCTTCTTCTAAATAAGGCAATATTTTTTTCATCTAGCTCAGTGGGATTTGTACCATTTATAAGCAATTCTCCTGAAGACGCTGTATCTATAGTCGCAAGAATATTTAATAAAGTGCTTTTTCCACTACCAGAAGGTCCCATTACACCAACAAATTCTCCTTTTTCTATATTTATATTGAATCTATCAAGGGCTTTTACAGTCAAACCACCTTTATTACTTCCGTATATTTTAGTTATGTTAACACCTTTTAATACAGACATATTTTAAACTTCCTTTCTATTTTTCATATTGATAAGTTATCTATTAAAATATATAAGCTTATTTTAAAGTAATTAAATTTTGTGATAACCTCTATATTTATTATAAAAAAAATAGGAAAATCAAGGTATCGATTTCCCTTTCATGCCATACTTTAGTCTTACAATATTGAAAGATTATAGTTTAAACATGTTTTTACCAGTATGAAAAACAATAGAAAAAGTTGTACCTTGGTTTTCTTGGGATTCAACAAGTAAATCATGTCCAAGCTCATCACATATTTTTTTGGATAAGTACATACCCATACCAGTTGATTCAGCAATTTTTCTCCCGTTTTTACCTGTAAAGAAAGCATTAAATATTCTGCTTAGGTCTTGAGGAGGAATACCAATACCATTGTCTGCAACGGATAAAATAACTTTTGTTGATTCTTGGTTTATTTTAAAGGTTATATATTTTTTATCTTTTTGGCTATCTTTAGAATATTTTATGGCATTAACAAAAATTTGATTTATCACAAAGAAAAGCCATTTTTTATCTGTTTCTACAATAATATCTTCATCGCCAATAATTTTAGGAAATATAAAATTGCGTATCAATGATTTTTTATTATGATTAATTACATTTCTGACAATAGATATAATATTAAAACTTTCTACATTAAAATCTAAATTAAACTCATTAAGTCGAGTGTTATAAAGCATCATTTCAATGCAATGAGATATTTTTTCATTTTCCTCTGCTAGACTATCAAATATTGATCTGTATTCTTCGTTTTTTTGATCTTGAAGGATAAGATTTATTACAGATACAGGGGTTTTTATCTGATGTACCCATTGATTAGTAAAATATAGGTATTGCTTACGTTCTTCTTCATATTTTCCAATCTTATCACCATATATCTTATATACTTTTAAAAGAAGATTTCTATATAATCGTTGTTCTATTGTTCCAGTACAATCTAAGTTTAACATGTAATCTAATTCATCCTTTGAATTAATCATAAGGCTCAATTGGATGTAAAAAGATTTATTTTTAAAATAATCATATAATAAAAAGATTATAAACAATACTGCTGAAACTAAAAAGGCATAGAATATATTAGTTTTAGGAAGGTTTATTTTGTTAATAATTAAAGTTAAATACATTATTAAAATAACTATTGATGTACTTACAAAGTAAATAAGTGCATATCCTATTCTATCTTTTAAAAAATCTTTTAATTTCATATTTGTCACCTACCCACAAAATTAAATTTTCCAATTATCTATTATTCTATATCCTTGTCCTCTTTTTGTTTCAATTACATCTATAATATCTAATTCTTCTAATCGTTTTCTTAATCTTGTAATATTAACAGATAAAGTGTTATCATCTACAAAATCTACATCATTCCATAATACTTCAAGTAAAGTTTCTCTTGAAACAATTTTATTTACATTTTTAAGTAAGCAATATAAAAGCTGAAATTCTTTTTTGCTTAATTCTATGTTTTTTTTATTAAACTCTACAACGTTTTGATTTATATAAATAAATAATCCATTAACTTCAAACATTTCATTGTTAGTACTTTCAGAATAACTGCCATAAACTCTTCTTATAACGCTTTTTATTTTTGCCATCAAAAGATCATAGGAGAATGGTTTTGTTATATAGTCATCACCACCATTTTCTATTGCCATAACTTGGTCCATATCTGATTCTCGTGAAGATATAAAAATAATGGGTACATTAGAAAGTGTTCTTATATCTCGACACCAGTAAAAGCCATCATAGAAAGGAAGATTGATATCCATAAGAACAATCTGTGGATCATTTTTTATAAATTCTCCTTTTATATTTAAAAAGTCATTTACTACACATACTTCATAACCATATTTTTCAATGTGGTTTTTCATCAATGTACCAAGTTTTACATCATCCTCCACGAGCATTATATTGTACATACCCATATACCTCCTTTGGTCATTTTATATTAAATTATATAAAAAATTATAAATACTTTAAATAACATAAAACTTTCCAATATTATTCTTCTATGTATAAATATACTTTTTATAATCAGTGTTTTCAACTATTTTTGTTATTTAAGTAGTTTTAAATTGCCTACAACAAATGTTAATAGGTTAGTATAGCTAGTATTTATAGGGGGAAAATGCTAAAATGTTTTAATTTATGGATGGTCATAAAAAATTACATATAAAATTTTAAGTTTTCATTAATATATATAAATACTTTAGTTATTAGGTCTTGGAATAAATAATTTAAAAAGCTAACTTGAAATCCATATAAGTATGATATAATTTTCTAAAACCATAATTTATAATTAAATTTAATATATGTAAATTAAAAGTCTAAATGAATTATGTATATAAAAAATTTGATAAATATTTAGTACATGAAATTTTTTGAGTTTTAAGATAAGGATTGAAATAGAAGAGGTGGAAAATATGAATATATTTACTGATAGATTATGTTTAAGAGAATTTGTAGCAGAGGATTATGATTTCTTTTTTGAACTAGAAACTAGCGAATTTATCCAAAAATTTGAATCAGATACCATACCTACAAAAGAAGAAATTGATGAAAAATTTTCTAAAATACTTAAATGCATAAATAAAATACCAAGAAATAGATACTATTTGGTTATTACAAAGTTACCTGACTTTCAGCCAGTAGGAAAGCTAGGGTTTTGGGAGATAGATCACTCTATTAGAGAATGGGAGATCGGTTGGGATATTCATATAGATCACATTGGTAAGGGGTATGCTCCAGAAGCAGCAAAAGCATTGATGAAATTTGGATTCAATAAATTAAATGCTCATAGGATACAAGCGTTATGTAATGATAAAAATACTAATTCAGAAAAAGTTATGATGAAAATAGGAATGAAAAAAGAGGGAACATGTAGAGCAGTTAGATTATTAAATAATAATTGGTATGGAAGTCATATTTATTCCTTATTGGATACTGAAATAAAATATATAGACAAGTAAAAAGTAAAAGTATAATGTATTTTAAGATTTATTGATACACTGAATTTAAACAAAAACATATAAAATATAATTTATAAAAAATTAAAATAGAAGAAGATATAAAATGGATGAAGATAAGTAAAAAGAAGATATTACAAAAAAAGAAGAAGATTGGATATGTATTTGCATATCATGTGGAATGTGTATAGGATTAACATTTGGAGTGATTTTTAATAATATTGGTTTATTTATAAGTCTTGGTACGTTTATAGGATTATTAGTTGGATATATAATAAATTTAAAGAAAAATAGATAATTTAAATTTATTATATAGATTTTATTGTTAATGGAGGAATTTATGAAAAATATTAAGGTAATATTTTTTGATATGGGAAATACTTTATTACATTTTCATTATGGACAATCAGATGATGAGAAAGACATGAAAGGTTTAGTTTATTTAACTGAGTATTTAAACAGATTTCATGAAAGTATTACATTTGAAGATGTGAAAAATAATTTTTATAGAATTTGGATGGATGGAATAAAAGATAGAAAAATTAAAAGAATAGAATATCCAATTGAAAGCTTTTTTAATGAGTTTCTTAAAAAATATGATTTGACTTTTAGTTTAGAACAATGTATACAAGCAATTCATTGTTTTTACAAAGAATATAGAGAGCAAGTTAGGTTCGAAGATAATATATATGAAACTTTAAAAAGTATAAAAGAAAAAGGTTATAAAATAGGTGTTATATCCAATACTTGTTATTATGATGAGGTTATGAAGGAGTGTTTTTCAAAGGCAAAAATTTATGAATTAGTAGATAACTTTACTTTTAGCTATTCATTGAGAATAGGAAAACCTAATAAAAAAATTTTTGAATCAGCTATAAAACAAATGGGAATTTCACCTAAAGAAGCAATAATGGTTGGGGATAATTTAGAAAGTGATATTAAACCTGCTTTAGAATTAGGTATGAAAACCATATGGTTAAATAAGGATATAATTAATGATGCTAAATTAGAAATAGTACCACATGTGAAAATACCAAATATAAAGGAAATATTAAATTATATATGATGAACTAAATATATAAAACGCTTATTAGGAAATTTATTAGGTGTTTTTATTATATCTAAGATTTTATAGTGACAGTCATTAAACTTGTATAAGTATATATATTTATAGAAACTTAATACTCTAAATAAAATTGTATTAAAAATAAATTAATTGTATGGGGAATAAAAAATGAGTGATATAAAGGATGTATTGAAATTTTTATATAAAGATAAAATTAAAAATATAAATGTTATAAATTTTATTGAAAATTATCCAATAATCTATATAGAACAAATAGGAGAATCAGTTATAGTTAAAGGTAACAGTGATAAAAAGTGGGTTTATATGAGTTTAAAATCAATAGATGAATTAAAAAGAATAAAAAGCAAAATAGATTATGATGATAAAAATTTTGCAGCAGTGGAAGAATGGATGATGCCTATTTTAATTGAAGGATATAAAATTAAGTGGAGATTATCTACTATGAAATTAGTATTAAAAAATGAAATAAATATAAATGAGCCTAAAAATATTATGGATAAACTAAATATTGATGATGCTAAGTTTATATATGAAAATTCAGATTATAAGGATGTCATATCTATTGATTATATAATTAATAGAATAACTAAAGGTGTAAATTCTTGTATACGTCATATGGATAAACCAGTAGGATGGGCAATTACACAGGATGATGGTGCTATAGGATTTCTGAATGTTTTGCCCCAATATAGGAATAATGGGTATGCTCATGATATCACTATAGATTTAATAAATAAAGTTCGTAATAAAAATAAAATTCCATTTGTCCATATTGAAGAAGATAATGAGGAATCTATGAAATTAGCAACTAGTTTAGGATTTGAAAAATATAAAATAGTGAATTGGTTTGAAAGAGAATAATAAATATAAAAAAATAATATTGATAGAATATTAAAAAAATTTAGAATTGTGATATAATTGTGGTATAATTGTAAAAAATAAACAGTTAAAAATATTAAGTGTAGAAATATAATATAATTGGAAAAAAATATTTGTAATAAATAATAATAATGAATAATTTTTTTAATAAATTTGTAATTATTTTGTAGGATATGAAAAGGATATGAAAATATAAAGAAAATGTTATATATAAAATTCCTAAGTGAAAAAGCGTGATTCTTATAGATAGAGTGTAAATCAGTGAAATGAGATTTATTTATCTTGAGCATGCTAAAAAGGTAATATAATTTTATTATAAAAAATATTGAAATTGATAGAATTTAAAAAAATGAAACTTCTTATAAGAAAAAGCATATAATTGAAAAATAAAAGAACAGTAATGAATTTTTGCATATTTTTATTATGTATTAATCAAGTGTTAATAAGAAGAAAGGTGATAATTATTATGAAATATACAATGACAGATAACCCAAAAGATCAAGATGTTGATATAGTATTAAATAATTTAATAGAATATAATCTTTCACATATAGAAGAAAAAAATGTTAAACCACTAGCCATTTTTGTTAATGATGAAAATGAAAATATAATAGGCGGCATTATAGGGAAAACTCACGGTAATTGGTTAGAAATATCTTCATTATGGATAGATGAAAAGATTAGATATAAGAAAATTGGTTCAAAGTTATTAAAAAATGTTGAAGCAGAGGCCATAATAAGAGGTTGTAGGTATTCATTCCTTGATACTTTTAGTTTTCAAGCAAGAGACTTCTATTTAAAGTTAGGATATAAAGAAGTTTTCACGCTGGAAGATTATCCGATAAATAGTAAACGTCATTATTTTATGAAACAACTAGTAAAAAACAGGTAAGATAAAAATGTATGTATAGTTGAATTATAAATGTTGGAATGAAGATTTAACAAATGTTATATCTCATATATTATGAAAATAGAGGAGAAATTTCAGTTATATATAATTGGTTAAGTAATATATTAGATAGACATTTAATATGTGTACATTTATAAAAAAAGTATAGTTATAACATATGATTCATATTTAGTAGTGGTATTTACAAGAGAGCTTTTTGAAAAGTACTTTTTCATACCACAATTAGCTGTGGAAAAATATAATATCTAATTGTACTGGTTATATGTGAATCAAGCCTAAAATTTAACTTTTTAGAATGTATTTAATAAACTAAGTAAACGATTAAATATGCTGTAAATTATGAATAATGTCAAAAAATAGATAGTAATTTAAGGTGAGAGGTTAGATTGTAATGATAAGACATGGAATTTTTGTTAGAAGGAAACGGAATTATTATTAGATAAAGATTATAAGAACATGTGTTTTAAGGTGGAGGGTTTATGAGATTTGTAATAACTGATATTCCAAGGGAAAGTGATATTAATGGAATCGAAAGTAATTTAAAAAAGTATAATTGCTCTAATCTAGGAATAAAAGCAGCCAAGCCTTTAGCTATTTTTGTTAAAAATAAAAATAATAATAAAATAGGTGGTATTATAGCACAAATCAACGGTAATTGGTTAGAAATGTCATTGCTGTGGGTTGATGAAAAGTTTAGAGGCAGAAAAATTGGTTCTAAGTTGTTGAAAACTCTTGAGGCGGAAGCTATAGTGAGGGGATGTAAATATGCATTTCTTGATACTTTCAGTTTAAAAGCTAGGGAGTTTTATCTGAAGTTAGGATATAAAGAAGTTTTAAAATTAGATGAATATCCTGCAACGAGTAAACGTTATTATCTTTTGAAACAACTAATAGAAAATAAATAGATTGTTAAGTTATAAAGATATCGTATTTATTCAGTGATGAATTTTACGATATTTTTATTTAAAGATAAGAAATAATGATATTTTGAAAGTAATAGCAAATTTAAAGTTATAATAAAAAATGTACTAATGAGATTAATACATTTTTTTCTTTATATAATAGTATAAAGATGGCATTGTAATAAGGTGAGATTATAATAAAATTTTATTAATATAAAAAATATTGTATAATTATTGTATGAAATTTTTAATGGAGGTATTGAAGATGGATAGAGATATAAATATTTTAGTTGTAGAAGATGATGAAGATATAAATAGAATTATAAGAAAAATTCTTGTAAAAGAAGGATATAATGTGAAATCAGCTTATTCCGGAACAGAAGGTAAGTTATATATAAATATGGAAGAT
The DNA here is from genome assembly GCF_018916625.1 of Clostridium senegalense. Taxonomy (NCBI): domain Bacteria; kingdom Bacillati; phylum Bacillota; class Clostridia; order Eubacteriales; family Clostridiaceae; genus Clostridium; species Clostridium senegalense. The sequence goes on from NZ_JAHLNC010000009.1 coordinate 69,670, forward strand.
TTCAAACTTATAATATTAGATTTAATGTTGCCAGGAATGACAGGAGAAGAACTTATTTCATATATTAGAGAAACTAAAAATATGCCAGTTATAGTTATATCAGCAAAAAAATCTCAAGATGATAAAATAAATTTACTTAAATTAGGAGCAGATGATTTTATATGTAAACCTTTTGATATAAATGAGGTTTTAGCAAGAGTACAAGCACAGCTAAGAAGATATACTAAATTTAATAGTGTAAAAGAAAGTAATGAACCTTTAATTTATAAAGAGTTAGTTTTAGATAAAGATTTAGTAGAAGTAAAAGTAAAAGGAGAAAAGATAGCATTAACAGCTAAGGAGTTTTCTATCTTAGAGTTACTTTTAAGTCATCCTAAGAAGGTATTTACTAGAGCAAACTTATTTGAAAAAATTTGGAATGACGATTTCTTAGGTGATGATAAAACTATAAATGTACATATAAGTAATATAAGATCTAAAATATCAGTAGTAGATAATAGAAATGAATATATAAAAACAGTTTGGGGAATAGGTTTTAAACTTGGAGAGTAACTTTATAAATTCTTAATATTTTCTTTAACTTATCTTGACCATTTTATTTTATTATAGACACATAGAGATTTAAGAAAGGGTGAGTTAAATGGAAGAAACTATTTTGGCTACAAGAAATTTAACTAAACGATATAAAAACAATATTGTAGTTAATAATGTTAATATGAATATTAAAAAAGGTGATATATATGGGCTTATTGGAAAAAATGGAGCAGGAAAAACCACTATAATAAGACTTATATTATCTTTAATAGATGAAACTGATGGGGAAATAGAATTGTTTTCAAAAACCTCTACAAAAGAAAAATTAAAAGAGCTCTCTCGTGTAGGTTCAATTGTTGAAACTCCAAAATTTTATCCTTATTTTACTGCTGAGCAAAATTTAGAATATTATAGAATTCAAAGAGGTATTGTAGAAAAAGAAGTTGTAAAAGAATCATTAGAATTAGTAGGATTAAAGGATGTAGGAAATAAGAAATTTAAAAAATTCTCTTTAGGTATGAAGCAAAGATTGGGAATCGCTTTAGCTATCATGGGAGATCCAGATTTTCTTGTTTTAGATGAACCTACTAATGGGTTAGATCCTATGGGAATTGTAGAGATTAGAGAAATACTTTTAAAGCTTAATAAACTTAAAAATACAACTATACTTATATCAAGTCACATACTAGGAGAAGTTGCACAATTAGCTACATGCTTTGGATTTATTGATAATGGAATGTTAATTGAAGAAATTTCAGCTAAAGAAATGAATGAAAAATGTAGAACATGTTTAGCTATTAAAGTTAATGACACAGAAAAAACATCAGCTATATTGGAAGAAAAAGTTGGATGTAAAGAATATGAAGTGTTACCTGAGAATAATATAAAGATTTACACTCATTTAGATGAACCAGAAATTATAAATAAGTTATTAGTTGAAAATGGAGTAATGGTCTATTCGTTAGAAAGGTTAGGCGCTAATTTGGAAAACTATTTCATTGATTTAGTAGGGGGAAAAGAACATGTTTAATTATATAAAAGCAGAGATGTACAAATGGTTAAGAAGACCGTTATTATATGTAAGTTCTTTAATTATTATGTCTTTAATAGTATTTATTTTTTTAGTTGTTTCAGATAATGCTCCTATGGAAGCTAGAGGTGTGCTTATAAGTATTGCTAATGAGTTTTTAGCAGGGATATTGATATTTGTAGTAATACTTACATCAATATTTTTAGAAGAATTTAAAGAAGGAACTTTAAAGAACATAGCTTCTTATGGATTAAGTAAAGAAAAAATATTTTTAGGTAAAATAATTATAGAGAGTATAATTTTTATAATAATTTGTATAGTGTGTTTGATAACTTTTATAACATGTATATACACATTTACAATTCCTTATGAAGGCTATTCAAATGCAAGTTTATTGCTATTATTAGCTAAGTTTTTAGTTGGATTACCTTTATATTTAGGAGGCATAGCTCTTGTAAATATATTAATGTTATTTTGTAAAAAAGATTTTCTATTAGCAATTTTATATATTATTGTATTGAATTTTCGTCAAATTATATTATATTTGGAATATAAAGTTTCAAAGAGTTTCATTTATGTATACAAGTTATTACTTACATCGCAACTATCTAAGCTTCAAATAATGGAAAGTATTAATAGTGAAATGATAAGTATAGCGTTAATAGGGGCTGTATATACAATAGTATTTAGTTTAATTGGTATGAAAATTTTCAGAAAACAAGAAATTAAATAAAGAAAGGGTTAATTGATGCATTATATATTAATAGTAATTCTTATTGCATTATTGAGTATTACAAGTTTAAAACTTTTTCTAAACAGAAAAGAAATTAGAAATATAAAAAAAAATCTTAATAAAATAAATTCAAGTGATACTAATGAAAAAATTAAAATCTCTGTTTCTGATAAGTATATTGAAGAATTGGCTATAGAAATAAATAGTTGTTTAAAATTAAAACAACAATTAGAAAGAAACTATAAAGAACTAGAGGTGGAATTAAGGCAAGCTATTGCAAACATGTCACATGATTTAAGAACTCCACTTACATCTATTAAAGGATATATTCAGTTAATTAAAGATGAAGATATATCAAAGGAAGAAAAAAATGATTATATAAATATAATTGAAAAAAGAGCTAATTCATTACAAATGTTAATAACTAGCTTTTATGATTTATCTAGATTACAAGCTAATGAATATAATTTTAATTATGAAAAAATTAATGTTAGCAATATTTTATGTGAGATAATATCAGAGTTTTATGAGGATTTTATATCGAAGGGATTAGAACCTAATATAAATATAGATGAAAAAGTAGAGTGTGTTATATCAGACAAAAATGCAATAAATCGGATTTTTATTAACTTGATTCAAAACATCTTAAAACACTCTAAAGGAGAAGTTAGCATTTCTTTAAAAAGAAAGGATGAATATATAGATGTTGAGTTTAAAAATTATGCACCAGAATTGACACTGTATGATGCATCACATATGTTTGATAGATTTTTTACAAGGGATAGGATGAGAACAGGGCAGAATACTGGGTTAGGATTAGCCATAACTAAATCACTTGTGGAAAAATTAGGAGGTAATATTACATCTAAATTAGAAGATAAGTATTTGTATATAAATGTTTTGATAAAGATATGAAGTTTATAGTGGGGGATATTATTATGATAAAAAGTCATTGTTATGCAATTATATTTGGAGCTTTAGTTGTATATATTGCCGTAAGATATAAAGATTGGAAAATAAAAAAACTTAATAATAAATAATTATAAGAAGACACAAAATAATAAGTTATTAAGTGTCTTTTTTAATTTTAATTAGTGACAGTCATTAAATTTAATAACTTTTAATAAATATATTCTATAATTACGATTTTGATTAACTATTTTTATATTGTCAAAGCTTTAAATAAGGACAATTATTTATTAATAGGAGTGAATTTAGTTTTGGCTAGAATTGAAAGGGAAAAAACAGAAAATGCTATATACCATGTAAGAATAATAGGATGCAAATCAAAACCATTATTTAACAATGAATATGATAAAAAAATGTTTATGGAAAAATTATCTGAAAGTATACAAAAATATAAATTTAAAGTATATGCTTATTGCTTAATGGATACTTATGTACATCTTATAGTGGATTCATATGGTACAGATATATCAGTTATTATGAAAAGTGTGAAGGAAAGATATTCAAAGTATTATAACAAAGAACATGATTCAAATGGATCGTTATATAAAGAAAGATTTGAAAGTACAATAATAGAAAGTGATGGGTATTTAATTGCAGCATCATTATATATTCACAGAAATCCAAAGGACATTGTAGGATATAGAAATACCCCTGAAACTTACAAGTTTTCAAGTATAAAAGCATATTCAGGAGGTATAGATGAATTTGATATAGTAGATAGTGAATTTATATTGAGTATACTAAATAGATTTAAATACTTTGCAGTAAAAGATTATATAAAACTATTTAACGATACTATGAATATTCAAAATAATAAATTCAAAGAATTAGAAATAAAATTAGATATGGAATTTAAAAATGTAGAGTATGTAAATAATAGAGAGATATTGAAAAGAAATTTTTCTGTCAGTAAGTTGGCTCAGTTTATAGTAGAAGAAATAGGGTTAGAAGTAGAAGATTTATTAATAAAAAATAGAAGTTATAATAAAGAATTAAGAGCATTATTTGCTTTAATGGCTACATCACTATGTGGTATAAGTTCTCTTAAGATAGGAAAGGTGTTGGGGGGAATAACAACAAGTAGAGTATGTACTCTAACCAATTATGGAATAGAACTTATAAGATGTAATAGCAACTATAGTAATATATTTAAAAAGTTCATGGAAAAAGAAAAATATGTAATATAAATAAAATTAAAAAAATATAAAAAGAGCTTTATAAAATTAAATAAGAATATGTACAAACCTTAAATATAAGTAAAGGTAGATTTTCATAAATTAAAAATATGATAGTTAATAAAGTTAAATAAGTATAGTTTCTATTTAGTGACGGTCATTATTATTTATTAGTATTTAACAAAAGTGCCAGTTATAATATTTAACAAGGAACATTTCAAATAATCTGATGATGTTAAAACGGGCACTTTTTTTAATATCTATTTGAATAAATTAAATTTTAAAAGCTTAATAATTTTAAAATTTAATCAGTATTTAAAATGGACATGCTATTAAAGAAACAAATTATGGTATCAATAGTTTTATAAATGATTATTGTAAGTAGATAAAATATTTAAATAAATAAAAATTTAGAGTGTTTTTGTGCATTATTATATTTAAGTTTGAACTTTAAATTTAAAAGTGTGTATTTAGTATATTTTTTAGTGACGGTCATTATATAAATTACAGTATAGTACATTAATTTAGTGACAGTCATTATAAAATGTATATTTCATTTTAACAAATTCTCCATTGCCAAGAGGGGTTTTAGTTTTATAAGTATCTATTATATTAAAACCTGTTTTAGTGTAACATTTTATTGCTCTTTTATTAAATGAACGAACTTGTAAAATAATAGGTTTGTTCGGATATTTATACTTGCATTTGTCTTTTACTAATTCCATTATTATAGCTCCAAAACCTTTTCCACATAAAGAAGGTTTGAGTCCAATGCCTATAATAATATAGTCATTTCTATTTACTAATCTTATATGGCCACATAAATTATTAAGTTCATCAATGATAGAATTAAATTCAGATTTTCTTTTTTCTTCATTTGTAATACCCCAATTTTCATTACACATTTTACTCCAACTTGGATAGTTATATATAGAATATTCATCTATTAACTTATAAATGCTTCAAAACAGCGATTTAAACGATGTTTATATTAGGTTCGTCAAACGATTCGTCAAAAATAAATTTTAAAAAATTTTATTAATTAAGCTTATTGCATTGTTCATCATATCGTTTGTAACATGAGAATAAGTATTCATTGTCTCGCGCACATCATGCCCCATTAAAGTTGCTACAGTTTTAAAATCTAATCCATTAGAAATTAGAGTAGTTGCATATGTATGTCTTAATTCATGTATAGTTATATTATAACCTAATGTTCTCATAGTTCTAGAAAATGAATTTAATGGAGTACTTATACTTTTATACAAAAACACACGGTTAGTTTCATCAATAGGTGAATATTTTACCCAATCTAACAATAACTCTTTTACATAAGAAGGCATAGGAATAGTTCTATAAGAATTTTTAGACTTTAATTCTCCAAACCCAATCGTACCATTATCTAATTTTTTCCATTGAAAATCTATCTTTATAATATTGTCCTTAAAATTAACGTTATTCCATTGTAATCCAAGTATTTCGCCAGCTCTAAGTCCACACATTCCAGCTAAGGCAAAAATAGCTTTATATTTAAAATTTTTAGTCCTGTTTATTAAATCCTTTAATTCAGATTCGGTTAGTGCTTTTTTATTAGATTGTTCTTTTTTTACTTTTAGTTCAACATTAACAGCCGGTGACTTTGATATAACATTATATTTATTTGCAGCACTATTAAATAGTGTTTTTATTCTAGTAGTATAAGTTTTTATAGCCCCATATGATAAGTTAATTTTTATCATATTATCTATACAATTTTGAACATCTATATTTGTGATTTTATTCATTTCTGTATTATCCAAATTTCTGAAGTGTTTTAAGGCTGCGTTGTATGCAGCAATAGTATTGCCTTGCATATGTAATTTAATATGTTCCATATACATATCTTTAAATTCTGCAAAAGTTATGTCACGTAACTCAGCATTTAAATTTTCATTTTCCTTTAATTCTAAAAGCATCTTTTCAGCTGCAGGTTTTGCTTCCTTCTTAGTACTAAAGCCTTGCCTAGATTTTTGCTTCCATTTACCTTTAACCTTATAACTTATTATAAATTGCCAGCCCTTGTCCTTTTGTCTATAAGTTATATTGTAATCCAATCTTATCACTCCTCATCTATTGTGTATTGTTTTGATAGGTTTTATCTTATAATAAGTATATATTTTATTAGTCTATAATTTAACTAGAAATTTATTCTACTAATCATAATTTACAATCTACACCATTTTGTTTTTAATAATATTAAGTTGTTTTCAGAAAATATTAAAAAATGCCCTACTTAATATATATAGGGCAAGGGGATTTGTTATAGGGTTGGTGCTCTAAGGCTCTCGAATATAGGCAAAGATATTAAAAGATATTATTTGTTAAATTTAAGCTCTAAAAATAAAGGATGTATATCCTCACATTTAGATATAGTTTCTAAACTATAATTCTTATAGTTATATATTAAGTCATCATCTATCAATAATTCAGCTGCAAAGGCATTTGCTTGTATTTCATGTTTTTCATTATTAAATAAAGTACATGAAATATTAAAATATTTATTATGTTTGCTATGCAGCACTGCATGTCCAAGTTCATGTGCACAAGCAAACATTTTTTCATTACAAGTTAGGTTTTGATTTATAAAAAAAACTTTTTTTCTTTTTTCATAAATATAATGAGCAGTTACATTACCTAAGTCTACTTCATATATCCAAATTTCAAGTTTTTCCGATATTTCGAATGGATTATTTGTATTATATTTTTTAATTAAGTTTTGAACCTCTCGTTTTATATTACTTCTCAATGCTATTCCCCCCAAAAATGCCTATTAACCCTAACAATGTTTTAGTTATACAAATAAAGAAAATTAATTTATAAATTAATTTTCTTTATCATTTTGTTTATACTTTTTAGGTGTATATTTTTGTTTATTATATATTCTTACATCTGTTAAAAATTTTTCATAAGCTAACCTAAGATATTCTTTATCTTCTTCATCAGCTACATTTCCACAAAACTCTACTACATTAGCTTTATCCATATTTTCAATCATTTTTTTTGCTTCTTTTTCTATATCTATTTTATCTTTTGATGTTAATTTTGGTTCCCATTGAGTATTTTTTATTATCTTAGTATCAGATTTGAGCAAGTCAGTTCTTCCAAGTAAATAATCTATAGATACATTAAAAAAGTCTGCAATTTTTTGTAATAAATCATTTTCTGGAAGTTGTTGGTTTTTTTCATATCTAGATATAGAACTTTTGTTTAAATAAAAATTATCAGCTAATTCTTGCTGCGTTAATCTATGTTCTTTTCTTAATTCTTTTAAGCGTTCACCAAAGGTTGACATAAAATAATCACCTCCTAATGTATATTTTATCTCAAGTTGCGATAAAATAAATTAAAGTTGTTTAAAGAGAAACTTTTTTTGAAAAAGGTATTGACAAGTTGTTTCAAAAGCAATATTATATAAATATAAAGTTTACCGAAAAGCAACTGAAAGGAGGTAAATATGAATACTAATGAATTTAAAGCTGCTAGAATTAGAAAAGGATATACACAAGAAAAGCTTTCAAAATTATTAGGAGTTACTAAATCTTCCTTAAGTAGAAAAGAAAATGGGCTAACTCCATTTAATTGCATAGAAGTATCTATATTGAAAGAAATATTAAAATTGACTCCAGAAGAAATAGATAATATTTTTTTTAATGAAAAAGTTGTTTTTAAAACAACTAAAAATAATACAGGTTAATTATAGTTTGTACCCTTATAAAGAAAAGTAGTCAATGGAAAGAGAGGTGAAAATGGCAATGAATTCTAAAAAAATTTTAGAACAAATAGAAGATGCATTAATGAATCAAGATGAATTAGCAGTAGATTTGTTAGATAAAGCATTAGTTATTTGTGAAAGTGACGTTACTGAAAATGCAAAAAAGCAATTTCAATTTATTCTAGAAAACAATACAGATACTCAAAGAATTTTAAGTTATATAATTTCAAATTATCTAGTAGAGGGAGCTATGAGTTGTATTGAAAAGAATAAAGTAAAAATATTTTATGAATATGCTATTGAGAAAAGATTAAGACAACTTTTCTTTAAGAATATGGTTTTATCAAATTTTAAGTATATGCCTATAACAATTTACATTTTAGGTGAGGAGTATTTAAAACATATATGTCTTAATAGAAAAAAGTATGAACTGGAGCTTAGAAATACATTTATAAGTGTGAAGAATATAGAATCAAGTTTATATTCTAGAGCATTAATTGGTTTATAAAAAAGATTAAGTGGAACAATGGAAACTTCTTGATGGGTTGGTTAAATCAAGTGTAAGAATTTATAGCTTAAATAAAAAAAGACACCTATTTAAGTGTCTTAATGAAAACTGAAAGTGCTTCTAGTTGCTCTGGTGTTAAGTTCTTGTTTTGTTCAATAAATTCCTTGAAATGTGCAGGAATTAAATCAGTTGAACTATCATTAAAAAAATCAGTTAGTGATATATCGAATATTTCACAGATTTTAAAAACTGTATCAAAAGTAGCAGTATTCACATTGTTTTCAATTCTAGAAAGTTGTGGTTGAGATAATCCTACTTTGGAAGATAGTTCACTTGAAGTTATATTATTTATAGTTCTAAGTTCTTTGATACGAGAGCCTATATTAAACAAATTATACACCACCTACTTAATAGACTTTATAAACTCAGTAAGCTTTTCAAGTTGTTTTGGACTTAAATCTTTAGCGTTGTCCAAAAGGGTTTTGAGTTCTGGAGTTAAGTTAGGTTTAGTTTCTCCAATAAGTTCAGATACAGTTAGATTAAATGCAGATGTTATTTTAAGTAAAGTTTCTATTGTAGGTGTTTTCTTACTGGATTCTATTTGTTCTATATAACTAGGTGATATCCCAGTTAACTCTGAAAAGGATTTGCGTGTAAGTCCTTTTGAAATTCTAAGCTCTTTAATTTTTAAACCAATATCCATTTTAATAATCACCTCATTTTACGCTATAGCATAATTTATTTTATCATAAATTATTTAAAAGTAGTAGATATATTGAGCAAATAAAAGAAAAGGAAAGATATTTTGATACAAAGTTACGCTATGGTGTAAAAACAACTTGCATAAAAATTACACTATAGTGTAAAATAAAATCATACCAAGGAGGTGACCACATGAACCTAAAAAAAATGTGTGAGGAAAAAGGAATCGACTTTAAAATCTTATCAGCTAAAAGTGGTATATCCCTCACTTATATATATGAGTTACAAAGAGGGGCTAAAAACAATCCATCAGTACAGGTGGTTAAAAAATTAGCTAGTGCTTTAGGTGTTGACACTAATAGATTACTAGACACCGCATAGTTAGTTTGTCCAGTGAAACAAAAAATATTAAGGAAAGGGGATGTAAATTTGGAAAATAGAAAAGCGGTTATTGATGAAGAAACAATACAAATATTAGAAAAGTTAAAACCTTTGTTTAAAAGAGCAGAAAGGCAAAGTGCGATAGAAAAAATTAAAGTTGGTTTCAAAGAATTAATAAATATATTATTTTAAAAAAAGTAGTGGCTAAAAAATTTGGAATCTAGCTATAGAAAGTATTTATTTGGTCAATTATTCGCAAAAAAGCTTTCATATAATTTGATGTTAAGTCGATTACTACATCAATATCATCATCATTTTCGTCTGAAAGCTTAAGTTCATAATTATCCATTATTTTAAGAGCTAATTGAAATATTTGTTCATCAGTAAAGCATTTATTTTTTCTCATAAGATCACACTCCTATATTGCCACTACAGGGTATATTATTCAATTTACAATTTAATTATTACTATTATTTAAAGAGGTGAGAACAACTTGAATAAAACTTTAACAGTAAATGACCAACAACTAATAATAAAGGAATATGACAACAAAAGAGTAGTTACCATGTGGGACATTGCTAAAGTACACGGGGTGCTAACTCAAAATATAAGAGATAATCTTAGAAATAATCAGAAATATTTAATTGAAGGTGAAGACTATTATCTTTTAAATAAAAGGGATGAATTCGTTCACGATTTAATCGTGAAGGAAGATTTAAAGAAAAATGCAGTAAGCAGAGCTAAAGATATACCAATATTCACAGAAACAGGATACCTAATGATGGTTAAACCAATGCAAGATGAACTTTCATGGGAGGTTCAAAGAAAGTTAGTTAATTCTTATTTTAAGGTTAGTGATTGTTTAAAGAAGCAAAACATAACCATAGAACCATTAAAGCCTAATAGCCCATTACAGAAGCTAGAAGATGTAAATAAAACAATAGACTATATGGATTCTATGTTGACTAAAATGCAAGTTAGCAATACAGAGAGAATGAAAGTAATAAACTCATTGTTATTATCAGCAGGTATTGTAATTCCACAAATTGATGTGAAAAACGTTCAAGGAAGAAAAGATAAAAGTGGATTTATAACACTTGAAGAATTAGCAATCAGAATTGGATTATATACTGAAGATTGGAAACCTAATTTAGAAGCTATAATGGTTTGTTTGAATCATATTGAAATGGAATTAAGTGATGTAAATGTAGTATTAAGATTTAATTCAAATAACAATGGATACTGGTTTTCAGTGAGGTTTAATCCACTATTGCAAGATAAAATAGAAATTTACTTAAGAAATGAGAATTATCCATATCATCTAGAAGTTGAATATGAAAATGGGAATGTTACTAGAATTACAACCTTATATAGAAAGGCTGTGTAAAAGTGAATAAATCTATATATGATGTTATTTTAGAGCATACAAGAATAGCTTGTAGTATTTATAGCTTTTAGAAATAGGGTATCAACCTAAAAATAGTAGAGGAGTGTAAAGATGAAAAACAAGATAGAAGAATTAGAAAAAAGAATAGTTGTACTTGAAGGTCAAGTTCAAGCACAACCAACTTTAGAAGAAATTGTTAGTGAAATTTCTAATAGATTAATGAAATCATTAACAGAAATTAGAAAGGTTCAAGAAGTACCCGTTCAAGGTCAAGTTGATATAAAAAATAAATTAAAAGGTATAGAAGTATTGCTAATTACTAGTAGTTCGCTTGTCCATAAAGTAATAGAAACAATTAATGATTAGAAAGCCAATTCATAAGGCTAGAACCTAAAGCAATAGCAATATCAGAGTGTTTAGCTAATAAATCTGAAAATTTAGCAAATGTTCCCTTACTAACAGGTTGGTTATCTTCAATTATAATTTTAACTCTATCAATGAGCTTATTTAATTCTTCTTGGTCATCAACAGGTTTAGAAGAAATCATAGATTGAATTTGGCTCAAGTTATAACCATTGTTGATAGTAGCATTATTATAATTACCAACAATAGCAGAACCATAAATAGCACCTATTGAAAATGTAGATTTATCTTTTTCTGATATTGATTTTTTATACTCTGATTCTGATAAATATTCTACCATCCAGCCAAGAATAGAATTTGAGCTAGATAAGGGTTTTATAGATTTAACAAAATACTTTTTATTAGTTGAATTATGAATTATCCAATCGCTTTCAGAAACTTTTGCATCACTAGAAAGTTGAATAGTATTCGGATATTCTGAAGTACAGAAAAAACCTTTTACTGTTGATGATATTGAATCATTTCTTTTGATTGTAAAATCATCACCATGCATATTGAGAATTTTATCAGTTTTATGTTTTATATTAGACATATTCATAGAATATCACCACCTTTCAAGTGGTAATATTCGACAAAAAAATAAATAATCCTGTTGGAGGAAGTAAAATGGAAAATTTAAAAGTATCTGTTACTAAAGTTAAAAGAGAAGAAACAATAGATAAAATATTAAATCTTATAGCTAATGAATTTGATGGAGTAGAAATTACAGCAATATTTACAAAGATGCTTTTAGAAGATGCAATAAAAACTGTTGAATATAAAAGTTTAAATGCAAATTTAAAAGATTTAATTTAATTTTATTAGGGATGAGGGCACTAAATTCATAGGAGGCATATGTAAAATGCAAATAAAATTTAGAGAACTTAGATGTCCTTGGTGTGGAGCTTTAATTTTTAGATATAAACTTTATGGAAGCTTATGTATAGAAGTTAAATGCTATAAGTGTAATGGTAAATTTTCATATAAAGAATTTAATAAAGGAGGTATTTAATATGGAAAATAAGACTTTGATAAGTAGAAATACATTGTCAGCAAGATGGGATTTAGAGAGTTCAAATACACTTATAAATTATGAAAATAAAGGTATTTTAACTAGGAATCCTAACTTACCAGTTCCTAGATATTACATGGATGAAATTTTAAAAATAGAAATGCTTAAAGATATAAATCCTTTATCACCACTAGAGCGTAGGAGAATGGAGAGGAAGATCGAGAGATTAGAGGTAGAGAATGAAAGATTAAGAGAAAAATTAAATAGTGTAAAAGTTGCTATCGGAATTTAATATAGGCTTTTAAGCCTATATATTTTAAAACTATTTTTTAAAAATAGAAAAACACTTCCTAATATATTCTATGCAAAATGATATGAGAAGTTGACTAAAAATAAAAAAATATTTTATAAGTTGAGCTTTGGTAAAAGAATCAAACTCCACCAAAGTCTAAGGAGTTGTATCGGAATGAGGATTAAGTAAAAAATAGGGGGAATAGAAGTGTTAGATTGGGGAAAGCAAATCTTACTAATATACAGTCTTATAGCTCTAATGTACGTAATTGCTAGAGATATAAAAAAAGAAAAGCAAATACCAATAAGCTTAGTAATATTCTTACCAATAATAATTTTATTAACAAATATTTAAATTAGGAGGTTGTAATGGAAAATATAATGCATAGCAATAAATCCAATTTAAATGAATGGATCTGTGAAAAAAGAAAGCAAATCAAAGATGGGGCTAAATATGTAAAAAGATATTATGGACTAAATTGTGACATGTTGGTAAAAGTAACTGATTTAAGCCATGATGAGTGGTTAGATGCTAGAAAATTAGGAATAACAGGAACCGATTTAGGTGGCTTAACAGGTGTAAGCAAATATTCAACACCTATAAAGGTTTATTTAGATAAAACAGGAGAATTACCAACAGTTGAAGATAATGAAGTAATGTACTGGGGAAGAGTAATGGAGGATGTTATAGCCAAAGAGTTTCAAGCAAGAAATTGCAATTTAAAAGTTCAAAAGGTAAATGTAATTTTAAAACATAAAGAATATCCATGGGCTTTAGGTAACATAGATAGGCTTATAACAAATGAAAAATGTGAAAAAGGTATTTTAGAAATTAAAACAGTTTCAGAATACATTAAAACTTCATGGGAAGGTGAAGAAGTTCCACCACAATATATGCTTCAACTTCAATGGTATATGTTTGTTACTGGAGCTAAATTTGGATATTTCGCAGCATTAATTGGTGGAAATAAATATGTACAAAAATATGTTGAGAGAGATGAAGAGTTGATAGAAATTCTTTTAAATCTAGCTAAAGATTTTTGGGAAAACAATGTAACTAAAAGAATTGCACCATTAGTTGATGGAAGTGATGCTTCAACAGAGTTATTAAAGACTTTATATCCAAATAGTGAAGAAGGTACGCAGATAAATCTTCCAGATGAAGCATTAGAACTTATAAAAATTAGAAAAGAATTAACAAGTCAAAAAAAAGAGTTTGATATTCAAATTTCAGAATGTGAGAACAAATTAAAAGACTTATTAAAAGAAAATGAAGTTGGTATATGCGGAGATAGAAAAGTTACTTGGAAAACTTATTCTAGAATCTCAATAGATTCTAAAAAACTAAAATCAGAAAAACCAGAGCTATTTAAGAAGTATTCAAAAACTTCATCATATAGAAAATTTGATATTAAGTAAGGAGGAATAAAAGATGGCAACAGCAAGTACAGCAAATGTAAAAAATGCGATTAAAACAAAACAGGAACAAGCGGTAGCACAAACACAGGAAAACAGCTTTCAAGGGATATTAACAAAGCAATTATCAAACCAATTTAAGGCTATACAAAGCTTAGTACCTAAACATGTAACACCAGAAAGATTATGTAGAATAGGACTTAATGCAGTAAGCAGAAATCCGCAATTAATGAATTGTAGCCCTGAAACAATAGTAGGAGCAGTAGTAAATTGTGCAAGTTTAGGACTTGAACCTAACTTACTAGGTCATGCCTATATAGTTCCATTTTATAATGGTAAAACAAAAAAGATGGAGGCACAATTTCAAATGGGCTATAAGGGAGCATTAGATCTTATAAGAAGAACAGGCCAAGTTAGTACTATATCAGCACATGAAGTCTATGAAGGAGATAAATTTGATTATGCATATGGATTAGAAGAAAAGTTAGTGCATGTACCTTGCGGAGAAGATGATGAATCTAAAATTACACATTTTTATGCAGCATACAAACTAAAAGATGGTGGAACAGGTTTCTTAGTTATGACTAAGGCACAGATGAACAAACATAGAGATAAATTTACTAAGAGTAAAAATAAAGAAGGAATAGTATTTGGACCATGGGCTGATCACTATGTGAGTATGGCACTAAAAACAGTAATTTTAAGATTAATAAAATATATGCCTATATCTATAGAACAACAAGAAGCTCAACAAGCAATGGAAGCTTTAAATCAAGATAATACAGTAATGACAGTAAAAACACCAGGAGAAAATTTAGGCTTTGGAGATTCTTTTATAAATACAGATTATGTAGTTAATGAAGGAAGCCACGTTTAAGGGAAGGAGATGAAAATATGAGAAATATAGCTTTGAAAATTTTATTAGAAAATATAAATTCTCAAATTAAAACTTTAAATGAATATAATTTTAAGGTTTATGATCTAGAAAATGAGGAGTCTTATATAACTAGAATTGAATATGATGATAAAAATGATAGGTTGATTTTTAAATGCGAAGAAGATTTAAATGAATTAAATAGACTTGAAGAACTTAGAAAGGCTTATAGTTCTTCAAGTCAAAAACAAAAAACTTTAAGTTAGGTGGCTCTGCCAAGCTACCTAACTAACAAAATTATAGCACAATTTGGTTATAAATAGTATTGCCAATTGTAGCTAGATTATACAAAGGAGCGCAATATGGCTAAAAGATATTATTGGTTAAAATTACATGAAAACTTCTTTGAAAGAGATGAAATAAAAATAATTGAAATGCAACCTAATGGAGAAAAGTATATAAATTTTTATCTTAAATTATTACTTAAGAGCGTTTCTACAGAAGGTAGATTAATGTTTAGAAATGTTATTCCATATACGCCGGAAATGCTTTCCAGAATAACTAATACAGATGTAGATACTGCAAGGGTAGCAATTGATATGTTTGTGAAGCTTGGACTTATGGACAAATTAGATGATGGAGCTTTATTTATGAATGAAATAAAGAACATGATTGGTAGTGAAACTGAATGGGCTGAAAAAAAGAGAAAACAAAGAAAAAGCTTGTCTGATAAAGACAAGCAAGAGGACAATGTCCCTAAATTGTCTAAAGGAAGTGAGACAGTTGAGGACAATGTCCGACAAGAGATAAGAGATAGAGATAAGAGTATAGAGAAAGATATAGATATAGATGAAGATAAAGAGATAAATAAAAATCATCATCATAATTATAATAATTTTTCAGATATAGCTATAAGACTGGAGAAATGTGGGTTCGGAATATCATCACCAAATATTGTAGCTAAGCTTGCAGCAGATGTAGAAATTTATGGACTTGAATGGGTTCTAGAGGCTATAGAAGTTTCAGATACAAAAGGTGTTCATAATTATAGTTTCGTAAAAACAATCCTAGAAAATTGGAAAAATAAAGGTAAGTGGGATGAAGCTAAAA
This sequence comes from Clostridium senegalense, assembly GCF_018916625.1. NCBI lineage: Bacteria > Bacillati > Bacillota > Clostridia > Eubacteriales > Clostridiaceae > Clostridium > Clostridium senegalense. Next base: position 85,945 of record NZ_JAHLNC010000009.1, read on the forward strand.
ATAAAAAGGAGGAAGTTGAAAGTAATGGAGCTAGTAACGAGCTTGAAAAACAAGGAATTGGACTTAAGTTCTAATATTAATATAAGAATTTGTGATAATTGTGGCGAACCTCAAGGAAAAGAAATAGTTTTATTAGGTAAAGTTCATATAGTTCCGATTATGTGTAAGTGCAAAAGCGAACAATCAGAAAGGGACAGAATTAGGTCAGAGGTAATAGATAAACAAACTAGATTACAACAAGTTTTTAACAATAGCTTAATGACTAAAGAGTTTAAAGAACTTACTTTTAAAAATTGGAATCATAGTATTGGTAATGAACAAATGTTTAAAGTAGGAATGGTATATGTAAATAATTTCAGAAATATGAAAAAAGACAACTTAGGGTTACTAATACATGGAGAACCGGGAAATGGTAAAACATTTTTAAGTGGATGTATAGCTAATGAGTTATTAAATAGATTAATTCCGGTTGTGTGTGTAAGTTCTATAGGGCTAATTGATAGAATAAAGAGAAATTTTAGCAAGTGGGGAGACTCTGGAACAGAACAAATTTTAAATTGTTTAGATAATGCAGAATTAGTTATTATTGATGATTTAGGAACAGAAAATGATACTTCTTGGTCTAGAGCCATTATGTATCAAATGATTGATAGTAGGTATAGAAAAGGAAAACCACTAATAATAACAACTAATTTATCTATGGAAAATCTAAAGAGACGATACGATAAAGATTGTGAAGAAGGTAAAGAAAGAACTTATAATAGATTGCTAGAGATGTGTACACTTATACAAAATTCTATGGGTAGCATAAGAATTGACAAGGCTAAAGAAAAGACAGAAATACTAAAAAAATTATTAAAGTAAAGGGGAATGGAAAAAATGGGAATATGGATTAGAAGTCAAAAGAAAACTTATTTGGGGAGATATATTGAAGTGGCAGCAGTAGGAAAATTAATTATTGGATATACAGGTTCAACAGATACAGAACTAGGTTGTTATGAAACAGAGGAGAGGACATTAGAAATTTTAAATAATATTCAGAGATTCATAATAAATGGAATTAGAAAAGATTTTATAAGAAATGGAGACAGGATAACACAGGATGCAGTGTTTTATATGCCTATAGAATAGGTGGCATATGAAGATGAAAAAGAAGTTAAAAATAAAGAATGAGACTAAAGAGCTTACACTAGATGAAACATTAAAACAGTTTGAAAAATTCATATATCATATTTCTCAAAGGTATAAACAATATGAGTTTGATGAAATGGTGCAAGTAGCAAATTTAGCAACAGTCAAAGCATATAAAAAATATGATATATCTAAAAATATTGAGTTTAGCACTTATTTAGGTGTAGTTATAACAAATGATTTAAATTATTATCATAGACATGCGAAAAAACATAATAAAAATATTAGCTTAAATGAATCAGTTAATATTGAGAGTAATAATGATCATAACTTGGAGTTAATGGATTTAATTAAAGGAAATGAAAATGTAGAAGATAGTATAGAAAAAATAATTGAAAAAGAGGAACTAAAGAAATTAGTTAATAAATTAGATTTTAAGGAAAAGAAGATTATATATGGATTATTTTATAAAGAAAGAACTCAATATGAGGTTGGTAAACAATTAGGTATTACACAACCACAAGTAAGTAGAATGAAAAATAAGATATTAGTTAAATTAAATATGCAACTAATGTCTAATGGAAAGGTGGATTTGTAATGATAACATTAACAATAACAATTTTAAATTGCATGATTCTAGGAGTAATAGTTGTGGAAGGTAGAATTATAAGTAAAAGGTTAGAGATAACTAGAGATAATATACAAAGAATTAAAGAAAATACAGTAGATTTAAATGTTAGAACAATACAACTTCAAGATACAGTTGAAGGTTTTGGTTATAAAGATACTGAAATCGAAAAACTTATATCTAAAACAAATTGTCTAGATGATAATATTAGAGAGCAATTTGAGAAGGTAAATAAAAACATAGGTAAGGCTAAAATGGAAATATTATTCACACCGAGACCTATTAAGATAATTGAAGAGGATGAAAAATAGTGAATAAGGTGGTTTTAATAGGACGATTAACCAAAGACCCAGAGTTAAAGTTTACTCCAGGTGCAGGAACAGCTGTAACTACTTTTACAGTAGCTGTTAATAAAAGGTTTAAAAGAGAAGGCCATTTAGATGCAGACTTCATACCAGTTGTTGTATGGGGTAAACAAGCAGAAAGTACTGCAAATTATATGAAAAAGGGATTGCAGATAGGCATAGCAGGAAGAATAGAGACTCGTTCTTATGAAGCTAAAGATGGTACAAGAAGATATGTTACTGAAGTTGTAGCAGATGAAGTACAGTTTCTTGAGTGGGACAAGCAAGTAAATAGTCAAGGTAGAGGAATAGAGGAACCTATAGCAGATTTAACACCAGCGAATGACGACATACCGTTCTAAAGGTGGTGATGTAAGATGATGAAATTGAGAAAACAAGTTATTGATTTAGCAATAAGTATAGCTTTAAGAGAATCGGAAAATACAGGTAAGAAATATACAGCATGCATATCAAAAGCTTTAGATGAATCATGTAAGGCATTAGGAGTTAATAGAAAACAGTTTATTAAGATGTTTATATAACATAAATTCACTAAAATATTCATTCTAATATTAATATATATAAATGAAATAATACAAACAAAGGAGGCAAGAAATGAATCAATTAAAGGTTATAAATCAAGGTGGGAAACTATTAGTTGATAGCAGAGAAGTTGCTGAAAGAATAGGTAAAAGACACAGTGATCTATTAGAAAGTATAAAGGGATATATTAAGTATTTAGAAAACGGAAATTTCCGTTCTCATGATTTTTTCATAAGTGCTAGCTATAAAGTGGATGGTAACAACAGAGTTTATCCTTATTATCTTTTAAGTAGGAAAGGTTGCGACATGGTAGCAAATAAATTAACTGGAGAAAAAGGGGTTTTATTTACAGCTGAATATGTACTTAAATTTGAAGAAATGGAGAATAAATTGAAGCAACCTACCTTAAAATTAAGCAAAGAGTTACAAGCAATATTCGCTTTAGATGAAAGAACTGTAGAAATAGATAGTAGAGTTAAAAAGTTAGAAGATACTATGACTATAGATTATTCACAACAAGAAGAGCTTAATAGTAAAGCTAGAGTAAAAGTTGTACAAGTTTTAGGGGGAAAAGATGCTCCAGCATATAAGGAATTATCTAAAAAAGCATTTTCAGAGTTATGGAGACATTATAAAAGGGTTATGCAAGTAAACAGCTATAAAAATACTGCAGTAAAGGATTTTGAAAAAGGACAAATACTAATTTCTAATTGGAGGCCAACTAGAGAGTTAGACCTTATGATTAAAGGTGCCAATAGTCAAGTAGTTTTAAATGTATAGGTGGTGAGAATATGGTAGCAAATAAATATAATTCTAAAAAAATAACTGTAGATGGAATAACTTTTGATTCAATAGATGAATTCAAATATTATGATTCATTATTAAAAAGAAAAGCTAAGGGTGAAATAGTAAATTTTGAATTACAACCTAAATATACGTTAATACCTTCATTTAAAAAAGAAGGAAAAGCATATAGAGCTATGACATATACACCTGATTTTAGGATATATCATTTAGATGGTACAGAGGAATTAATAGATGTTAAAGGCTTTTCTACACAACAAGGTGAGATGAGATACAAATTATTTAATTATTTTTATCCTAATGAAAAATTAACTTGGGTAGCAAGAAGCTTAAAATATGGGGATCAATATGGATTCATAGATTACTGGGATTTAAAAAAGAAAAGAAGGGAGAATAAAAAATGCAAGAAATAAGAATTGTGGACAAGGTTACTGGTGAAGTCAAAAATATAGAATGTAATGGATTTAATCTTCAATATATCACATCAAATGGAAATGGAAGAATACAAAAGGTTACAAAACTTAATAATGGTAAATACGGAGAAAAATATTGGATTAAGAATTATGTTTATCAACCTATAGCATTAAAAATAAAACAAAATCTTATGAAACAAATAACAGATTTAAGCTGCGTTAATGTTGAAAAAATACTTTTTATTGAAGATACAAATTATGTTGCAGGTGAAATAAATAATAATAATGATTGGGTTATGAGAATAAAAAAAGCTCCATCACAATTAACAGAATATACAGGATATTTGTTTATCATTGAAAGTCGTGAGTTTTGGATGGAAAGGTGTAGCAATGAGCAAGTTGTAGCACACATATATTCTTGTTTAAGGCAAATAGATGATACAAGTTTAAGAGAACCAGATGTTAAAGGATGGAAAGAAGTTTTAGGAACATTAGGTTATGGTTGGGAGAAAACATTAAGTCCAATACCTAATTTAATAGATTTAATGGAAGAATTTGAAGATGATGATTTTACTATGCTCAAGAAGGCAGATAAGCAATTAAGACTTGATTTAAGAATAGCTAAATAGACATTTGAGATTAGTAAGTATATAACTTTCATATTAAATAAATGAATAAGCTTATAACATGCTTGTAGACAAGTTACATGATTTTAGTACAAGCATGTTATTTCAAAAAATTAGTGCAGAAAAACAGTAAAAGGAGAATAGTATGAATCCCATTGAGATAATAAAAAAATTAGAAGATGCAATGAGAGCTTTACAACATGGAAATACAGAACTTAAGAGATTAGCAATAAATAAAGCTAAAGCAGAAAGAGACTATAAGATAGCTCTAAATAAAAAAATACTAAGACTTAAAGCAGATAAATATCCTGCAACTCTTATAATGGAAGTTTCTAGAGGTGATGAAGAAGTTGCACAATTAAGATTGCAAAGAGATATTGCAGAAAGTAGTTATTTTGTATGTCTAGATGCATTAAATAACTTAAGGCTAGAAATTGAAACCTTAAGGTCAATGCTGACATGGCTGAGAGCAGAATATAAAAATAGTTAAAGGAAGGTTAAGAACATGACTCCTAAAGAGTTAGCAGTGAAAATAGTTAAGGATTTAGCTAATAGAAAGAAGAAAGTAGATGATCAGTTTTATGCTTATCAGAAGGAATGTAATATTAAGAAAAGAAAAAAGTGAAATGTAAAATATAGTGGTATAAGATGGTAAGTTAAATCAGATCATACTTTGATTATAAGGTGATGTTACAAAAATGAGATTAAAAGAATTAAGAAATATTCTTAATGCTGATATGATAAAAATTTATATAGATTATTGTGAAAAAGAAAATTATTTTGTAAAAGAGAAAAATAGTAAAAATAATGAGTATTTATTAATAAATAAAGAGTCATTAAGTATGTGGATCATGTATGGAGAATACGAAGTAAAAGAAATATATGTAGAAGAAGTTTTAGTCATAATTATCTAAAGTAAGTAATGATTAAAGTAAGATGTAAGTGTTCTTTGAAAATTGAATAGTGTGGTATTTACGAAATGTGCTATAATTGTTTTGTGATTACAGGATAATCTTAATTAGGAATTATTTAGATAAAACATATAGATAAATAGGAATTTGATGATTATGTCAAGTTTCTATTATGATAATTGAGATTAAATCGTAAATGTAAATTTTCTAGGGGTGATATTGTGAATGATATGGTGGAATATTGTAAAAATGAGTTTTACTCTCAATTTAATTCAGACAAGCTATTGAATCAAATTAATGAAAACTTAGATTTGTCTATTACTGGAGTAAGTCATGAAATGCTTTATATCTTGGATAAAATATTGTCAACAGATCCTTGTTCATATTGGAATATATCTGTTTGCAAAGAAGTATGTGAATTGTTAGAAGATTTATACAATGGTTATAGTGAGGCTTTAGAAATTGATGAAGAAGTTTTTGAGTATTTTCTAATAGGTTATAATTCATATTTACAGCTTTCTGAAATAATATTAGACTTGCGTAATTTCAATATAACTCAAGAAATAAAAACTCGATTATATCGTTTACCAACATATACAGCAATTCTTGAAAGTTGTTTGTCTAATTTTTTTAGAGTTATTGCTTTATTGACAGGTAAAGTGATAAATAAAGATTATGCTTCCCAAAATACGCTAGGTAAATTGATTAGAGTAATGGATGCAAATGGATATAAAGAAATTACAAAAAATATTAATGTGAATTTAAGGAATTCAATAAATCATGGAAAGGTTTCAATAAAAAGGTATGCAGCTAGTGACAAATTATGTTTTTATTATGTTGAAGATAATGTTTCTAAGTGTATTGAGCTATCTGTATATGAGTTTGATAGTATAATAGATTCTACATTTGATACAGCTAGTGGGGTATTGTTAGGATTGTCTATTTTTATTAACAAACATCTTGAGTTATTAAATATTAATACTGTCAAAAGAGATTATACAGCTTTTTCTTTACTTGCAATGCAACTTAGCATACCTGGTATTTATTGTCGTAGTATCAGTGATATTGGTAATAACAAACAACTGAATGTGGATATAGAGATTCAAAATACAGATATAGGTTATATAAGTCAAATTGCAACGTTAATGTCTATATTAGTTTTTGAAAATTATAACGAATATGAGCAATACATGTTCTCTTTTAGTAATCCTAGAATGAATACTGGATGGATACGTTATACAAAGCAAGAGATTCTTGATATGTATAACAAAGAAAAGAGATTTGATATTATATTAAAAAGTGTAATTAATAGAAATGATTTTATTATTTTTGATGCTTCAACTGAAGTTGTAGATTTAACTGAAGTAAAATATTTTTGTTTTCCGAATCATACAACTGATAAATATAAAATTAATAATATACAAGATGCAAGTGTAGATGATAGAAAGCGACTAAAGGCGCATTTATTCATAGGAGATGTTGAAGATAAAAAAGAAATTGTAGATATTATTACTAATGCGATTGATTGGCTAAAGACTGTTAAGAATCCACCATCGCCAACAATGAAAAAAAAACATGGATTAATGGAGGCAGATGCTTTATACATTAATGTTTACAAAAAGGATTCCCGAAAAAATAAGGAGCTATTCCCTAATAATGAGAATTTTGTATGTTTTGTAGATTATAATCTAGTAGGGAAAACTACACTTAAAAATGGAGGATTACCAGAAGGAATTTGGAATAAACTTTGTCATGAAAAAATAGGGAATGTTGAAATTGCATGGCGAGAAAGGCGTTATGCTACAAGATATTCTATAAAGGTTGGTCGTAATGATCCTTGTCTGTGTGGAAGTGGCAAAAAATATAAAAAGTGTTGTGGAAAATAAGTTTTATATATACTATTTGATTGATATCAAGGTGAATTATATAAAATTTTAGACAAAAAAACCTAAAAAATGAATATAAAATAATATATTAAAATACCGCAGTATTCATAAATGAATTGGCGGTATTTTTTTCGTCATATTTCAAAAAAAGATTACTTTGATAGGAGAGGGTATAAGTGAATCAGTTTGATAAAGAATTATATAAAATACAGCAAAAGGAAGCTATGCAAGACTTAAAGGATGATTTAAATAATATATTTGAAAAGATAAAGGTAACCGTTGAGATAGAAAGAAGATATTTTGAAGAACTTATAAGTCAAGGTTTTACTGATTTGCAAGCATTAGAGATAATAAAAGCTCATGGAGTTGATTATGGAAAGGCAAGTCAGATGAAAAAAAGCGATGATTAAAAATAAAGCAAAGGAAGGGAAGATATGATAGAGCTTAAAAATATAAATCTAGACAATGTATCTATATCAGATCAAATAACAAAAATTGAAGAGGAAGATAATGAGTTTAATATGGCATTGTTAGAGTATGGATATCATAAAAACTATATAACTCAAAATCATCTTATAGAGGAATTTTGGGATACTGTACAAGCTAGGATTGGAGTATTGCAAAAGGTAGGAATAGATGTAAATACAATTATGGAGCAATATTCTAAACATTTACAAAAGATAAGAAACAGACCAAGAGATAAAAGATAAAAGGGGATGAATACAAAAATGATATATTATAAAGATGTTGAGGAAAGAGCAGTTAAAGCATCTAAGTATATTATAAATAATAAATCAACTATAAGAGAAACTGCAGCAATATTTGGAGTAAGTAAAAGCACTATTCATAAAGATGTTACAAATAGAATTAATCTTATCAATCCTATGTTAAAAGAACAAGTACAAAAGGTATTAGACTATAATAAGGAACAATGCTCGTTAAGAGGTGGAATGTCTACAAAATTAAAATATAAAAGCTTGGGAGCAAGTTAAATTATTTAACAATATGGTTGGCTATCAATATAATTGTATCAATATATTATCAATTGATAGTCAACTGATAATAGGATATATAAAAATAATGTGTAAATAAGGAGGTAGAGTATGAATAATGATAAAATCTTTCAAAAGACAGAAGGTAGGTTATATAGATTTTATGAGGACCAACAAAAGATAAAATGTTTAGAATTAGAGTGTATAGATTTAGGACAACAGAAGGAAAGAATAAGAAAAGATATACAAGAAACTAATGTATTTATAGAAGAAGAATCTAAAAGTATAACATATGAGGAAAGAGTACAAACATCAAGTAACTGTACAAGTTATGCAGAACGAGCATTAATAAATGAAATAGATAAGTTAGAAAAAGAATGGATTTATGTTAGAAAGAAATTGTTAAAGAAAAGAGTTAAAATAAGAGAACTTGAAAGAGAAATTAGTAATATAAAAAATAATATAGAAATGTTATCAGAAGAAAATAAAAGATTTATAGAGTTAAAATATGGTGATAAAAAGTCGTTTGAAGAAATAGGACAAGTTTTAAGCATGGCAAAGGCAACAGCTTATAGAAAAAGAGAAGAATTAATAAATAACATAAGGATATGGATTAATATAATAAAATAATTGTATTAAAAGAAAGGAACATTTAAAAAATGTGTATTTTATTGTAAATATTTAAAATATATTGTAATATATTTATGTATACAAAATTCAATTAAGTTTTAAAGGGGTAAAATTTATGGGAGAATCAGAAAAATTAAAAAAAGTTTTTGAAAAAAATAATAAAGATAAATATGATGAGTATCAGGATTTTATTTGCTATATTAAACAGTATTATAGGGATACATTAAAAGATGATCTAAATAAAATAGATATAGAAAAAAAAAGATTAAATTTAGAAATAGAATGTAGCAAAAATCCATCAGTTGGATATATTATAACAATTTCAATTTTTTCAATTGGTATGCTTACAAGCAATATTTTAAGCAGTTTTGAGGGAGATAGTAAAATAGCTATTGCTATAGTGCATTCGCTTGTAGTATTAATTGTTTTGGGAATGTATATAGTTAATTATGATAGAAAAATAAACTCTAACATATATGCTTTACAAGGATTAAAAGAACTTGAGGAGGAAATAAAAAATAATAAAGGAAGTGAATCAACTCAAACAAACTAAAAGAGTAGATGTAAAAATATTGGAACGAAAACGGAACGAATATGGAACAAAATGATAAAAACTTTATAGTACAATATTATTATAAAGTTTTAAGGTTTACATCCCCTTAAAGCATTTAGCAGAAAAAAGCTAGGTGCTTTTTCTTATATGGAGAGTTGTCCGAGATGGGTTAAGGAGTTAGCTTGCTAAACTAATAATCACATTTGTGGTTCAAGGGTTCGAATACCGTACTTTCCGCCAAATTAAATTAATATCCTTAAAAGAAATTTCTAGAAATTTATATGTATTTTATTGTTATATTATAATAAATATTGTAATATGGTTAATAGGAGGGGATTAAATGAATAAGATAGAGTGTGTTCAACATAATGCTGAAAAAATTATAGGGTTGTTGGAACAATTTAAAAAAGCATCGAAACTATTAAAAGAATCGCAAGGCTATAGAAATGAAGAAGAGGAGAAGTACTTTCCTTCAACAAGGATTATCAGTAAATCATTGGAAATTATTCAATATTTAAACGAAACAGAGTTCCCTCTATTAGGTATAAAGGAAAATGAAGGTAGTGAAAGCGTAGGGTATTCATACAATTTTATAAATGGGTTAATGACATTAGGGAGAATCGGAGCATTATTTAATGAATATGGATTTTTTATAGATGTTAAGAAAAGGCGTAATAATGCAGATAAATTTTCGAAAATAAATTTTTGTATGAATGATAAAGAAAGAAAAAAATCAATTAAAAATATTAAAAATTGTTTAATTGATTTTGATGAGGTTTATATAACTAAATATGGAGATTATACATTAAAAATAATTGTGAAAAATAAACAGATTGAGTGTGCTACCTTAGCAAAAATAGTTGAAATAATAATATCAAATTTAATAAATGATAATGACAATGGTTCAGATAATAAATATTTGAAATATATAAACAAACTACTTGTAGAAAATATATAGATATAAAAAATAGTATGTGATTAGGAGATTTAATAATAATGTATAAGGGCTATATAAATTCATTAGACTATGAGACAGCTGCAAGTGAATATAAAATTATAATAGAGTATGCTGATGGTAAAATTTCAGAAAAGCAAATAGTAAATTATTCTTACTCAAATGTATTTACTGTAATTGAAGAAATGCATGAAAATGAAAATGATAAAGAAGTAAGAAGTATAAAAATTGAATTAATTCGTTAAAAGGAACTTTATTTAAGTTCCTTTTTAAAATTTATATAAAAAGATGGTGGTGACAATGTAGATATGGCAGACATAAGAGGTCCAGATATAAAAGAGCTAGCAGAAAAAGATTATATGTCTGGAATGAAATATAAGGATATAGCAGAGAAGTATAATGTGTCTTTAAATACAGTTAAGAGTTGGAAACAAAGATACAAGTGGAGTAGAGAAGGTGTGCACACAAATGAGAAGGTGTGCACACAAAATAAAAAGAATGCAAAATCAAAAGTAAATAATAAAAAAAAAGAGCCAATTGCAGAAGAAGTAAAAGAAGTGTTAGAGAATACTGAACTTACTGATAAGCAAAGGCTCTTTTGTGTTTTATATGTTAAGTGTATGAATGCAACTAAAGCTTACTTAAAAGCTTATACATGTACTTATGAATCGGCAATGGTAAATGGTTCTAGACTGCTAGGAAATGATAAGATAAGGGAACAAATAGATAAGTTAATAGGTGCTAAGTGCAATAAAGAATTTCTAAGTAGAAGTGTAATACAGAAGTATATTGATATAGCATTTGCAGATATAACTGATTATGTAACATTTGGGCTAGAGGAATTTGCAATAAGAGATGAAAATGGAAATATACAGTATGATGAAGAGGGTAATATAAGGACTAGAAAATATAGTTATGTAAAGCCAAATGAAAGTATCAGAGTAGATGGAACATTAATAAGTGAAGTCAGCCAGGGTAAGGATGGAATAAAATTTAAACTTGCTGATAAAATGAAAGCTTTAGACTTTCTAACTAAGCATTGTAACTTACTATCAGATGAAGAAAAGATAAAGCTTGATATAGAGAATAAGAAACTTCAAAATATCAAATTAAAAGCAGAAACAGAAAAAATAAAAGGTAAAGATAAGGATGAAACAATAGAAATAGTAATCAAAAGAAAGGGCGACAATTAATGGCTATTGTAAGAGAAGTTAATCCTCATTTCGAAGATTATTTATTTAATTGGGATTATAAATTTTATTTTTTAGTTGGTGGTTATGGATCTAGTAAATCATACAATACTGCTTTTAAATTAATAATTAAACTATTAGAAGAAAAAAGAACAGCATTAGTAGTAAGAGAAGTTTATGATACTATTAGAGATTCGTGCTTTTCATTATTAGAGGAAATAATAACTGAAATGGGACTAGAGGATGTAATTAAGTGCAAAACATCACCTATGCAAATAAGATTTCCTAATGGCTCAAAAATAATTTTTAAAGGTATGGATAAGCCGGCAAAATTAAAATCTATTAATAATGTATCTATTATATGGATTGAAGAGTGTTCAGAAGTGAAATATGATGGTTTTAAAGAGTTATTAGGTAGATTAAGACATCCAACATTACATCTTCATATGATTTTAACAACAAACCCTGTTTCAAAAAGCAACTGGTGTTATAAGTATTTCTTTATAGATAGTAAAAATCATTTCTTTGTTTTAGATGATAAAGAATTATATAAAAATAGAATAATTATAAAAAATAACACTTATTATCATCATTCAATAGCTGATGATAATTTATTTTTGCCTAAATCTTATATAGATCAGTTAGAAGATTTAAAAACACATGATAAAGATTTATGGAGAATAGCTAGAAGAGGACAATTTGGTATTAATGGATTAAAGGTATTACCCCAATTTGAACATAAATCTCACTATAAAGTATTAGACTTGATGCATAATATTAATAATCCATTATATAAAGTTGGTATGGACTTTGGTTTTGAAACTTCATACAATGCATTAATTAGACTTTGTATAGATGATAAAAATAAAATTCTTTATATTTATTGGGAGTATTATAAAAATCATATGACAGATGACAATACGGCTAAAGAAATATCAGAGTTTAAACAAACACAAGAATTAATAAGAGCAGATGCAGCAGAACCTAAAACTATTAAATATTATAAGCAAGAAGGTTTTAATATGAGAGCTGCTAAAAAGTTCCCAGGTTCAAGACTACAATATACAAAGAAAGTTAAAAGGTTTAAGAAAATAATATGTTCAGATAATTGTACTAATGCTATTGAAGAATTAGAAGAGTTAACATATGCAGTTGATAAGAATGGAGAAATTATTGAAGATGAATTTAATATAGATTCACACGTATTGTCAGCAATATGGTATGCATTAGATGGTTACGAAGTATCAGACCTTAAAGAACATAAATATAATAATGAAATATACAACAAAGGAAAAGGAGTTGTAAAAAAGGCAACTACTGATCCATATGGTAGGAAAGGAGGTACAGTATTCTAGTGGAAAAACAAGCAAGAACTATAAGAGACACATTGCTAAAGTTACCAGATAATGAAATATCTGAAAGAAAACGTGTATTTACTGATTATTATTATTACAAAGGGAAATCTATAGACTTAGAAAAGGCTAAAGATAATCCAGCACTATATGGTCAAAACTGGCCAGTAGATGATAATGTTGATTATAAAACTACACAAGACATTCGTAATAAAGTTAAGCCACTTCTTAAGAAACAGGCACGTTGGATGTTTGGAAAGAAACCTACTCTTATATTTAAAGCAGATGACTTAAGAGATAAAGAGCATTGTGAAGAGTTAAGAAAGTTCATAGAAGATGTATTTGAAAATAATAGCTTCTGGAATAATACTAGAAAAGCTTTCTTAGAAACTACCATAAAGAAAAGAGTATTACTTAGAGCAGAAGCTAACCCAAATTCTCCATTGGTCATTAAATATGAATCAATAGAGAATTTTTATTATAAGGAGAAAAACGGAAAGCTACTAAAAGCTGTTTTCTTTGAAGAAGATGAAATGAATGTGTATAAGGAAGAGGATAAAGATAAGATTTATTATTTGCATACTTATTACTATAAAGTTAATGAAAATAGTAATGAACTTCAAGCCTGGTATAGAAAAGAAACCTATAAGAACACTGAATTACAAAAAGAATTAACAATAGAACAAGATACAGGATTTTCTACTATTCCATGTTGGTTAATTCGTAATGGTGGAGAATTAAATAATACATTTGGTGAAAGTGATATAACTGACTTAAGAGATGCACAAAATCAATATAACAGACGAAATTCAGACTTTGCGGATGCATTAAGATTTCAGATGTTTGGTTCAGAAGCTATTATTGATGCTAATGAAGAGGATGTAAATAGATTAACTATAGCTCCTAACGCAGTTCATGCAGTAAGAACTAGAGATGAACTTGCTGAAAGTGGTAAGCAAGCTACTATTCAAAGACAGGAATATAATATAGGCAGCAGTGAAGCAATGAATACTTATCTTGATAGAGCAGATAGTGATATGAAAGAAACGCTAGATATGCCTAAGATAAGTGATTTAAATAATATTCCAAGTGCTAAGGCTATGATATATCTTTATAATGATTTAATTGCTAGAATGGAAGAAAAGTTTAATGATTGGGAAAGACCTTTATTATATTTAATCAATTTTATTATTGAAGTAGGTCCGGTTTGCTATCCAGGTATTTTTAATAAAGCTTGGAGTAATCTAAAATATACCAAATTAATTAAACAAAATTATCCTATTCCAAATGATGAAGATGAAAAGAAAACTTTAGCTATGAAAGAAGTAGAAGCAGATGTTAGAAGTAGAAAATCTTATATTAAAGAATATAGTGATGAAGAAGATGCTGAAAAGGCTTTTGAAGAAATATTAGATGAAAAAGTTCAAATAACTAATGCTGAAACAGATCAATATAACAAAGCTTTAGATGAAGATTTAGAAGATATAAATAATAAAACTAGTGGTAATGGTGATTAATCATGACTACTTATCAAGAAGCTATTTTAAAAGCTAGAAAGAAGTTTTTAAAGTTAAATAAAACTCAGGAAAAAGAATTATTAAGACTTTATAAGGAATTAGCAAGTCAATTAAGTAATGATATAGCTACGTGCAGAACATCATCACAAGATGCTTATTTAAGGAAGTTAAATGAAATAGTAGAAGTTAATATTAATCAGTTAAACTCTCAACTAAGTGCAATGGTAAAGGCTAATATAGAAACTAGCTCACAAATTGCAAGTACGGTTGAGAATTTTTATTATAAAGCTATTACAGACGACATAGCTTTATCAACTATGTTTAACAGTATGGTTTTCAATACTTCAAGAAAAACTGTACTTAAGCTCATTCAAGGTGAATATTACAAAGATGGAATTACTTTAGATAAAAGAATTTGGAATGTAACGAGAAAAAATGCTAAGGATATAGATACATTAATTAAAGTTAATGTATTAAGAGGTGCTAATGCTAGAACATTAGCCAAACAAGTAGATAATTATGTCAACCCATTAAGAAGAACAGAAGCTAAAACAATAGTTTCTGGAATGAGTTCTAAAGTATCTTATCAAGCACAAAGATTAGCAAGAACTTCAATAACTCATAGTTTTGCAGAAACAACAATAGAAAATGCTAAAAATAATCCTTTTAGCAAAGGGATTAAGTGGCATTTAAGTTCACAACATAGTATTCGTATGCATGGGAAAACAGATGAATGTGATGAATATGATGGGAAAACATTTAAATTTAATGAAGTACCATTGCAACATCCTAATTGTGGCTGTTATTTTGAAGATGTAATTGAAGATATAGATAAAGTTATAAAAGAGTTAAAGGAGTGGAGCAATGGAAAGCCTAATCCTAAACTGGATAAATGGTTAGAGACTATGGATAAGAATACGGTATAACAATATAGGAAGATTGATAGGATAAGTAATTAGATATGTATAAGCGAGTTAATTATATAAACCTTCTATAGTATTAGTATTTTAATCACCTATAATTAAGATTATGTACTTGGTAAATTATATATTAAAATATTATAATTAAGGTACATTGATTTTAGGGGTGATTTTTTATGATTATATCAGATATTAAAACTCAAAAAGTAACTATATACACTGAAGTAGATTGTATAAAAGATGGGAAAGGGAATAATTATAGATATAGGTTATATAAAAAATGGAGCGACAAACCAAATGCAGTGGCAATTATGTTGAATCCAAGCAAAGCAAGTTTAGTTGAAAGTGATAATACTGTTACCAATATAACTAATCATTTTTATAATAGAGGATTTGGAAGTCTGACAATATTAAATTTATTTTCATACATGAATACGGATTCAAAAAAATTAATAAACTCAAAAAAAGAATATGAAGATATTAATATTGAAATTTTAAAAAAGTATATAAGAGATGCAGATGAAATTCTTGTAGGATGGGGAATTCCTAAAAGTTATAATAAGGAAATAAGACATATTATTAAGAAAAAGATTAAATTAGTTGAGGAATTCTTGAGTGAAAACAACTATGAGGATATTGTCTATAGTTTTAGAACTAATAAAAATAAAGCTTTACATCCAGTAGTTATAAGAAATAATTATAAATATAAAAAACATTTTGAGTAGTTTTCACTACTCTTTTTTATTTTCGCCTTTTTAGTTTTATTATAGGCGTAAAAGAATAAGTAAGTAGAACTCTAACGTGTTTCAGTAGCACGTTAAAAACTGTAATTAGAGATTAAGGAGGAACAATACAATGGCAAAATTAAAAGATATTATCGGAGAGGAGTTATTTAAACAACTTCCAGAAGATAAGCAGAAAGAATTTAGAGATAAAGACTATGAAGATGTATCTAATGGTGCATTTATTCCAAAGGTTAGATTTGACCAGGTAAATGAACAGGCTAAGGAATATAAAAAGCAAGTTGGAGAAAGAGATACTCAAATTTCAAAGTTTAAAGAAGAATTTAAAGATACAGAAGGATTAAAAGAAAAGGTTGAAAAACTAGAAACAGATAATAAAATTCAAAAAGAAACATATGAGAAACAGTTAGCAGATATTAATTTTAATAATGCTTTAGAAAAAAATTTAGGAGCTTTCAATGTCAAAGATAATAAGTTAATCATGGCCATTATAGATAAAGACAAACTTAAGGTTGATGGCGATTCTGTTATAGGTCTTAAAGAACAAATAGAACCATTACAGAAATCACATGATTTCTTATTTGAAAAAGAAAAGAAAGGTACTGGTTCATTTGTAACAGGAGGTGGTGATGGAGGTGGAGAACCAACTAATACTAGCTTTGCTACACAGTTAGGCAAACAAAAGGCAGAAGCTATGAAAACAAAAGGGTTAGCAGATTTTGCTAAATAAAAAATAAAGGAGTGATAACAAATGAGACAATCAAGCTACACAATAGGTGCTAAACAAAATAAATTAAGGTTAATAGCAGGGGATCATTTTATTTCATTACCAGTTAAGATTAGAAAAGGTGATGTTAAAGAACTTTTAGATGAAAATGAGGTGCTTTTAGCAGGTACTCTAATAACTAAAGATGGTAAAAAGGTAACTTCAACTGCAAGTGCTACAGATGTATATGGAGTCGTATATCAAGACATTAGTTTTAAAGGTTCAATGTCCCCAACTTCTAATGCAGAGGATGCTACAGAAGTAGTGCCAGTATTTGTCCATGGTGCTTTATATGAAGATGCAGTTAAGTTTAATTCAGATGAAGCTATTAAAAAAATTGAAATGGCAGCATTAAAACAAATAATTTTTGGAGAATAAGGAGGAACTATATATGCCAAATTTAAGAGATTATATTAACTCAAAAAACATAGCTCTTTATATTAAAGAGTTACCAGCAGAACAAACACTAGATAAAGCTTTGTTTCCAAATAAAAAGGTTAGTGGAACAAAATTAGAAATGGCTAAAGGTGCCAAGAAAAAGCCAATAGCATTAAGAATGAGTACTTTTGATGCAAATACAAAAATGAGAGCATTAAGTGCAGATTTAACTGTTAAATCAACAGAAATACCGTTCTTCAAAGAGGGTATGGGAATAGATGAAACAACTAGAAGAGATCTACAAAATGCAATAGGAGCAAATAATGAGAACTTTGTAAATTCTTTATTAGGACAAGTGTTTGAAGATTATTCTAACTTGGTTGATGGTGCTAATATTATAGCTAAAAAAATGAGATCATCAGTAATTCAAAATGGATTATTAAACTTTACTTCTAAAGATGGTGATATTGTAGTAGATTATGGAGTTCCATCTAATCATAGAGAAGTATTAACAGGCACAGATAAATGGACTAATCCTGATGCTGATATTATTGGAGATATAAAAGTATGGCAAAAATCTATTGTGAAAGACCAATATACAAAACCTAAAACATTACTATTAACTGAAAATACTTTTGATAGTACATTTTTAGTTAATAAAGCTATTACTAATCATATTAAGAATAGTAACTTAAATACTTCATTAATACTAAGCCAAGCAAATTACATTCAATTTGTGAAAGAGGTACTTCAATTAACAGTTGTATTCTTAGAGGATGCTGCTTACATTCCATATGAAGGTGCTGAACCAGTTCCATATTATGCAGATGGTAAAGTAACACTTATGAGTGGAACAACTTTGGGTAATACTGTTTATGGTACAACCCCAGAAGAGTTCGATAAGCAAAGTGGTTCAAGTAAGTTAGATACCTATATTGTTGACACAGGAATAGCAGTTACAACTATGGTTAAAGAGGACCCAGTTACAGTAGATACTAAAGTATCAGTTATGCCTATTGTAAGTTTTGATAGAGCAGATGAAGTATTCTTTGCAACAGTATATTAATTAGAGCAGTTATCTTAGAATGGCTGCTCTTTAGTTTTATAGATAGAAGGGAGAGTTAAAGTTATGGCAAAAGGTAAAACAGAAAATTTAGAAGCTACAGAAAATATTCAAGATGAAAATGTAGAAGAAAAAGTTTTTAAAGCAAGAGCAAAACAATGCATAAAGTATTCAGGAAAGCACATTAAAATCGATGAAGAGTTTGACGTTAAGGAATGTGATTTAGAGGAATTAAGGAAGTATGCTGAAATAGAAGGTGAATAGTTATGATATTAACACCTTTAGAAATATTAAAAATAAATCTTAATGAAAGTCAATATCCTGTATTTTCTGATGAAGAATTAGAAAATTTACTAGTTGTTAATGATAACAATGTTCTTAAAGCCAGTTGGCGAGGATGCATTATGAAAGCTAATGTAGATAAGAAGATAAAAGTAGGACCAATAGAAATAGAAAATGCTGATCCGGACTATTGGAATAATCTTGCTAATATTTATCAGACTGATTATTTACAAGAACAGGCTAATTTAACACCAAATAAAACTACAGGATATAAAACATCTATGAGAAGGGTAGATGGTTGTTGATGGCTAAATTAAAGGCTAAAAAAATTATAGATGCTATTAATAAAGGAATAGCATTAAATCCAACAACAATAGAAATTAAACATACTGAAAAAGTTATTATTGATGGAGCCTTTGAGGAAGTAGAAACTATAAAAACCCTCAAGGCTCTTATTTATTTAGATGATAGTTCTACACAAATTAATATAGATACTAAAACTATAGGAACTTCATACAGTACGAATAAATATAAAATGATAGCTGATAAAGATGCTGAATTAGAGGTTAACCCTAAAGAGGCAATTGAATTTAAGTGTAAAGAAGGTCATATGAAAATAAAAGCTACTTATCCAATTGTGATAGAAGAAATCGTTTGTGGTTATGAGTGTGACCTTGAAAGGATAGATTAATGTGGGTTTTGAAGTATTTGATTTTATAGATAAAAAAAAGTTAGGTATGATTCCACTGTGTAACTCAATTGCAAAAAAACTTGAAGCACAAGCTAAACATGAAGCTAAGTGGAGAGATACTAGTGATGATGGTGAAGTTAAAAATACTGCACATGCAAGACAAGGCATAAGTGGAAGTTGTCAGCTAGGGATAAATAATTATTCTATAAGTTTAAGTCATGGAGTTGATTATGGAGCGATATTAGAAGAAGGAAGTAAACCTCATATTATAACTCCTAAAAATAGTAAGGGATTGTATTGGAAGGGTGCACCACATCCTATGAAAATTGTTCATCACCCAGGTACAGAAGGATTTCATACATTTGAAAAAGTTTTTGATAAAAATAGAGATAATATCATTGGATATGTAGTAAAGCATTGGAGTGATTAAAAATTGAGGGCAGGAATAAGAGAATATTTGTTAAGTAATATTCCAGAATTTAAAGGTTGTTACGAGCCTACAGTTCCAGATAAAGATACTGTTAAACCATATGCAGTAATTTTACAAGGTAGTGATGATGATAATGGAGAGGTAGTTGGTTTTAAAAGAACTATAGAAATATGGTTATATGAGAAAAGAACTACTTTTAAAAAGTTAGACTCATTATCTGAAAAAGTAATAAAAGCTTTAAATATGAAAGTAATTAAAGACTTAAAAGAAAATGAAACTTTCACTTGTGTGTTTGAAGGTGCTATAGGACAAGACATTATAGATGAAGAGTGGAATGCAATAGCTAGAGGATTAAAGTTTAGTATTATAGCGCTACATGAAGAAGATGAAGTTAATACAGATACTTGGTTAGATGCTCTAGAAAGTTATACTAAGCAAATAACTAGTTATCCAATTTACTTAAATAACTGGAAACAAAACTTTCAAGTGCCGTCTATACTTTGGAGAGTAGCTAATACGAATAAAGAACGTATTAGTGGGGCTTTAATTAAAGAAAATAAGACTTTAGTTTGCCATGTAGCTAATAACAATAAAAATGAGATTAACAAGTTATTAGACACTATAGAGGATAAATTTATTACAGATTTAAAGATACCTTTAGATTTAGCAGATAAACGTTATCTTACTATAGAAAGTATACAGGAAGATAGAGAAGCAGATATGTTATCTAAGGGTCAATTAACAGTTAAATTCTTTAGAAGGAAAATGATAGAGCAAAAGGAACAGCCTACTATAGAAAAAATATATGTTAGAGGTAAATTAGAATAGGAGGATTAATATGGCAAAAGAAACTACAGTAGAAGTAAAAACAACTAAGGTAGAAACTAAATATCCAATACAAGATTTTATAAATAATTGTGAAGCACTTGGCTACAGAAGAGAAGTAGTTGCAGGTGCTTTATTTAATTCAAAGGAAAAAGAATTTACTAAAAGTGAATTTGAAAAGAAAGTAAAAGAATTTTTAGGAAAGAAGGTAGTATAAATGGCTACAGGAAATTGGGATGAAAATAAGAGGCCACAAATACCAGGGTTTTATAATCGTTTTAAAACTAAGGCAGAAGAAAGAATTGGAACTGGCATACATGGTATTTTAGCAATGCCAGTAAAATCGGATTGGGGTCCAGTAAAAAAAGTGGTATCTATTAAATCCGAAAAAGAATTAAAAAAAGAATTTGGAGAGAATATGGATTTAACTGCTTTTAGATTAGGTAGATTAGCATTGCTAGGAAATCCAAAAGAATTACTTTTATATAGGCTAGCAGATGGAAAAGAAAAAGAAAAAACATTGATATTAAAAAGCAATGAAGAAAATCCAATAAATATAATTGAATTAAAGACTAAATATCCTACAACTAGAGATTTCAATATAACAATAAAGAATAACTTAATAGATGAGAATAAAAAAGATTTAGCATTATTTGAAGGAACTAAGCAATTATTTTTAATAACTTCCTTAAATGGAACACTTGAAGAAATAGTTAATAAGATTAATAACAATGTAGAAAATGATTATATTGTTGCAAAAAAACTTGATAACGCTATAGGAACATTAAATAACATAGCAAATGTGAGATTTGATGGTGGAAATAATGGAATATCTGGAATAACAAATGAAAATTATTTAGAAGCAATGTCTACTTTTGAGGGATATAACATTGATGGATTTACACTAGATGGAATAACAGATTCAGCACTTCAAACAAGTGTAAAACAATGGGTTATAAGAAATAAAGATGAAGGACTAAATATTATAGCATTTGTTGGTGGTCCAGATGAGGAAACTTTAGAACAAGCAAATAGTAAATCAAAAGAATTTAATCATGAAGATATAGTTAATGTATTTGGTCATGCAGATTATGAGGGAGTTAAATATAATCAAGCTGATATCGCTGTATATGTGGCAGCACTTGGTACAGGTCAATCATTGGGAGAAAGCCTATGCAATGAAATAACTATATTTGATAATGTTGAACCTAGGTTATCTAAATCAGAAATTGAAAGTGCATTAAATAGTGGAACTCTTATTTTTTCAAAAGATGATGATGATGTAGTTATTGTAGATGATGTTAATACGTTAAAGAATTATCCAGATGATAAATCAGATGTATTTGGAAGTATTAGAGCCGTGAAGTTCTTAAATGCTGTAGATGGTGATACTTCATTAAAAAGAAAAGACTATGTTGGGAAAGTACCTAATGATGATACAGGTAGAACAGTAATAATTTGTGCATTAAAAAAATATTTTGAAACTTTAGCTAAGATAGGAATTATAAAAAATGACTTTATATTAGAAGTAGATAAAGAGCTTCAAGAAAATGCAGCATCAGATGAATTTTTTTGGAGATGGGACGCAACTTATGTTGATGTTGTAAAAAGAATTTATGGAACTGGTTATATAAAGAAATAGAAAGGATAGTGATATAAATGGCAGGACAATTAGATTCTTCAAGAGTGTGCAATGGAACTTACGGAAAAATATTCATTGATGGTGAGTGGCAATCTCATGTTAATGAATGCACTGCAGACGTTGAAATAGACATGAAGGAAATTATTACGTGTGGGAGTACTTGGACAGGTTACAAGTGCGGTGCTAAAAAAGGAAGTGGAAATATTAAAGGCTTCCATATTACATCCAAAATGATTCAACAAGGATTTAGAAAATTTGAATTACTTTCAAGTTTAGAAGATCCTGAATCATACGGATTTGAGAGGATAAGGCTTAAAAACTGTAGAGCTACTAAAATCAATCTCATTAATTTTAAAGGTGGAGACGTTGTAGAAGAAGATACACCTATTGTATTTGATGGTTATGAATTATTAGATCCTATTGTCGCAGAATAATAAAATATAAAATTTGGAGGTATAAAATATGAGTAAAATAGATGAACAAATATTAAATATGAAAGAGAATGATATACTAGAACAATTATTAGGTGAGGAAGAGTTACCAACAGCAACAGTTATATTAGATAGATTAAAAATTAAATTAGACCTTAAGGGGTTAACAGAAAAAG
Organism: Clostridium senegalense; assembly: GCF_018916625.1. NCBI lineage: Bacteria > Bacillati > Bacillota > Clostridia > Eubacteriales > Clostridiaceae > Clostridium > Clostridium senegalense. The sequence continues at coordinate 108,767 of NZ_JAHLNC010000009.1, forward strand.
AAATAAGTGCTATAAGAAAGGAGTGTTCTACTAGAAAAAAAGTTAAAGGTGCTTGGGAAGAAAAATTAAATAGTGCTGAGTTTGATGCTGGGTTAATAGTAGGAGCAACAACAAACATAAATTGGAATGATTCTAAATTATTAGAAAGTAAAAATGTAAGTGATGGTAAACAGTATATTAGAAGAAAATTGTTAGCAGGGGAAATAACTAATCTAGTAAATAAAATATTAGATTTAAGTGGCTTCAATGATGAAATTGAGGATGCTGAAGATATAAAAAACTAATAGAGTCAGGTGGCAGAATAACAGCTCTTTACAATTTATTTGTAAAGCATAATATGTCCCCTGACTTTGTTATGTCCAAAAATACTATGGCGAAGAAATTGCTCTTCGCCTTTTCTAATTATGAAATAGAAAAAGCAAATAAAGCTCATTAGAAAGCCAGGAGGTGATTTTAACTGGCTAAAAGAGAAATATATCGCATTGGTATAGGAATTAATGTAACCGGAGATAAAGAATCTAAAGCTAAACTTACTACAGTAGAAAAGATGGCAGAAAAAACTGAAAAAAAAATGAAAGCTTTGGATAAAGCAAGAGCTAGTCCAAGTGCAAAACTTAATGATCAAGCATCAAGCAGGATTGATAAAATAAAATCTAAGGCCGAAAGTTTAAACAAAACAGTTACTACAAAAGTCAAAGCAACTGATGAAGCGAGTGGAATTATTAATAAAGCCCAAAATAAAATTAATAGTTGGTTAAAAGTAGGAACAAAGAAAGTAATTTCAATTGGATTAGCTGGTAGTATTGCACTTGGTGGCTTAGGTGTTGGTTCAGCAATGAAAACTTTCACAGGGTTTGAATCAGCAATGAGTACTGTTCAAGCTACCAGTATGACTACAAAAGAAGATTTAGTTAAATTAACTGATAAAGCTAAAGAAATGGGAGCAAAATCTGTTTTTAGTGCAACAGAATCAGCCGAAGCACTAAATTATATGGCAATGGCTGGTTGGAAAACAGACCAAATGCTAGGTGGTATAGAAGGGATTATGAACTTAGCAGCAGCTAGTGGGGAAGATTTAGCAATGACTAGTGATATAGTTACAGATGCATTAACAGCATTTGGGATGCAAGCTAGTGATAGCGGTAAATTTTCCGATATATTAGCATCAGCTTCAAGTAATGCAAATACTAATGTACATTTATTAGGAGAATCATTCAAATATGTAGCATCAACAGCTGGTGCAATGAAATATAGTGCAGAAGATACAAGTATAGCATTAGGGTTAATGGCGAATAGCGGAATTAAAGGGTCAATGGCTGGTACTTCTCTAAAAAATGCAATAGTAAATATGGTAAGTCCTACTGATACCATGGCTGGAGTAATGGACAACTATAACTTATCTTTAACTGATACAGATGGCAAAATGAAGTCATTGAAAAGTGTAATTGATATGCTTAGAGAGAAGATGGGTGGACTTGATGAAGCAACACAAGCAGCAGCGGCTGCAGATCTCTTCGGAAAAGAAGCAATGTCAGGTATGTTAAGTATTATAAATGCAAGTGAATCAGATTATAATAAGTTAACTAATGCTATTTACAACTCTGATGGAGCAGCAAAGGCAATGTCAGAAACTAGGCTTGATAACTTAAAAGGACAAATTGAAGAACTCTCTGGAGCAGCAGAAACAATGAAAATTGACTTAGCTACTAAATTGGCACCATATACAAAAGAATTTATAACATGGCTTATAGGAAAAATGCCAGCAATATCAGATAAGATTATGAGTACAGTTGATTATATAAGTAAACATATAGATACTATAAAATCAATGGCTCTAACTATAGCTGGATTAGGTATATCATTTTCAGCATTCTCAGCTATAGGTAATATAGGTAACACGATTAGTGGCGTTAGCAAGTTAGCGAAAGTACTTAAAGGTGGCGCTATAGTAGGAGAAACTACAAAAATAGCTGGTGGAATAAAAGGCATAGGACTAGCAGGAAAACTATTACCGGCAATATTTAGTCCAGTAGGTGCCACTATAATTGGTACTATAGGAGCCATTGGAATAGCAGTAAAAGCTAATAGCAGTTTAATGAAAAAAACTGTATCTACAACAGCTGAGGAGTTGGGACCGGTTGAAAAGATAATGAATAGTATGCATGGGAACATAACTAAATCTAAATCAGAAATGCAAAAGTTAGGACTTGTATATGAAGATTTTGGTTCCAATATAGGAAATGATTTTAAAAGCAAGGTAGAGGAATCTACTAAATCATTAATGGATTTTCAACTGTTTATAAATAAAATAAATTTAGATGGAGTAATAGATGAAAAAGAATCAAGTGAATTTGACAATAGAATAAATCAAATGTTTGATAATGCTGTTAAAACAATTCAGGAAAAAAAGGAAAAAACTCAATCTGCCCTAAGCAATTTATTCTCAGAGGATGGGAGTATAAGTGAGTCAGAGCAATCTACATTAGATTACTTTAGTAAAAAATATGATACTCAAATAAGTGCTGAACAAAAGCTACAGGATGAAATATATAATATAAAAGAAAAGGCAATAGCGGATCATGGAAAATTACTTGATGAAGATATAAGGCAAATAAAAGAAAAACAACAGGAAAGAGCAAGGATTGAGCTTGAAGCTACTGGTGGAAATCAAGATGAAATGAATTATGCTAAAAATAAATTTAAGGCTAGAGCGGAAGGATTAGATATAAAAGATGCATCTAAACTTTTAAAAGAATCAGCGAAAGAACGTGATGATGCAATAGTTGAAATAAAAGCCAAATATAATACTTATATAGATGACCTTAAGGCTGAATTAAATGATAAGTCGAAGAAAATAGATCCTACAGAGAGAAGAAACTTAGAATCTTCTTTATCAGAATTAGAAAAAGCTAAAGCTGATAAAATAAAGTCACAAAATGATTTATATAATTCAAACTTAGATACGGTATATAAGCAAAATCCTAATTTAGAAGGTCAAATAAATAAATATACTGGAGAAGAATTTAGTAATAAAGATATTTCATCGCAAAAAGTTATGAATAGAATAAAAGAAACATATGATGGAATAGAACAAATAACTAAGAGTGGTAACTATAGATTGTATGATGCATCTAAAAAAGCCTGGAGAAATTTGCAAGTATCAGTAGACGAAAATAGTGGAGAAATAGTAGGTTTGTATGATTCAATGAATGGACATTGCGGTGCATATACAGAGTCAATGGCAAATGAAGTAAGAAATTTAGGTAAAGCACATACTGATTTAAATACTGAAGCAACAGAAGCAATGAAAGTTTTAAGTAATGCCAGTATAAATGCAAAAGGCCAGATTGTAGACTCTAGTAATCAAGTTGTTGCCAATTTGGATAATATAAAAATAAGTAGTGATGGAGTTAGAACTGGAATATTGAATGTTAATGGAACACCTATAGAAATACAAAGTAATGCTAGTGGAACTATTACAAATATGGAGGATGTAATTAATAAAATATTGAAAATACCAGAATCTAGAACTGTTACACTTAATAGTAATGCTAATGAAACTGCAAGTGATGTAAATGGAGTAACTAGCTCAGTTAATAATGTACCTGAATCAAAAACCATAACTTTTATAAAGAAAGTAATTACTAAAGTTGAAGAAGTTTTTACTGGTGGAAAAGTTGATAAAAAAGCTAGTGGAACTAATTCAGCTAGAGGTGGTTTTTCAACTGTAAACGAGAGTGGTTGGGAATTATCAGATAGAAAATCAGTTCCTATAGTTGGTTCATATAATGGAAATCCATTGACATATCTATCACAGGGTACAAAAATTCTTAATCATATGCAATCAGTAAACGATATGAAAAAGGAAGTTGCACGACAAGTTAATAATAAAATGTCATATGAACAACCTCAAGTACAGTACCAAGTTGCACAAGCGCCACAGCCACAAGTTGCAGGAGTTGCTGGACTAAATTTTGGAGATATAAATGTAAATGTTGGTAGTAACGAGGATATAGACAAATTAATTGCAGAGGCAACAAAAGAAGTTGCTAGACAGTTAAAAGAAGCATTACTTAATATTAAAAAATAAGTAAGTTTATGGTACAATTACAGTTGAGGGGGAGAAGATATGAAAAAAATAATTAGTGTATTATGTTGCTGCTTTCTTGTTTTATCATTAATAGGATGCAGTAGTGCAAATAAAGTAGAAAAAATAGCATCCAATGATAATGAAGTTATTGAAGATATATCAAAAGATGGTGTTGAAAATTATTTTAATGTTTTAGATAAAACTATAGATAACTATATTGAATTATCGAGTGAATTTAAAAATAATTATAAATCTTATTCTGATAAAGAACTTACCGAGTATAGTGATAGGGTAAAAGAAGTTATTAAAAACTTAGGTGATGCTCGTCAAAATGTAGGCACTTTTAATGAAAAATTCACTTATGTTTTTGATGAAGTTATAGAGAGTCTTAGAAATTTAAGTGCAGGTGCACATGTTCTAACAGATAAAGATACGTCAATAGAAAATCCAGAGGAATATTCAATAAAACAATATAATGAAAGTGTAGACAGGATGAAACCTATAATAGAAAATAGAGAAAATTTAAAAAAGGATATACTTGAAAGCTCAAAATAATCAATTCACTAAAATTAAAGTAAAATATTAAAAGAATCGCTTAGGCGGTTCTTTTTTAGTTATAAGTTATAAAAGGATGTGATGGTATAGATATATATTTAAAAAAAGATAATACTACTTTTCATTTTCCTGTTAATCCACTTGAAAAAATATTTATAGAAAAAGAAAAAAGATATATTACTGTAGACATCTTGGATTTTGGAGAAGTAGATATATCTCAACAAGGTAAGAAAATAACAGAGATAGGATTTGACACGTTGTTTCCTACTGAATATGATGAGTCCTATTGTAGATATAGAAATATTCCAGATCCTAAAGAGTCTATAGAATTACTAAATAAATGGAAAGATGCAGATACTCCTATAAGATTAATAATAACGGATTTTGATTTTAATGAATTGGTTAATATATCAAAATTTACAGTAGAAGAAAGAGGCGGAGAAATAGGAGATAGATATATTAGTATTTCTTTTAGAATTCACAGGGATATTAAAATAGAAACTCTAAATACTCAATCTAGTAATTCTAGTTCTCTTAAAAATAATAGATCTACTCAATCAAGCAAATTTAATCGTGATGACATAGTTAAAGTTACTGCAGATGTACTTAATGTTAGAAGTGGACCAGGTACTAATAATTCTATTATAGGTTCTGTTTCTAATGGAACTAAATTAAAAGTTTGGAGAGCACAAGGCAACTGGTTAGATGTATTCTATGGTAACCATGGCGGTTGGATTTGCTCCGATTATGTTACAAAATAAGAGGTTTTAGTTATGGAATTAATACTAAGAAATAAATATAAAATTACATTAACTGCAGAGAGTGGAACTCTTAAAGAAAGTATAGATGGAATAGCATATACTTTAAATTTAACACTTATTAATACAAAGGAATTTGAAAATTTAGGTATTGCTAAGGGACAGAGTATAGAGCTTTACGATTATGCTTTTAATAGCAAGGATAAAGTTAGAATATTTAGTGGTATAGTTTGGGATATAAATAAGTCTAAAAAAACTAAAAAAATGAGTATAACTTGTAAAGAAAGGACTGTTTACATAGAAGAATCCGAAGATGAATTTCTATGTTTAAATGGTCAAACTGCTACTCAAAGGGCGACATTGTTATGTAAAGAGTGGAATATTCCTATAGGTTCATTCGCTAATACTAAAATAGGATTAACAAAGGACAGAAGGAAAGAATCAATTTACAGTATGATGTGGAAAGATTTAAAAGAAACAGCTCAAAATGGTGGAGGATTATTCAAATTTAGGATGGAGACTAAATTAAATCTAATTAAATTAGGAAGTAATAGTATAGTTTATAGGTTAGATAGTATTTTAGATGATGTGCAACCTAAGAGCAGTTTAAGCGGTGCAGTAACGCAAGTTAAAGCTTTAGGCAAAAATGATAAGGATGATACTAAGTCCCCCATTATAGGAATATTTAAAAAGAATACTGAAGGTTATGGAACAATACAAAAAATTGTACAAGATGATAAAATACAGAACTATGCGAGTGCACAAAATAAAGCTAATGCATTATTTAATAATGGTGAAGATAGTATAGACATATCTTGTGTACAAGACATAAATGTTATTAGGGCAGGGGATGTAACTAGTTTATATGATACCCGTTATTACGTTACAGATATTACACATAACCTAGGTGGGAAAGGCAGTATGGATTTAACATTAATGGATTGGGAAGGAGTTAAAAAGAAATTCTATGGAGAATAATAGCAATATATTTGAAGAAGTAGCAAGAGTTTTTGATTCTAAAACAAATAAATTTGTTAAGGATGCATTATATGGAACTGGACTTACTTTAGGAACATTAACAACAACAGGTTTAAAATTGGATAATTTCAAGTATGAAATCAATGATTATTTGATTTTAGATTATCTAAATTTAAATGAGGAATATAGTACTGAATCGTCCGGAGAACATATTCATAATCACAGATTTAAAACCCCTTCTAATCTTAAGAAGCTGAAAGTAGGAGATAGAGTATTAGTTGCACAAGTAGGAAATGAATGTGTAATAGTTGGGAGAGTGAAGATGCATGCCTAATTTATTTGCAAATGGAAGTCTAGAAGAAGTTACTTTAAAAGAAGATACACCAATAAAACTAAAAAAAACTTATGCAATTGACTTTCAAACTGGGGAGTTTATTAAAAATCCAGATGGTTCAATTAAATTATTGAACGAATTTGATAGCTATATACAATGGTGTCAGAAAGCTTTAATGACAGCAAGATATAAGTATGCAGCATATTCAGATTTATATGGTAAAGATATTATAGGTTCAAGCTTAGATAAAAAGGCAATGGAACTTGAGATTAAGAGAGTTACACGAGAGGCTTTAATGGTTCATCCATTTACCAAAAGTGTTGACTCTTTTTCTTTTGATTGGAGAAATGGCGAAGTTTACTATTTCTATGAGATTACAACATTAGATAATCAAACTAAAATGCTTACGAACACTGAAAAAGTGGGGTGATTAAATGGAACAAATAAATGTACTAAGTTTGAATGAAACTGTTGAAGATATACATCAAAGAATGTTAAAAAAAGCGCCTAAGAATGTAAGTTTGATTGAAGGAGATATATTTTGGGATGCAACTAGACCTAATGCGGAAGAAATATCAAAAATGAAAAATATAGATATGCAATATATTTTAGGAATGGCGTTTCCTGAAACAGCAGAAGGAAGATATCTTGAGTACTTAGGAGAATGTAAGGGAGTATTTAAAAACCCACCAACAGAATCTATAGGTCCAATAAAAGTTGAAGGTAAAAACGGAACAATAATCAAAAAAGGAGATTTAACAGGTACAGTATCAACCGCAGAAAAAGAATCTATAGAATTTGAATTTATAGAAACTAAAATTATTGATGATTCAGAAGTTGCTTATGTTAACGCAAAATGTACTAAAAAAGGTGTTATAGGTAATGTGTTACCTAATACTATAACAGTTCTTATTTCTACTATAAATGGAGTAAAGAGTATTACAAATGAAGAGGCCTTTAAAGGTGGAACTGATATTGAAGATGAAGAACACTATCGACAAAGAGTTATAGCTGCTGAACAGGAAGATAGATTAAGTGGTGCAGATATAGACTATATAAGATGGGCCAAAGAAGTTGATGGAGTTGGATATGCTGATTGTATTGAGCTTTGGAATGGTCCTCAAACTGTAAAGGTACTAGTATTAGATAAAAATATGCAACCTGCAACAGAACAATTAATTAAGAATGTTAAAGATTATATTTATCCAGATAAAAAAGAAGGTGAAAATCGAGGAGGTAAAGCACCAGTAGGAGCTATAGTTACAATAGCCACATTAATACCGTTAAATATTAATATAAGTGCTAAGTTTATATTCTTAGAAGGTTATACATTAGATATGATATTGCCAACATTGAAAGAGAAAATAACTAAATATTTAAAGCAAATAAAGATAAATGGAGTAGTTAAATACAATGCTATTAATACAATAATAGGTTCATATATATTAGAGGCTGAAGGAATAGAAGATTATACAGAATTAACTATAAATAGTGGAGTTAATAATATTAAATTAGAGGATCAAGTTCCAGTTTTAGGTGAGGTGACTAACATATCATGATAAAGTCTAAAAAAGGAAATATGATGTTTAATTCAGTATCACCTATATATGAGAAAAATGAAATTATGCAAGCTATCTTTGAAGCTATAGGAAGTGAAGAAGATTTAGTAGAAAAACAGTTAGATGATATAATGCTTCAATTATTTCCTCAAACTGCAACGTGGGGTTTAGTATTTTGGGAAAGAAGATTAAAAGTTCCTGTTAATTTAAGTGAAGATATAGAAGTGAGAAGGGCTAAAATAATTTCAAAATTACAAACTAAAGATGTAACTACTAATCCTAAAGTTATAGAACGTGTAATTAATAATTTTACCAAAGCAAAATGTGACATTTCAGATAGTGTTGCACCATATGTAATTGGAATTGATTTAAAGAGTGAAAATGGTTTTAAAACTGAATTAAAGCCAATGTATAAAGAAGTAAGAAGAATAGTTCCTTCACATTTAGATATTAAATATAAATTATTATCAGTTACAAAATCTAACTTATACAATGCATTAATAGGATTTACAGGAGAAATTATAAAAGTTTATCCATGGACACCTAATAATTTAAATTCCAAAGCTAATGTATATATACCTATAGCTCAACATTCTAGCTTAGAAAATATTAAAACATACCCAAAGGAGGCTTAAAAATGGCAGAAAAATTTTATAGTTTGCTAACTAAAATAGGAAAAGCAAAAATAGCTAATAGTATTGGTTTTGGAACTAAAATAAATTTTACTAAAATGAAAGTTGGTGATGGTGGAGGTTCTTATTATGAACCCACTGAAGAACAGACAGATTTAAAAAATACTGTTTGGGAAGGAAACATAAATCATGTTGAAATTGACAAAGATAATCTGAATTGGATTCATATTGAATTAATGATACCTGCCACAGTGGGTGGATTTACTATAAGAGAGTATGGAGCTTTTGATGATGAAAATAATCTTATTGGTATATGTAAATGTGCTGAAACTTACAAACCAGTAATTACAGATGGTTCTACTAAAGAATTGTTGTTAGATTTAATTTTATGTGTTGTAAATACGGAAAATATTCAATTGAAGATAGACCCAACAATAATATTTGCTAAAAAATCTGACTTAGAAGTTCTAGATAATAAAATAAATAATATTAAAATTCCAGTTACAAAAGTTAATGAAAAAACTGGTGATATAACTCTAAAAGCAGAGGATATAAATTGTAATGATGGCAAATCAGTTGAGTCGCATTTGGATGAAATAACGAAGGACATAGATAATATAGATTTATCAGCTAATAAGGTTAAATTAAATAAAATTTCAGGAATGAATGCAACAGAGGTTCAAGCAGCAATACAAGAACTTTTTCAATTTGCCAATGACGGTAAAAAGAATTGGGTGGACGTTATTGGCTCACCACTAGTAAATACAGACACGTTTTCTACCCTTAAAAGCAAAACTCAATCATTAAAAAATACTATGGCTAGTAATTTAAGCTTAAAAGGACAAAGTGCTAGTGGAACTGAAAGCTTAAACAGTTTAATAAATAGAATATCTAGTATAGATACTGGTGCAAAATACGCTAGTGGAATTACAGAATGTTCCACTAATCAAGAAAAGTATTCAGGTGAGTCTGCATATTTTGTTCAAGTTTCAGGTATAGGATTTAAGCCAGATTTAGTAGTTTTACAAACTCGTTGGAGTTATGCAAATCCATCTGCAGTAGCTTCTACAGTAGTATTTAGAGAAGATTATTCAGATAATATTAATGAACAATTAGGATTAAAGAATGATATAGGTGCATGCTTAGCAATGTCTGATTCATCCTATCATGTATCAGAATCAAGTGCATTATATTGGAGTCGTGGGTGGTTACCTAGTGATCACATAAATAATAATGGATTTCATCTACCAGTAGCTATAAAAAATAACATCAATAGACCATTATATATATGGTATGCTTTCAAGTTTTAGGAGGAAAAATATATGTTAAAAGAGTATGGTCAAAGAATTATTTTTGATAAAAAAACAGGATTTATATTAAATGGAACTTTTGGTAAGATGAGAGGAGAATATCTTTCAGATAATCTTAGACCTGAAGAAATAGATTTTATAGATTTGCCTTATGATTATGATGATAATAACTTTAATGAAGCTATTGAATATCATATAGACATTTCTAAAGATAAAAATATAACTGAATTAAAGGATTTAATAATTATAGATAAATATATAGAAAGAAAAGAAACAGAAGAAGAAAAATTAAGAAGAGAAAAAGAAGAATTAGAGAATCAATTGTTATTAAAGGAAAATAAAGATTTAGGAGGTATTTTATAATGGTGAATGAGGTAATAGTAAGAATAATAGCAGAAAGGATAATAAATAAGGGGATAAATCCTTTAAGAGATAGAGAATTTTTATTAGATGATGTAACTAATCCAGATTATAGAAAAGCAGTAGAAGATTATATATTGGTGCATAGTGGAGTAATAGAAGAAGTTACACAATAGATAACAATAAAGTAGTGGTGAGAATAGCAGTAGAAAGAATTATGAATGGAGGGTTAAATCCAAAGACTAATAAAACTTATAGACAAGCGATTGAAGATCATATATTAGAACATGGTAAAGGTGTTTAATATTATCATTTAGGTATGGTAATATTGAACAGGGGTGAGAATATGAGAAACAATGGAAAAAATGGATTTTTTATTGTTTTTAGAGATAAAAACAATAAAACCATAAATAAATTTTTACTAACATCTATTATTATAGCAGTATCATATATACTTACATCTAACATTCCAGAGATATTTAAGGGTGGTGAAAATTTATATAATTTAATAAATAATCTTAGTTTAGCTTATATTGCATCATATATATTTTATGCAATTACAATTTATTATCCCAATAATAAAAGAAAAAGAAAACTTCATAAGTATCTATTTAACAATATAGTATCACTTTATAAGTTGGAAGAAAGTTTAATAGATACAATTTTAAAATACGATGAACCAAATGATATTGAATTAGAAAAGTTAAAAGAAGAAGATTTAATAGATATTTGTATGCGTATAAATCCACATGTAAAGGTTGATTGTAATATAAGATTAGGTAAAATGGATTTTGAAAAAAGTTTTGGTAATTATTTTGAGATGTTAAATTATTTCCATGAAGAAAGTAAAAATATAATTTTAAAATTAATGATTTTAAGTGAATATTTAAGTGATGATGTTATGGCGTTATTAACTGATATAGAGGATAATTTTAATAATCACTTAAATTTAAGGAGAGGAGATATAATAAAAAATCCTAATATGCAAATTTATATGACAAGTCTATGGAGACTGTATAAAGAATATAATGAATTATTAGCTGCATTTAATGATGATAGTATATAGTGTATTAATAAAAAAGTAATTCTTTAGCGACGTAGTAATATGCGTCGCTAAAGATAACTAAGATGAATTAAATAAAATATAAAATCCAATAAATATAGACCAGCAAGCAGGTCTTTTTTATTGGATTTTTTTATTATAAGACATTTATGACAATGTTATTTTTAATATTTATTGCATATAAGGTTTTTTTTTTATTAAAATAAGGTTTTATAAATTTAAATATTATTATTAATGCAACGAATGTATTTGAAATTAAATATAAATATTCTAATATTTCCATTGAAATATTCCTCCTAAAAAATAAAGAAATGATTATCATTAGTATTAACAATATTGTTATTATTATTCATATGATTTTATAAAGAAAGTGGTGGAAAAATGAATGATGAATTAATACAACATCAATTAAAAACACATGATACTAGATTAAATAATCATGCCAATAGATTAGATAAACTTGAACAGGATAATGCTAGTCTTAAAACAGAAATAAAAAATCTATGTGAAAACTTAAAACAATTAACCACAGTTATGAAATGGTTTATAGGATTACTTATAGGAGCTTTTATAAGCTTCTTTTTTTATGCAGCACAAAGAGGTTTGTTATAGAAAGGGATGGTGCAGATGAATCAATTAAAGAATATGTTGCAGATTAAGAAAATCATAGCATTATTAACTACTGTAGTGTTCTGTTTTCTTGCAATAAAAGGTGGAATAAGTAGCAATGAATTTTTAACTATATTTTCAATGATAATAGCATTTTATTTTGGACAAAGCTCTACTAGACAAGCTATAAAAGAAAATAATAGGGATGGTGAATAAAGAATGAAGATAGGGATTGATTGTGGTCATATACCCAGTATAGAGGAAGTTATGATTATGGAGCAGTGGGAATAAGACCAGAAAGTGATTTAACTAGAGAAGTTGGTAATTTAGTAATATCAAAACTTAAACAATTAGGCCACACAGTTATTAACTGTACAGTAGATACTTGTACATCATTAAATGATAGTTTAAGTAGAAGAGTATCAGTAGCAAACAATAATAATTTAGATTTTTATGTATCTATTCATTTTAATCGTTTTAATAAAAATGCTCATGGTACAGAAGTGTTCACATATGGTGGTAAGAGTTATAAACAGGCAAATAACATATTAAATAATTTAGTTTCATTAGGATTTACTAATCGTGGTATAAAAGATGGTAGTGATTTATATGTAATAGGTAATACAAGCTGTGAAGCTATGTTAGTTGAAGTATGTTTTTGTGATAATAGGGAAGATATGAATAGTTATAATGCTGCAAAAGTAGCTAATGCAATAGTAAAAGGATTAACAGGAAAATCAATAGAAAATAATCCAATAAAATCTCATAGAAATTGTGTAGTTTTTGCAAAAGGCACAGCAGATGAACATATAGCTAACATACTAAGTTGGTATTTAGAAGATTGTATATGTGTAGATCATATTAAGTATGTAGAAGGTATAGGCAGAAGTGTCTATTCTGTAGGTGCATTAACAGGAATTAAATCAAATATTGTACTAAGAGGAAAATCACGAAAAGAAACATTAGACTTAGTATTAAAAAGAATAGGATTTTAAATTATTAAAGGTATTTCTTAAGGATTATATTTATTATTTAATTTAATTTTATATTTAAACAAGGTTTTTTTGGAAAAAATGACGAATATTATATTATAACACATATTAATGTATAAATTCATTTTAAAAGGAGATATGGTATGACAGTTGAGGTTGGAATTTTAAATAAACAAGGGGTTGCTTTAGCAGCTGACAGCGCTGTTACGATTGGAAATGGAATAAAGTTTTATAATACTGCCAATAAAATCTTTACATTATCAAAGTATAATCCTGTTGGAATAATGATTTATGATAATGTTGAAGTATTAGGATGCCCTATAGAAATACTGATAAAAGAATATAGAAAACAATTGAAAAATACATCATTTGAATATATAAGTGATTATAGCAAAAATTTCTTGAATTATCTAAAAACATCTTTTAGCAATACAAATAACAAAAATTATTATTTGTATCAAGTAGTATCTTTAATTAATCAAATAGATAATAACATAAAATCAAGCTGGGAGTTAATTGAAGATGAAATGGTTTTAAAAGATGATAAAATACATGAGGAAGTTATTAAAAATCAGCTTAATAATATAATCGAAAATATTATTAGCGAAATTTATAATATCTATTCTAACTTTAAGGATGATATAAAATTTAAAGAAAAAGAAAAAGAAATAAGAAAAGAATGCATAAATGATATAAAAGAAATTATAGAGTCTAAAATAGGAGTCATTCATGATAATGCAAAAAATATGCTTATAGATATATGTATAATGATATTAACTAAAAAGCATAATAAAGGTGAACGATCAGGAATAGTTATAGCTGGATATGGAGATAAGGAGCTTTACCCTAGTGTTGAAAGTATAAATTTTTTAGGAATATTTTTTGGAGAATTAAAGTATACTTTAGGAGGAAACGTAAGTATAAATGATGATGTAAATGCAAGTATTATACCTTTTGCACAAGATGATGTTATTAATACATTTATGACAGGCATAGATGACAATATGTTATATAGTATTATGCAGACAGTTGAAAAAACAAAAGATACCATAAAACAAAATCAAGAGTGCGAATGCAATTATATTGATAAGTGCTTTGAAAAGTTAAAAGAAGAAGTAGAAGAAAATATAAAGGATAAATCATCAAAATATTGGGGACCAATGCTTCAAACTGTAGCAGTTGCACCTAAAGAAGAATTAGCACATATGGCAGAAACTTTGGTAAATTTAACATCATTTAGGAGAACGCTTTCAATGGAAGAAGGAAATCAATCAGTAGGTGGACCTATAGATGTAGCTCTTATATCAAAAACCGATGGATTTATATGGATAAAAAGAAAATATTATTTTAATAAACAGTTGAATCCAGGTTTTTTTGAAAATTATTATAGTTAGTAACAATAAGGAGATGTATTTATATGAAAAATTTAAATGAATCAAAGTACGAAGCTGTTGATAGATATTTTTTAGATTTTATGAAAAACCAGGCTATGAATAATATAAAAAAAGAAAATAAAAATTATAGTACAGAATATAAAATGCATGCATCTAAAAATAAAACAGAAAAGTGGTAATGAAAAAAGTCAGATATAGAATTACTATATCTGACTTTTTTAGAGGAATTTTAAATTATATATAGAAATTAAGAACAGAATATAATTTGAAATTTTACAAGGGGGAATTTATTATGGAACGTAGAAAAATTTTTCAAAATACGTCTAAAAAAAATGAGAATTTAGAAGAGAAAAAAAGTAGATTATCTTATAGTGGCAATATAGGAAGCAATCCAGAACCCAAAACTAAAAAACCAGGTATACCTAAGCATAAAAGGAGTAAAAAATAATATTATATATGGACATTAATACGATAATTAATCAAATACCACAGTTATTTACATTTATAATTCCAGGATACATAGCTATTGCAATTAAATCACATATGCATAAAGAGAGCAAAAATGAGGATCATAGTATTATAATAGAAAGCATAATTTTAAGTTATATAATTAATTATACTGCTAAATTTATATATGTATTTATCAATGTTATTACTAAATTTATTACTAATGATAAGGTATATTTAAGCTCAAATTTAATTAATTCATATGCTAAAAATATAAGTAATAAAAATATATTATACAATTGTTTAGTTATATTAGTATCGATATTAATATCTATAATCTTATGTAGAATGAAACAAAATAATTCTGTGAATTATTTAGGAAAAAAGTTATATAAAACAAATATAGAGCCATATTCTAGTGTATGGAATTATTCATTAGATCAGCCTAATGGATGCTGGGCAAGAGTATATATAGATGATATTGATATTGTATATGTTGGTAAATTGATGAAGTATACTACCAATCCTAATTTAACTAATAAAGAACTATATTTAAAAGAGTGTTCAATATATAAGATTAGTACAGGTGAGGAATTAAATGATGAGGAAGATATGTCTGTATTAATAGATGCAACTAAAATTGGAAGAATAGAAATTATTAAATAGGTCGCATTAGCTTAATATTGAATTATTGGGGTAAATCTGAAAACACATAAATAAACATAATACAACTAAAGATATAAAATAAATAAAAATTAAGAGAAATGAATAAATAAAGAGCCAGTAATCTAATTATACTGGCTCTTTATTCTTAATAATTAGTGACATCTATCACATGGATCACTTTTCCCACTCTCTTCAATAGTTCCTTCTAAAATAGTTTTACTCCTAGATAATGTTGGACAACTTCTTGTAGTATGATAACTCTTGCCTTTAGGTGTCCAATATACTATACCCTCACTTGGTTCAGTAATTACATTTTCTGTACTATTTGTATTCACTTCTGGATTATTATTTGTGCTATTTTCATTACTATTAGAACTACTATTAGCATTTGAGTTATTTGAATCTAAATTTGTTGCATTATATTCATCTGGATTTATATTATCAAATTCATCATTAATTACATTACCATTCAATGTGTATGTATAACTGTAATGACTTGGAATTTGAGTAGTTGTATCTGGATAAGTAATTATTGCAACAAAATCTGTACAACCACCAGCTTTCCTTATAGCATCTTCCATATAAGCTTGATCTCCATGTCTATTAAGTGTACTGTTTTGAGGAGTTATATTATAAGCATTTGAAACTCCACCAAGTGAATCGGCAATTACATGTCCTTCATCTAGAGATTTACTTTCAGTTCCTGGAACTTTCGCTTCATCATTATAATATCTTCCTTTTGAATTAACTGGTTCTGTTGAATCATTTTGTAGAATAATCTTTTTAGCAGTTACTTTAACTAATTGACCATATTCATTAGTAAAAGCATAGTATTCTCTATCACCAAAACCTATATTTACAACAACATTAGGCTCTCTATGACCTGATAAATCTCCACCATCTACTTTTATTAACTTATATCCTTCAAATTTATTTTCAGTAGTAGTTGGTGAAGGTGTATCAGCTTTTTTAGGTTCTTCTTTTTTCTCCTGTTTCTTTTCTTGTTTTACTTCATCTTTCTTGTTACTTTCTGATACGACTTTTTGCTTACTTGTAGTAGCTACCTTATTTTTACTACTTATATCAGATGGCATTGTAATCATTGCAATTATTAAGGAAACTAAAACAATACCAATTAAACTAGAATAATATTTCTTTGGTTTTACTTTAAATTTTTTATTGAATAGAATTACAGATACAGGAGAAATTACTAAACCTGCAATAAATAAAAAAGGTAAATCTAATCCAACTGCTATAAATCCTATACTAAAAAATATAGCAATCGTACCTAATAAAGTACTAAGTGTCCACTTGAATTTATTCATTTTTCAAAAAATCCCCCTACTTAAGTTAATCTTTTTATAATATTCTAATACCTAAATTTTACAATGTGATATTTAATATGTCAATTTAATAAAAATGATTATCAATTAAATTTAATTATAAAAAGAATATTTTCAAAACAGTATAAATGTATTGAAAAATTAAAATAGATGATTAAACAAAACATAGTTTGATTAAATTTAAAACTATCTTTTATTTGTGTGTTCAAAAGGAAATAAATAAAATTTATAGAATAGCTTATTATTACATAAAATTTGTGGAGGAACATAATTAATGATTATTGCAAGAAAATTAAAAATTACAGTAATAGGCTCTGATGAAGAAAGAAAAGAAAAATATAGATGGATAAGAGATGAACAATATAATCAATATAGAGGTTTAAATATGGGAATGACTTATCTTGCCACTGGTGAAATATTGAGAATGAATGAGAGTGGGTTGGAAATACGCCTTGAAAAACAGAAAACAGAGTTAGAAAGCAAAGTAGAAAAAGCAAAACTAAATATTGAAAAAATAAAAATAAAGATAGAAAAAATAAAAACTTCAAAAAAAATTAATGAAGAAAAAATTTTAGAAAATCAAAACAAAATAGATGATGAAAAAGCTAATATAATTAAATATAAAAATAACATAATAAAAATAGAGCAAGCATTAAAAGTTGCAAAAATTAAAAGAATGGATATACAAATGGAATTTAAGGAAAAATATATAGATGACTTATATCAAGTATTAGATAAAGTTCCATTTCAGCACTTAGATAATAAAAGTTTAATTACTCAGAGAGTAAAAAATGATATAAAAGCAGATAAGACTAGTGGATTATTAAAAGGAGAAAGAAGTATAAGAAATTATAAAAGAACATTTCCATTATTAACAAGAGGTAGAGATTTAAAATTTTATTATGATGATAAAGATATAAAAATTAAATGGATTGAAGGTATTGAGTTTAAAGTAGTATTAGGTAATAGAATTAAAAATTCTTTAGAATTAAGACATACATTGAATAAAGTTGTTAATGAAGAATATAAAATATGTGATAGCAGTTTACAATTTGATAAAAATAATAATCTTATATTGAATTTAACATTAGATATACCTGAAAATAATAAAAATGAAAAAGTTGAAGGAAGAGTTGTTGGTGTAGATTTGGGAATGAAAATACCTGCATATGTAGTATTGAATGATGTAGAATATATAAAAAAATCTATTGGAAGTATAGATGACTTTTTAAAAGTTAGAACTCAAATGCAATCAAGAAGAAGAAAATTTCAAAAGCAATTACAAAGTGCTAATGGAGGAAGGGGAAGAAATAAAAAATTACAATCATTAAGTCGATTTGAAGAAAAAGAAAAAAAATTTGCAAAAACATATAATCATTTTATAAGTAGTAATATAATTAAATTTGCAGTAGATAATAAGGCAAGTCAAATAAATTTAGAATTTTTAAGCTTAAAAGAAACTCAAGAAAAGTCAGTTTTAAGAAATTGGAGTTATTATCAACTTCAACAATTTATAGAATATAAGGCTAAAAGAGAGGGTATAGGAATAAAATATGTAGATCCTTATCATACTAGCCAAACTTGTAGTGTATGTGGTAATTATGAAGAAGGACAAAGAGAAATTCAGGAAAAATTTATTTGCAAGAATCCTAAATGTAAATGTGAGCTTAATGCTGATTACAATGCAGCTAGAAATATAGCAAAAAGTACTAAATATATTAAATCAAAAGAGGAAAGTGAATTTTATAAGTTGAACAAAAAAGAATAAATATATTAGACAACTTACAAATTATGTATTATAATACTTTTGAGTAACGAAACTAAGGGCAATTCACTGTCCTAAGTCTGAGGCTAAATTGGCACTCGGAAAGGGTAAAGGCTTGACACTGTGTTACCGTCAAGACATTTCACATATTTAAAATTTGCAGTAAACCTATTAAGTAATAAAAATACTGCAAATACAGTAAAATCAATGGCTTTAGGCTAATAAATTAAAATTAAGAAAAACTTATTGTAGGTTTACTGCAAAATTTACAATTTAATATACTCTAAACCCAGTGATAATAACATTTCTATTTGGGGTATCTAAGTTACTTAGTGAAATGTGAATTAGCAATAAATTCAAACTACAAATTAATCGTATTTGTATCTAAGTTACTTAGTGAAATGTGAATGGAATATGGAATACAGCAAGTATTTTAAGTGTACAAAGTATCTAAGTTACTTAGTGAAATGTGAATGCGTAAATTGCAATGTGATAACAATTAGAATCTTCAGGTATCTAGGTTACTTAGTGAAATGTGAATGGATTAGCTTCTAAATCAGGATTTCTTACTCCTCCTGTATCTAGGTTACTTAGTGAAATGTGAATAGTGTTTCACCGATATCGAAAAAACTTCCAAATGTGCGTATATAGGTTACTTAGTGAAATGTAGATAATACTATAAATAATTTAAAAGGAAATAAAATCACAATATCGAATAATATAAACTGAGGTGGTATTGTGGGGGTTAAAAATAAACTTAAAGAAATTCGTATGCGAGAATTTCTTATGAATCAGAAAGAATTTTGTGCAATGATTGGAATAAGTCAAAGCACATATTCGACTATAGAAGCAAATAAAACACAAGGTAATATAGAAACATTATTAATTATTGCTAAAGCACTTAATCGAAAGGTAGAAGAAATTTGGTACCTTGAAGATTAGGTGCTTTTTTTATTTTTAAATATCGAATTTACGAAAAAAAATTAAATATAAGAAAAAATTACTAAAAGTAGGAAACTTTCCGAACAATGGTGCATAGATATATAACATAGAGAGCAACAAGGAGCTGAAATGTATGTTAATTGGAGTAGATTTAGGTAACTTTGGAGTAAAAACATCTGAAAGAGTATCATTTTTTAGTAAAATTTCAGAAATAGAAAGTTTTACAGACAATAATGAAATTATATATGAAGGAAATAGGATTTATGTAGGTGAAGGTGAGTTTTCTACTGATTGGAATAAGAGTTTGAAAGATACTACATTACCATTATTGTTTACTGCTTTAGCTAAAAGTTCTAAAGAGAATATATTTCAAGTTGTCTTAGGACTTCCAATACAACAATATAAGAAGAATAAATATAATCTTAAAGACCTTATAGAAGGAAATAGAGGTAAGAGTATAACAATAGATGGAGTGACAAGAGACATTATTATAAGTGATATAGAGATAGCTCCAGAGGGAGCAAGTGCTTACTATAACTTGTCTTTAGAAAATAAAAAAATAATAGGGAGTAAACAACTTATTATAGTTGATATTGGTGGGAGAACAACAGATGTATGTTTATTTAAAGAGAGTAGAATACAAGGGGTTAAAACAATACCAGTAGGAATGATGAATGTTTATACAGATATAGTTGATGAAGTTAATAGCAAATTTACTGAGAGCTTTAAATTAGAAGAAGGTGAAAATATTTTAAGAGAAGGCTTGTTTTTGTATGGAGAGCAGCAAGATGTGAGTTTTATAAAAGCAATATTGCAACGACACTTTAACTCTATATATAAGGAACTACAACTTAATTTTGAGTTAGCTAAAGGATATGTATTATTAACTGGTGGTGGTAGTTTAATATTTGAAAGAGCTTTTAAAAATAGGCTTAAAAATCTAATAATAAGTGATGATCCATTATTTGATAATGTTATGGGATTTAAGAAAGTGGGTGAACAGTTATGGCTAGAAAGATAAGTGTTAGTTTTAAAGAAACTACAAAAGATTTGGAGCTGTATGAGTTATTAAATAATATGGAAGATAAATCATGTGAGATAAAAAGACTATTAAGAAAAGCACTTGAAGAAAATAGTGGGACTTCAAAAGAAAATAATAAAATAGAAAAGACAGATAAAAAAATAGATATACTAGATTTTTAAATGGAAAAGTATCAACTAGAAAATAAAAAGTAATAAAAAAAGCCTATCCATATGAATAGATAGACTTTGTCTAAAACAAATTCTAATAGAATTATATGCATCAAGAATGAAAATTGTGATTGATTTGGTTATATATTAACAATTAATTTACAAACTAGAGATAATACACCAATTGCTATAAGTGCATAGCCGATTCCAATCCAAATTGTATTTAATCTATTTTCAAATTTTTTATTAGTCATTTTAAAAATCACCTCATGAAATAGTATATCCAATTAATTAATAAATATTTTAGGGGGGCATTAAAGTATGTGGGAAAATTTTAAAAGCTGGTTTACGGAAATAACTTTGACAACAATAGGAAATGGCTTAATGGTAGGTGGAATGGTAGGAGAAGAATTAGCTAAAGTAGTAGTAATGATAGGAGCATTATTAATACTACTTAAGAAAACGAAAATACTTAGATACGGGGTTAGAACTTATACAGTGGCAATCATAACACAAGTGTTGGGATATGTTCTTACTACAATAAAGTAAATTTGGGGAGGCATTTATTATGTTAGATATATTAATAGTTAAAAATTATAAAGTTGTTTGTAATAAAGAGATAGATATAAAAAAAGATATTAAAAGGTATGCTGACAATATAAAAAACAAGATTCCTAACAAAAGAAAAATGAAGAGAATAGAAAGTAAGTTTATCAAATTAATGGAAAAGGACAGTGAAGTTAAAGCAATGTATAAAGTGGCTATGTCTACTACGGTTATAAGTGCAACTAATACCGTTTTAGTAAATGCAGAGCCTTTAGTAGAAGTTAGTCAAAAGATAAGAACTATTACTAATCCAATAATAGAATTGCTTGCAGGATTAGGTTATCCGATAACTTATGGAATGCTAATTTGTGGTGGACTTATGGTTATAACGGGTAAAAAAAGTAAAGGGTTAGACATAATTAAATGGGCTTGTATGGGATATATAGGATTGCAATTCGTACCATTTCTTTTAGGGCTTTTAGAAATGATAGGAACTGAATTAAGGATGTCATTATAAAATACAGGAGGACATTGTTATGCGTGGATTAAAAATAATACCTAATGCTACCCTTAATAATGCTAATATGAAGGATCTTATTAAGAGTTTACACAATATAATTCCTTATACTGAGCGATATAATTTTTCTTGTCTTGAGGAATTAATGAAAGAGGGGGAACCAATACATTTTAAAAAATTATTTAAGAAAAGTGGCATTAAAAATTTAGTAAAGGGTAAAGAAAAATCAGATATACTAATTTTACAAAACAACTTTATATATGAAATAGAAATAACAAATAAGAATGTAGAATTTCGGTTATTAGATAGAAATTTAGATAGAGTACAAAAGAACTATAGTAAATATATAGATAAAATAAAATTTAGTAGTTATAAAAAGGACTATGAAATAGACATAAATAAAAATATGGATGTTATAGAAATGGTTAATAAAGAACACTTTATGTTTTCTTTAAAGACAACCAATAAAGCATTAGAGCCATTAAAATATATATTAGATTTAAAAAAGCAGTTAAAAGATAATGAAAGGTTTATATACCAAGTTATAATGCAACCACTCAGCACAGAATGGTGGGGAAGTTATAATCAAGCTTATAAAAAATTTAAAAGTGGTAAAATGCCGAAAAAATTTGATTTTAAACTAAAAGATATATTTAAAACTTTTGGCAATATAACATTAGATGTAGCTTTAGAGCTTATGTATTGCATGGAAGAAATGTTATTTGGAAAAGATGGAGTAGAAAAAATAGATACAACAGATGATGA
This sequence comes from Clostridium senegalense, assembly GCF_018916625.1. Lineage (NCBI taxonomy): Bacteria > Bacillati > Bacillota > Clostridia > Eubacteriales > Clostridiaceae > Clostridium > Clostridium senegalense. The sequence goes on from NZ_JAHLNC010000009.1 coordinate 131,583, forward strand.
TGTGATGATAATAAAAAATGAAAAAGGATTAAAACGTGCAACGATTGAAAAAGGTACTGAAAAAGGATTTGAAACAAGTATACGAGGTATTGTATATGCTAAAGAGGAAAGTCGTAGAGAGTTTATATTAAATCAATTTAAAAATTGTTTTGGATGTTTAGATTTAGATAATTCACTAATTGCTAGAAAAGTTAAACCCACTGAAGATAATATGAATAGAGTAAAATATAGAGAGTTATTTTGGAGACCTATAGACAATTCAAAAATGATATTAACACCATCAGAATTACAGAATTTATTATTATTACCACAGGTGACTTTACAAAAGGAAATTGGCATGAGTAGGCTAGGTTTTGCAGAGATACCACTTACAAAAGAGCTACAAGATGGATATATACCTTTAGGCCATGTTTATGGTAGTAAAGGAAGTGCTTATTGGAGTAGAATAAAAGACTTATTATGTTTAAGTAAAGCAATAGTTGCAGTAAAAGGTGCAGGTAAAAGCAAATACTTTGAGAACTATGTTTATAATGCATACAAGGGTGGAGATTGCATTGTTTATTTTGATTATATAGAAAACAATGCTAATGCTTGGGAAGTTGCAAAGCATATACCGAAAGAAGATTTAGTTGTATTAGATCTTAGCAAAGGATTTACATTTGATTATCCAGAACTAGATATATCCAATATTCCTCATGATGAAGATTATGAAAGAAACCTCAAAAGATTTGCTAGTGATTACTGTATGTTGATAGAAAAATTTATAAATACAGTGAATACAAATGATGTTCAAGATCTAACTGCAAATATGAGAAATATATTAGTAGCAGCGGCTAGTTTTACATTTTTAGCAGGTTATACAGATATGTATTCTATCTACAAATTATTAACTAATTATAGGTTTAGATATGTAGTAGTAAATAAAGTTAAAGAAATGAATATTTACAGAGAAGATGATTTCAGATTTGAAACCTTAGAAAAATTAGATGATAAAAAAGTTGGAAAGAATGGAAAGGCAACAACAGTAGGAACTAATGATAAAGCAGATAGAGTATTAGATAGATTTAACGCCCTCCTAAGAGACAGTAGGACAGAAGAAATGTTATTAGGTATAGATAGAAATAATGTTAATTTTGTAAATATATTTGAGCAAAATAAAGTAGTTTTAGTATTAATGACAGAAGATTATTTTACTGATTATGAATTAAAGGATATAGTGATGATTTACTTTTTGAGCAGAATGAAACTCGCAGGACAAAAGAGAGCTGCAATGATTAAAAATAGAGAAGATAGAAAAGTTGTACACATCATGTTAGATGAAATACATCAACTTGATAATAGCACCAGTTTAATGATTAAGAACATTGCAGAAGATAGAAAGTTTAGAACAACATATGTTTTTACTTGCCAATTTTTAAAACAGTTTAAAAACTTATGGGAAGCATTAAAGGGAACAGGATGCAACTTCATGTTATTAAGTGGATGTGAAAAAGAAAATTTTCAAATGTTAAAAGAAGAAATAGGCAATAACTTTACAATAGAAGAATTATTACATCTTCCCGCATGGCATAGTCTTAATATTATTAGAGGAAGAGAAAAATCTATTTCTACATTTATTACAAAGTTGCCTTCACAGTTAAATTAAAATCTAGGGATAGGTTAATACCTAGATTTTTAAATTTATAGTATTTAAAAAATATGATTATTTATAGTTTAAATATATATACATTGAAATTACTAAAATTTTTGTATATAAAATTAATGATTTATTAAGATTAAAAAGATATTATAGTTTGAATTTATTAAAGTATAAAAAGTTGGGGGTAAGGAATAACTAAACTTTCTATACCTATTAAAAAGAAAAGTAATTTTAAATTTTTAGGATATTATGGTATAATTTTCTTGAAATTATAAAGTATATGGGGGATTGAGGATTCTATGATTCAAAAGTTTAAAAACTTAAGCAAGAAAGGCAAAATTAGTGTTGGTATTATAGCATTTCTGTTTTTACCAATAACATTATTGATTTTGGGGATGGATTTATTAATTAATGGAATTAAAACTAAAAAGATAGGGAAATCAATAGGTGGGGGAGCATTAATATTAATTATGATATTAGGGCTTGCACTAAGTAATAGAACCAATACAGAATTAGCAGCTAAACTAGCAAAAGAACCTGTTAAACAAGTTGTTAAAAATGAAGGAACAAAAGCAGAATCTAAAGAAGCAGTAAAAGAGAAATCAAAACAAGAAGAGACTACTTTAAGTAACGAAGAATTGCTAGCAAAACTAGAAACTTATGAGGGTATATATGCAATGATACCAAGTGCAATTCAGGAAGCAAGTCAATCAAATGATAAACTTCAAATGCAAAAAACATTTTCGGATAGTAATGAAGTGTTAAAAAAATGTTGGTTAGAGCTTCAGGGGTTATTAAAACAATTTGATAATGAGAGTGATCAGTATAAAACAGTAAATAATTTATCTATGTCATTCTTTACATTAAAAGATGCATGTAAAAATGGAATAACATATTTAGATAAAAATGAATTTAAATATTATGAGAAATTCGAAAAATGCTGTAATGAAGCTGGAGCATGGCTTAATGATTATATGGTTTATAAAGAAAAATTAAAATAATTAATCAAAAAACTAGGGATTAAATTATCCCTAGTTTTTTAAGTTTGTTATTTTTCTATGCATTACTTTTGATAATTTTTATTTATTGAATTAAGCACATTATTTTAAGAATTTCTTTCAATAATTTTAGTTCAAATTATATTTGTAATTATGTACAGTTTTTTATGGTGCTCGTCAAAAAAACGTCAAAAAAGCATTTAAAACTATTTAATAAATTTTACATATTGTTATATTCGAAAATATATAAACTTAATTAATATAAGAGTTTATATATTTTTTTTTACCTTAGTATATTTATATAGAATATTCATTAGTATATTTCCAACTGCAAATTTCCTTTGCAGAATCTTCAGTCAAAACATCTAATTTAAAATTCATCATGTCCCTCCTAAAATTTTGATATATTAATAATATAAATATTATAACATTATTTTCCACAATATTTTGTCATATAGATGGTTAAGAAATATTAATAAATATAGTTGTTGAGTAAATATATGTTAAAATATATACTTATATGTGAGGTGATAATATTGAGTAAAAGCTATTTTATAAAAGAAAGATTGATTGCATTAGGTGCTAAGTTTGATGTTTTTGATGAGAATGGAAAAGAAATATACTTAGTAGAAGCTGATAAGTTTGATATTGGTAAAAATATAAATGTATATACTCCTAATAAGGATGAGAGAGTATTATATATGGAACAAAAAATAAGAATAGGTGCACATAAATACGTTATGTATAATGTAAGTGGTAAAGAAATTGCATTAATAGAAAAAGAATTTATGATTCCTAAATATAATATATCTGGCATATATGGTGATATAGAAATGGAAAGTGAAAATATACTTGGAAGGTCATATACCATACGTAAAAATGATTTAGATATAGGATATATAGAGAAAGAATTTAATTTTCTTGGTAGAGATAAATATAATTTAAAAGTTATAGATGAAGAATATACTCTGTTTTTAATAGGACTTTTAATAATGATAGATATGATAAAATTTCATGGCAATTAAAATATGCGGCAATTACTGTCGCATTTTTGTTTTTGCAAAAATTAAAATATAATTAAAAAATTGACAATAATGATAGCTTATTATAAAATATAGGTAACTAGTTACTTAATTGGAGGTGATAATTTGGAAAATAAAAAAGCATATATATTTGGAGCTATATTTCTATTTTCAAATAAATTACAAAATGCAGGAGATAAGTTATTTGATGAAATTTCAATGAAACAATGGCTTTTATTAATTTCAATAGGGCAAAGTAAAATTAAAAATCCAACACTTACTCAAGTTTCCGAAATTATGGGATGTAGCAGACAAAACGTGAAAAAATTAGCATTGCATTTGGAAAATAATAATTTTATTAAATTAGAAAAAGATTCAGAAGATAATAGAGCTATTAGAGTATGTTTAACCCCAAAATGTTTTGATTATTTTAAAGGCAGAGAAAAAATAGAAGAAGAATTCATTGAAAAATTATATAGAAATATTACCGATAATGAAATAAATTCTATGTTTTTCATTATGAAAAAACTTGAAGATAATATACTAAATTTGGATATATAATAAGGAAGTGATGTGACGAAATATATATCTATATGAAAGAAGGAATCATATGAAAAGGAGAAAAAAGTTAAAGATGATTTTATTATTTGTGATTTTAATAATAATTGGAATAATAATTTATTTAAGTATACCATATTCTCCAGTTAAAACTGAATATTGGAAAAAGATAAATAATGTTGAAAAAAAACAAGCTAATGAACAAGGAATAATATCTAAGAATGATTTAAGGGTTTTACCAGAAGCAATACAAAAATATTTTATAAACAATGGTTATTTAGGTATAGAAAAAACTTCAAAAGTAATATTTAATTTTAAAAATGTTGATTTTTCAATGGGTTTAAATAAACCTAAATTAAAGATTGATTATACAATTTATGATTTTGTAAATAATTCAAGTAGATTTGCTTTAATTAATACAAAAATGTTTAAAATACCATTTCAAGGCATTGATATTTATGAAAATGGACAAGGTTCAATGAAAGGAGTTATTGCAAAAAATGTTACCCTGTTTAATGAAAAGGGGGATGATATGAATTCAGGGGCATTAGTTACATATCTTTCAGAATGTTTAATGCATCCAAGCCTAGCATTACAAAAAAACATAAAATATAAAGAAATTGATAAATATACGGTTGAAGCAACAATAGTAGATAATGATATAAAGGTTAGTGGTATATTTTATTTTAATGAAAATTATGAAATGACAAGTTTTCAATCAAAACGATTTGCTGAAGACACTAATTCTTATGAAAATTGGTCTGCAGTTGCATCAAATTATAAAAAAATTAAAGGGATTAATACTCCAACAAGATTACAGGCTATATGGCATTATGATAAAGGAGATTTAATATATTTTGATAGTAAAAGTATGGAGATTTGTTATAAATAAATTTCAGTATGATAATTTAAAGTATTGATTTTTATTTTATATAAATTATCATATTTAAGTTAAGAGTTAAAAATAGTAAAATAGTTATATAACTTAAATATTTAGATAAAATTTATAACTTTTTAAATAGGAAAAATATACATGATAAAACTTTTCCCAGGAAATTATAAAAGTAATAACGCATTAAAATTACTGTTAAAATATTTAATAATAGATAAAAAGGATGCTACTCTGCATCCTTTTTATCTATTATTTTGAAAATTTGTTTGGAAATTGTTGTATAATTCCGTTAGTAATGACATCAGATAAGATTAGGATATGTTTTTCACCTTTATCAAAGATTTCAACATCAGCGTTCCAATCTTTATTAATTCTTGCAACTACTTCATCAGTAGTTAATTTTAAATGCATATGTAAAATATCTTTTAATTCTTTATTTGACCAATTGGGATTAGCTGCACTTAAAAAATCAGCAATTTTATCTGCATTTTCATACCATAAAGTATTATATTTATCCACATCACTTCTATTACCTTCTTTAGCAGCATCAACAATTTGTCCAGCTATAGAAATATGTTCTCTTAAAAGTTTAGAAAGTTTATTTCCAGCTATATCACCATAGTAAGGTTTGATAGAATTTCCAATGTCATCTTGATTTTTTAAAAGTCTATCTAGTACAGTGTCTTTATCTTCAAGGGAAGCTAAATCGCTAATAATAAAATTTCTAGTCCAGAGCACATGCTCTATCCAAAGTCTTTGTTCTTCCATTTTAAAATTTGCCATGGACTGAGTAAAAGGTAATTTATCAGAAGAACTATCTATAGTAGCTTTAACTTCAGATGGTACTAAAGAAAAAGATACTAAAATCATACATGTTAAAAAAATTGATAATAGTTTTTTCATTTTACACTCTCCTTTATTTACAAAATACAACTTAGGTTTTGCTAAAAGATATAAATATATTCAGTGATGTAATGAAGTTTAAATAATATTTGCTTATAAATATTGTTTTAGGTTTAAATTTAAGCATTATTAAGAGTATAGTAGTATAGGTTAACTTTTATATTTCAGTTTAAAATTTAAAGGTAAAAAAGTGTAGAAATATACTGAAGTCGATAAAAAACTAATCTTTTAAATGTTTAATTAATATTAGAAGAAGTAATATTATATTAATATAATTAAAATAGCACTTACTATTTTAATTAGTAAGTGCTTATTTTTGTTATTGAAGAAGTGGAAAGGTTTTTGAATGTATCCAAATTAAAGGATGTATTTTTAGGGTTTGAAAAGTATAAAATGAAGTAGATTATCAATAAAATTATAATTAAAATTGTGGTCTTACTATATTTTTTCATAATAAACTAAATCAATCCTCCTTTGATATATTATAATTTGATTTATATGTAAATATGTGGTATATAAGTTAAATTATTTTGAATAAATAAAAAATATTTAATAAACACTAATAATTTTATTTAAAGTTAATGGTATTTTAATTTATATGTTTATATAAGCTTATAAATTCGTTATTATATATTTATATAAATTATGGGGGGACTAAAAATGAAATTAATAAAACCAGTAGCATTAAAAAAAGGAGATAAAGTAGCAACTATTAGCTTATCTTGGGGTGGAGCAGGTGATAGTGATATTTTATGGAGATATGAACAAGGGAAAAAACGTTTAGAAGAAGAATTTGGTTTGAAAGTTATAGAAATGGAAAGCACTTTAAAAGGAAGTGAATATTTATATAATCATCCTGAAAAAAGAGCAGAAGACCTAATGAATGCATTTAAAGATAAATCTATAAAAGGGATTTTTAGTTGTATTGGAGGGGAAGAAAGTGTAAGGATTTTACCTTATATAGATTTTGATATTATTAAAAATAATCCTAAGGTTTTTATAGGATATTCTGATACGACTATCTCACATATGATATGCTTAAAAGCAGGGATAGCTAGTTTTTATGGTCCATCAATTTTAGCAGAGTTTGCTGAAAATGTTAAAATGTTTGATTATACAAAGAAATGGATTTATAAAGTGCTATTTGATAATTCACCTATAGGCAAAATTAATTCATCTCTAATTTGGACAAGTGATTATTTACCATGGGTTCATAGCAATAAATATAAACAAAGAAATACTTATAAAAATGAAGGATATGAGCTCTTACAAGGAGAAGGTATAGTTAAAGGAAATTTAATTGGTGGATGTATAGATGTTTTAGAAATGATTAAAGGCACAAAACTTTGGCCAGAAAAAGAATTATGGAATGATGCAATTATATTTTTTGAAACATCGGAAGATATGCCAAAGCCGAAATATTTAGAATATTGGTTAAGAAATTATGGATCACAGGGAATCTTTCAAAATGCAAAAGGTATAATATTTGGAAAACCTTATGACAATAAATATTATGATGAATATAAAAAGATTATTTTAAAAGTTATAAATGAAGAACTAAAATTAAAAGAATTACCTATAATATATAATATGAATTTTGGTCATACAGCTCCAATGATAACTATCCCTTATGGAGCTATAGGTGAGATTGATTGTAATAAAGTTGAATTTTCAATATTAGATTCAGGTGTTATTTGATTATGCTTTAATTATAAAAGTAGAATATTTGTTTTAGAATGAAAAGTAGGCTTAAGCCTACTTTTTTATGTTGACTTTAGTCTAAGGTGAAAGTTTAAAATTATATATGAAAGGTGTTGATATTATGAATCATAGTTATAGTATAAGTGAAGTTGCAAATATTTTTAATATAACTACTAACAAAATTAGATATTATGAGAAAAAGGGACTATTAAAACCATTAAGAGATAGTAATAATGAATATAGAAAATTTAATGATGAGGATATAATGACATTACAATTGATATTACTATATAGATCTATAGGTTTATCAATTAGTGATATAAAAGATATAATAGAAAATAAAACCAATAAAAATTATTTAAATCATTTTAATGATCAATGGGAAATAGTGAATGATGAAATTCAAAGGTTGACTATAGTTAGAGATTCACTAGAGAATATATTGGATAAGCTTTATATGAAGGAGGAATGTGGATTAGATAGTGATATATTAGATGTTATAAAAAGAGCTAATAAAATAAGTGATATTAAAAATAATTGGAAAGATAAATGGAACTTTAATGATTGGGCTAAAAGCTATGATAAGACTATAGTAGAGGATAGAGGAGAAGTTAAAGTATATAAGAATTATAATTTAATATTAGACAAGGTATATAATTTGGCAAGTGAAAATAGTAAAAAGGGATTTAAGTTTTTAGAAATAGGTGTAGGAACAGGAAATTTAAGTAGCAAGTTTTTAAGAAATAATTGCGATATTGTAGGAATAGATCAATCTAGAGAAATGTTAAGCATAGCAAAGAAAAAGTATCCTAAATTAAAAGTAAGATTAGGAGAGTTTTTAAAAATACCATATAGCGATAAGAGTTTTGATATTATAGTTTCAACTTATGCTTTTCATCATTTAAATGAAAATGAAAAGGTTATAGCTATAGAAGAAATGATTAGGGTATTAAAAGATAATGGAAAAATAATTATTGGAGATTTAATGTTTAAAGATGTAGATGATAAAAGATATGTATTGAAAAGTTTGACAAAAGAGCAAATAGAGGAAGTAGAAGATGAATATTATACAAATATTGATTTTTTGAAAAAGGAATTTAGAAAATTTGATAAAAATTTGAGTTATGAAAGAATAGATACGTTTAACTATATAGTTAAGATTATTTAAACTAAGGCATAATCAAATAAATAATAGATAAAATATGCTTCGAATCTTTGGTCTATTATTTCTTTTCATATGACTAAATGAAAATTTACTAGAACTGTGAAAATTTATAGCTCTTACACAGTTTTTTTATATAATAACAATCCGTTAACAATATTGAAAATATTCCATATATTTCATTCAAGTATATGGTAAAATAAGTTTAATACAAATTTAGATTTTATGTCTAATAGTAAAAAGGGGGAAGTATCATGAAAACTAAAATCCTTATGTTAGGAACATATCATTTTGGTAGTTGTGGGGAGCACATGATAGAAAATAAGCCAAGGGATATTATGAGTGATAAAAAACAAGAGGAGTTGAAAGAGCTAATAGATAAATTGTTAAAATTTAAGCCTAATAAAATAGCACTTGAAAAAGATAAAGATAAGGAAAAAGAATTAAATAGCATATACTCTAGATATTTAAAAAGTGGAATGGTTATAGAAAATAATATTTTAGAGGAGAGAAATGAAGTAGTTCAAATTGGATTTAGAATAGGTAAGGCTTTAAATCATGAAAAGATTTATCCACTAGATAAAGGGGTAAATTTACCGATGGAATGGTTAGAATATTGCAAAAATAATGAACCAAAAGTTTATAAAAACTTTATGAATGTCATTGATAAATTAGGTAATGAAGATAAAGAAGACTTTGAAAACTTAACTATATTAGAAATGTTTAAAAAAATGAACGATCCTACAAATATAAATAATGTGCATAGTGATTTATATTTGTATCCTAATCAAGTTGGTTCAGGGAGTAATTATTACGGCGTAGATTCTCTTGTTCAATGGTATAGAAGAAATCTATATATTTTTAGTAATCTTCAAAAAATTGCTAAGGAAAATGATAAAATATTAATCATATATGGAGCAGGACATTGTAAAATTTTAAGAGATTTTATAGAAGATTATAATGAGTTTGAGCTAGTAGATGCATTAGAGTATTTAAAATGATTTACTTAAAAATTTTAAATTTAAATGAAGATGCATGTAAATCTTTTATTAATTATAAAATTATATAGGATTAAATGTATAACTAAAATAGTATAATTAAGCTTATTATAAATTTTAAGATTAATACATTAGAATAAGATTAATTATCTATAGGAGGAAATAGGTTTTGAAAATAACTATAATACATGGAAGTCAAAGAAAAGGAAATACTGAAAAGACTATTGAAATAGTAGAAAAAAAGTTAAATTCTATTGAAAATAATGAGTTTTTTCATTTTTATTTGCCAAAGGATTTACCATTATTTTGTTGTGGATGCTTTAGATGTTTTGAAGAAGGCAGTTTTGGTGGAGAATTTTGCCCTCACAGTAAATATACACATCCTATTTTATATGCCCTTAAAAAGTCAGATGGAATTATTATAGCATCTCCAGTTTATTCTCTTAGTGAAAGTGGACAAGTTAAAGGATTTTTAGATCATTTTGCATGTATTTTTATGCCACATAGGCCTTTAAAAGAAATGTTTTCAAAGTCAGCTTTTATAATTTCAACAACAGCTGGATCAGGGACAAAACACTCGATAAGACCAATAGCAAGGAGTTTGAAATTTTGGGGAATCCCTAAAATATATAAATGTGGATTTAATCTTTGGGCAAAAGATTGGAGTGAAATGTCTATTAAAAAGAAGAATAAGTATGAAAAAGTTTTAGAAAAGAAATCATATGCTTTTTATAAGTCAATGAAGTGTAAACAAAAGTATATTCCAGTACAAACAAAAATATTATTTAATATATTTAAAAGATTTATTAATAGTTATCCAGATGGTAATCCAGATAAAGAATATTGGAGAGAAAATGGATGGTTACAAGGAAATAGGCCTTGGAGAAGGAGTAGAAAATGATTGGATTAAAAAGGGGAGCTGTAGAGTTAAGTGATTATAAAAGTGAATGGAAACAATTATATGATATAGAAGAGAAAATAATATTATCAAAAATTAAAAAATATGTTGTAGATATACAGCATATTGGAAGTACAGCTATATCCAATATTATCTCAAAACCTATTATTGATATACTTATAGGAATAAAAGATTTTAAGGAGTTACCTAATATTATTAAAATTTTAGAGGAAAGTGTATATATTTATAGACCAGAGGCTTCTAATAATGAGAGATGTTTTTTTGTAAGAGGAACTGAAAATAGTAGAACTCATCATATACATATTGTTCAGTGGAATAGTGAGGAATGGAATAATAAGATACTGTTTAGAGACTACTTAATAAACCATGACGAAGTTGCAAAGAAATATTGTAATTTAAAGAAAATGTTGGCTGAAAAATATAAGTATGATAGAAATAATTATACTGATGGGAAAAGTAATTTTATTAAAAATGTTATTATGAATAGCAAAAAAAAGTATAAATTTCTCAAAGTAAATATTAATATGGAGATTTAGCAATTTAATCTAAGTATATTTTATATTTATTGAAAAATATAAATATAGTTAATATAATAATTAAAAAAGGTTTAGAATTAAAAAAAACATGAAACTTTTGTCGAAATTATATACAATTTCATAAAAAAAAGGTACTATTTTTATGGAATATTTATGACAAAGGGGAGAGTGTTTTTGAAGAATAAAAAAGGACTTATAGCTATAATAATAATTTTAATAATAAGTTGTTCTATTATTAATAGTAGCCATAAGGAAAAGCAATTTAATAATTATATGTCTCAAGTAGATAAACTTATAAGTGAGAAAAAATATGATGAGGCAAAAAAACAGTTGGATAGTGCTAAAAATATAAAAGATAATGATGAAGTAAAGGAAAAACAAAAAATAATTAAGTTTAATCAAGATCAATTTAAAATTTACACTGAAGGTTTAGATTTAATAAAAAAAGAAGATTTTGATTCAGCATTAAAGAAATTAAGTGAAATAGATGAAAAAGCAGAAGATATTAAAGAGAATGCGGATGAAAAAATTGTAATTTGTAAACAAAAGTTAATACCAATAAAAATAAATGAGGCTAAAAAATTTTTAGATAGTAAGGAATTTGATAAGGCATATAGTAAAATAAATGAGGCTGTCTCTATAGATGATAAGAATAAGCAAGTACTTGATTTTAAGAACAGTATAAATACTAAAAAAACTGCATATGAAGAAGAACAAAAACAAATTGCTATTGCTAAAAAAGAAGAAGAGGATAGAATAAAAAAAGAAAAAGCAAGAGAAGATGAGATAGCAAAACAAGAGCAAGTAAAAGAGGAACAAGAAACACAACAGGTACTTAGTAATAATATTAGCGATGAAACTCATGTATATTGGACACCAAAAGGAAAATCATATCACTCATCACCAGGATGCCCAACATTATCACGAAGTAAGACTATATATGAAGGAAGTATCCAAGAAAGTGGAAAGTTTGATCCTTGCGATAGATGTATGTAATTTTTCAAAGTATTTAAAGATGAAAAGAAAGTAGTTTGATAAGAATTCAAGCTACTTTCTTATTTTTATCTTCTTAATATTTTTAATTAAAAAATAAACAACATCTTTATATAAAATTGTTACTATAGATAAAGATATTAATGAAAGAATAGCTATAGTTATATTAAATTTATAGAAGCTAGAATATATAGCTAATATATAAATAGATACTATAGAGATAAAGAATCTTTTTAAATGATAGTTTACTTTATAATATTTATTTGAAAAATATGTTCTTGCTATAAAAAATATTATATAGGATAAACCAGTTGAAATTGCAGCACCTTTTGCTCCATATATAGGAACTAATATAATATTCCCTATAGTATTAGATATTGCTGCAACTAATGAAATATATATATGATTTTTAGTTTTCTTTTTAAAATTAATCCCTACAACTGTAGTCTCTGAAATACAGTTCATTATAGGCATAAAAACTAAGAATGGAAAAATAAAAACAGCATCTTTATAATCTTTTCCTAAAAATAATATTATCAAATCTTTAAATGCAATAATTAATATAGAAATAACTAGCATGGAAAATGATACTACTTTATTCATATTCGAAAAAAAGTCCTTATTATGTGGATTTTTATTATATTTTTCATATGAAACAGGAGTCCAGAAAGTATTAAATGTACCTTGAATTAAAGTTAAAGGAACAATAAGAAGTGTAGCGCCACTATATAAACCTACCTGTGTTGAATTAGTAAATGAGTCAATGCAAATTTTATCTATTGATTGAAAAAGTGATGTAACAGTTTGAGAAAATATAAATGGAGCTCCATATTTAATTAACTTATTTTTGTTAATAGAATTTGTAGCAATGGATTTCTTAAACCAAACATCTTTTTCAATGAATAAAGTAATTAAAGTAAGTATTACTTGTGAAAATACTGTGGCAAGCACAACAGTTAAATAATTGTTTTTATATATAAAGAAAAAAATAATAACAAGTAATAAATAAGATACTTTTAAAATTACAGTTAAAAATGAATATACTTTAGATTTTTGCCTCATTCTTACTTCTAGTAACGCAAAAGTAGATAATATTCCGAAAAATAAGTATATTATTAATAAAACTATTATAAATAGTGATTGTTTTTTTACCATCCATAAAGAAATTGGTTTATAAAATATTAAAAGAATTACACTAATTACCAAATTGATTTTTAGTGGGTTTTTTAAACAAATTTTAAGTAAGTCAGCTCTTTGTGATGGTTCTTCTTCTGAATAATATCTAACATAAGCATGATTTAAACCTAATAATACAAAACCTAAAATTAAATTAAAGGCGGTATTAAACATAGCCAAATGCCCCATATTAGTTGTATCAATAACTCTAGTTATAATTGGTGCTGAAATAAGACCTAGGATAGTAACAATAGCAGTTCCTACAGAAAAGCCTAATAATTTTCTTAGTAAAGCCATATATATACCTCTCATACAAAAACAAAATTAACAATATTATTGCATAAAGAAGAAAAAGAATCAAATATAGCATTTAAATATAGTTTTAGTATGATTAAAATTATATATGAAAATAAAGGAACTCTTAAAAGGGAATTATTTTGAATTTTTTAGGTAGAATATTTAATGTAGCATTTTAAAGTAGATTTTATTTAATTCAAACTTTATAATTTATTATAAAAATAAGGAGTGAATAATATGTCTAAAAGTAATAAAACTAATAATTCTCCACAAAAAGGAGAAAGAAGACAGAGACTACATAAAAATCAAAATAATAGAGGCGATGAAAAAAATCCTACAGAATACACAAACTTTGATGGAAAACCTGTAGATTAAAAAAATGCAGTGCTTAAATATAGCACTGCATTTTTTTTATAAAAATATACTATAACTTTCATAATAAAAATAATATTCATACATTTAGAATTAAGTTAAAGATAAAATTCAACAATATTCTATAAAAATATACATTATTTCAAAAATATGTTTAAAAAATGTAAAGTGTTAGGTGATTCTAACGATAACAAAAAATAAAAGGGAGAAAAATATAAAAATAGGAAGTGAAGCTATGAAAAAGAGTACAATTTTTATAATAATTTGTGCAATTATAAGTATCTCTATAGTTGTAGTATATAAATATAATCAAGGAAAAGAAGATAGTAAAACAGAGAGCAATGAAAATGTAAAATTAGAACAAAGTTTAGGTGAAAATAGTAAAAAAAATGAAAAAGAGCTTTCTAAGAATAAGCCTGAAACTAAAGAAAAACAATCAGAAAATGAATTTCAAAATACTGAAGAAGTAAATGAAGAAGGAAATAGTACAGTTATTAAAAATGACAATATTAAGAGCTTAAATGATATAAAAAATTTAGATGAAATATCATCATTAGAAATAATTGATAGTGGTATAGAAGATATAGATCAGTTAAATGAAAAAAATAATATCACAGTTTTAAAAATAGTACATTGCAATGTAAATGATCTTAAAGTTATATCAACATTAAAAAATCTTAAAAATCTAGAAGTTATAGATTGTGGTTTAAAAGATATATCAATAATTAAAGATTTAAAGAAGTTAGAAAGATTAGATATAAGTAACAATGAAATAACTACTTTAGAAGGAATTGAAAATTTATTAAATCTAAAAGAACTTTATGTATCAAACAACAATATAACTGACTTAAATTCTCTTTCAAAATTAGTTAATTTAACTAATTTAGATGTTAGCAATAATAAAATTAGTAATATAAAACCATTATCAACTATTAAGGGGATTAAAGAACTTAATATTTGTAATAATGATATATCTTCTTTAGAAGGAATTGAGAACATGAATGAAATCACAGGGCTTTGGGCTAGCAATAATAAATTAAATGACATTTCTATACTTTCAGGTAAAAGTAGAATAATTAGTTTAGGATTAGATAGTAACAAAATATGTGATATATCAGCTATAAGTGACTTAAAAAAACTAAAATTTTTAAGATTGGATAAAAATAATATATCAAGCTATAGCTTACTAGAAAATATATATCAAAATTTAGTTGATCCAGATTTTTCGATATAAGAAAGATTTTAATATAATTAGTTTAATTTATTATAACAAGTCAACTACAAATGATTAGTTATAATATTTTAATAAAAAATTATTCATATTTATACCACGTTAAAAAATGAGAGGTTTAGTATGGTTATAAATGTGATGAACTAAAAGAGGGGGATTAAAATGAAAAAAGGGTTTTTATCTAAGCTAGGATTAGCAACCTTAGTTGCAATGGCTAGCGTTTTAGGGACAAGCAATTCACCGGTTAATGCTGCACCAATGAAGGATGCAGAGGTGAATTTAACACAACCAGATGGACAAGTTATTCAGTGTTATGCATCAGGAGATGAGTTTTATAACTATTTGCATGATTCAAAGGGAAGAGCAATACTTAAAGATGAAAAGACAGGATATTATGTTTATGGAAAATATGTAAAGGATGAAATATTACCATCAAGAGAACGGGTAACTAAAGAAAAAACTGAAAGTTTACAAAATATTGAAAATGATAGCAGAATTAATATAAATGATGTAGAATATCCAAAAGATGAAATTGAAAAACAAAGAGAAATGCTTAATGCAAATGTTTCAACTAAAAGTACAAAAAATATTGGAAAGCTTAATAATATAGTTATTTTCATAAAATTTAGTGACCAATATGAAATAACAAGAAATTTTTCCACATATGATAGACAATTTAACTCGCAAGGTCAAGCATCTTTAAATAATTATTATAAGGAAGCGTCTTATAATAAATTAGATATTAATACAACTTTTTATCCCAAACCTCAGGGTGATAAAGTTTTAAGTTATACTGATAGTCATCCAAGAAGTTATTATGCAAATGTTCCAGACAATGAAAGAGGAATAAGGGAACAAACATTACTTAAAAATGCAGTTGACTCTGTTAAAAATCAAATTCCACAAGATTTAAATGTGGATTCAGATAATGATGGTAAGGTTGACAATGTTTGTTTTATTATAAAGGGTGCAACAACTGGATGGTCATCACTTTTATGGCCTCATAAATGGAATATGTTTTATCAAGATGCAAGAATAAATGGTAAAAGAATAGATACTTACAATTTTCAATTAGAAGATTTTATTGGAGATAATGGTATTGGTGTTTTAAGTCATGAAATGTTTCATACATTAGGAGCACCAGATCTTTATCATTATAATTATGATGGTAAAGTTGCTGTTGGACCATGGGATGTAATGGACCAAACTAAATCTATTCCTCAATCAATGGGAACATACATGAAAATGTATTATGGTAAGTGGATAGATAATATACAAGAAATAAATAAACCAGGAAAATATTCAGTATCTAAAATAGGCAACTCAAATAATAACAGCTATATTATCAAATCACCAAATTCAAATAAAGAATATTTTGTAGTAGAATATAGAAAAAAAGAAAGATTATATGAATCTAATTTACCAGGCGAAGGTTTATTAGTATATAGAATAAACACAGCTTTCCAAGGAAGAGGTAATGCAAGTGGAAATGATGAAGTATATTTATATAGACCATATGGAACTTTAAATGCAGTTGGGGATTTATCTAAAGCAGCTTTAGGTTATACCAAGACAAATATTAATTCCAATGAATTATTTTTATCTAATGGAATGGATAGTGGAATAAGTTTACAAAATGTAAATGTATCAGGAGATACTGCTAGCTTTAATGTTGTTATAAATGGACAAACTGGCGATGGAGATAACAAAGAAACTGCTTATTTAGGTGAAAAATTTAATTTTACTTTTAAAGGTTATGCAGATAACGTTTTTGGAGAATTAGGTTTAGACTTAGCTAATAAAAATGCAAAATTTGATATTAAAGGAATTATGCCACATTACTATTTTGAAGATAGTTATGCATCACTTTTAATTAGGGACAGTGAAGGAAATACTGTTTATACAAAAGATTTTACTGGAAATAAAGTAAATGAAGCCTTAGTTGAAAATATTCCTATTCAAATAGGTGATTACATTACAGTTAAGCATAGAGAACCGGATAATAGATTACTAATAACAAATACAGAAAATAAATTACAATTAGAAAAAGGCAGTAGTATAACTTATAAAATCACTAATACTGGACTTGAAAAGACTTCAGAAGATGAAATAGAAAAGTTACCACTTAAATATGTAGTTAATTTTGATGATACTAAAACAATAACAGGTGACATGGAGATAACAGGTGAATGCTTAAGTGGTAAAAAGATAACTAATATAGAATTATACGTAAATGGTGGAAAATATATAGATGCTGAGCGTAGTGTTTTAAATGATAATCAAAACAAATATGTAGGATATGATTTATCTCAAGGGGCATTTAAACTTAAATTGTATTGCTCAGCTTGGGCTGATTATAATTACTCATACAAAATAATCGCAACAGAAGAGGATGGTCAAAAAACAACTCTTAAAGAAGGAACACTAATAGTTAAAAAACAAACTGGTGGTACAGATACTGAAAAAGTTAGTGAATGGAGGCCAGGAACAACATATAAAGTAGGTGATTTAGTTACTTATAGAGGAAATAAATATAAGTGTCGTCAAGCTCATAGAGCTATAGTTAGTTGGGAACCAGAAACAACTTTAGCACTTTGGTCAATAGTCTATTAGATAAAAATATTTATGATATGATAATTTAATTATAAAAATTGATAACCTAAAATAATATGACCCCTTTCTGTATTTCTAGGGGTCATATTATTTATGTATGATTAGAATAGAAAATAATTAGTATAATCTATACGCACAATGCTTGGATAACAGCATTTTCAACAGGTTTTATCATAAGTAAACATTCTAAAGCAACATCTTCAGGAATTTGATGGAATATTTTATGGTCACAATATTTTTTAGATATAGGTTTACCTTGTAAATCTTTAGCAGTATAAAAGCCGTAAAGATCATTAAACTTTTGAGATTTAAAGTTTGTTGCTTCAACAAAAAATGCTTTAAATCCTTTTTCTGCACATTGGTCCATTACAAGTGAAAGCATATTTTGTGCAACATATTTTTTGTTAAATTCTGTTCTAACCCCTAGCATAGAACCACGAACATATTCATTTTTTCTTATTTTTCTTCCAAATCTTTTTTCTACAATTGTGAAAAATTGTTTATCTAATTCTCCAAGAAAACCAAATATATTGTTTATTGATTCATTTTTAATTTCAAAAGAAGCTTTCCTACTAGGAGTGTAATTTTCACAAGCCATAGCTCCAATAACCTTATTAGTATCACTATCTACTGCTACCACACATAAACCATCATTTACAATGTCTTTTATATAATTTGTAGTAAATTCCATCATATCTTCTTTAGATAAATTACATATTTTAGCCATAGGCTCACAGATAGTAAATTTGCCTATCTTTACTCCAGCAAAAGTTTCAGCAAGACATTCAGCTGCACCAAAAACTAAATCTGGATTATTTTCGTCTAATACTTTACAGTCAAAATTTAAATTAATTGTGTTCATAATATAAAAACCCCCATGTTTAAAATTGTAAATAAAACAACATTTGTAAAAGATTATAACATATAAGTAAAAAACATGAAATAAAATAGGCGCAGTATATATTAAAAAAATAATAAAAAATAGAGTTTTTTATGTAATTTACTTTAAATTAAAAATAAATTATAAATTTAAAATATATTAATAATATTTTCTAGAAATACAAATATAATTAAATAGAATCAGAGATTTATTTTGCAAAAGTAAATATGATATAATTATATTATTATTTAGAAGTAAATTATTTAAAGTATAATAAGGGAGATTGAGATGAAGTATGAAAGTATATTTACTAAGTGGTCTTTAGGTATTTTAGTATTATCTTTCTTAGTTTTAGTAAATGAATTTATTCAACTTATACCAACTCATGTCACGATATTGGAAGGAATTTTAATTCTTATTGGTCCAAGTATTTTTGCATTTATTGGAGGAATATTTCAATAATAGGATTCATAAGACATAAAACTAAGTTAGCAATTTTTCTAATAATAATTAATGCAATATTATTGTTTTGGTGGGCAATATATTGGATTATAGGAACACTTGTTTTTGGAGTATAATTAATAAATGTAAGTATTTTAAAAGAATGTTTTATTAAATTTACTTATAAAGCATACTAAAAATTAAAAAGTATGTATTAAAAATTTATGAGGTGGTATGATTTTGAACTTGCAAGGTATTATGATTGGATTAATGGCTTTTTTTATCATTGGAGTATTTCATCCAATAGTAATTAAGGGTGAATACTATTTTGGTAAGAAGATATGGCCAATGTTTTTTATATTAGGATTAATTTTTATAGGAATATCTTTAATAGTTAAAAACAATATTATTGCATCTATATTAGGGGTAACAGGTTTTTCATGTCTTTGGAGTATTCATGAAATAATTGAACAAGAAGAGAGAGTAAAAAAAGGTTGGTTTCCTAAAAATCCTAAAAGAAAGTATTAATTATATAAAAAGCCTGTGATTTCAATTATCACAGGCTTTTACTAAATAACTTTTAATTCTTCATTTTTGAAAGAATTAGGAATATAGGTTATATTTAATTTGTTAGTAGCAGAACTTTTTTCAATACTACAATTAAGTCCAAAAAGTTCTTTAACTATTTTTTCATTTAATACGTCTTCAGGAGTTCCAAAATCTAATATAACACCATCTTTCATAACAAAAATTTTATCACAATAGTAGCATGCTATATTTAAATCATGTATTGCTGAAAATACCGTTAGATTTTGAGCTTTTATAATATCCATTATTTGCAGCTGGTATCCAATATCTAAATGGTTGGTTGGTTCATCTAGAATCATAAAATCACTTTGTTGTGCAAGAGCTCTGGCAATTAAAACTCTTTGCTTTTCACCACCGGATAGATTTGAAAAACTTCTATCTTTAAATTTAAGCATTCCAACTTTTTCAAGACAGCTTTCTGCAAAAGAAATATCTGATTTTGTATTATCTTGAAATAAGCCTTTATGTGCAAATCTTCCGATAAGCACCATGTCAAGCACATTAAAGTCAAATTCTGGTCTATTTTCTTGTGCCACTACTGACATATCTTTTGCAATATCTTTATGAGATAATTTTTTTATGTTTTTATTATTAAGTAAAACCTCACCACTATCTGGAGTGAAAACTCTATATATATTTTTAAGTAAAGTTGATTTTCCACTACCATTTGGACCTATGATTCCTACAAAATCTCCCTTAGATATTTCAAGATTTATATCTTTTAATATGTGTTTATAATTTAAATTCTTAACATGTAGCTTAGTCATTTTAACCTCCAAAAGAATACTTACTTTTTCTTAATAACCATAGGAAGAATGGAGCACCGATGATTGCGGTAACAACACCTATAGGAAGTTCCTCAGTTGAACCTATCATTCTACCCAATATATCAGACCATATTAAAAATAGTGAACCTAAAAGAACTGTTAAAGGAATAAGCTTTTTATGTACAGAACCTGCAATTGTTCTGCAAATATGAGGAATAATAAGACCAACAAAGCCTATAATTCCACTTAAAGAAACCATAATTCCAGTAAGTAATGTACTTGTTACAATTATTATTTTTTTAAAAAGTTTAATATTAACACCTAAAGTTATAGCAGCATCTTCGCCTAGAAGCATTGCATCAAGAGTTTTATGAATAACTAAAGATATAATAGATGAAATTATAAGCACTAAAAATGCTAAAGGCACATCATCCCATTTAGATCCAGCAAGAGACCCGGTCATCCAAAACATAACTGAATATAATTTTCTTACATCTTCTGCTTTAAATATAATAAAATTTGTTATTGCAGAGAATACTGATGCCACAGCAACCCCTGTTAGAACTAAACTTGAAGATGAAAATTTACCTTTTTTACTTGAAAGTACAAATACTAATATTGAAGAAAATAATGCACCTATGAATGCACCTATATGGATAGACATAAAAGGTATAGCTAAACTACTTCCAAGTAATATACTTATAACTGCACCGGTAGATGCACCGGATGAAATACCAAGTATATATGGATCAGCAAGAACATTTTTTGTTAAAGCCTGCATTAATACTCCAGAAAGAGCAAGACCGGCACCAACAATTCCAGCAAGAAGAGTTCGCGGTAATCTTAACTGCCAAATTATATTTTCTACAGAATTGGACCATGTTTTATCAAAGACATCATTTCCAGATGTTTTATTAATTATAATTTTGAAAAGTTCAGAACTGCTCACATCTACTGAACCAACATTAATAGCAACTATTATAGAAAATACTAAAAATAATATTAATGCTGTGTAGATAATATATATGTTTATTTTAAATTTTTTCATTTTAAAACGCTCCAATTTATTTTTTGAATATTTCAGGATGGAAATTTTCCGCCATAGCTTTTATAGCACCAGGATTTCTAACACCAGCAACTACTTCTGAAAGCTCTAATACAAATATTTTATTGTTTTTTATAGCATCTACATCTTTTAATGCATCATGATTTTTTAAAAAGTTTATTTTTTCTTCAACATCATCAGCTGCATTATATTGCATTACTATTATTTGCTCAGGGTTTTGTTTAACAACTTCTTCCCAAGTTACTTTAGCCCAAGGTTTTTCTCCATCTTTAAATATATTTTCACCACCAGCAAGCTTTATTAAATCTGTAGGCAAACCGTTACATGCAGTAAAAGGACTATCTGTGCCAGAATCATATACAAATGCTTTAACAGGTTTTGTATCTTTTGGTATTTTAGAAGATATAGCTTCAATATCCTTTTTCATTTTAGATATAACATCTTCTGAATTTTTTTCTACATTAAATATTTTTCCAAGGTTAGTAAAGTCTTCATAGACAGTTTCCATTGTTGCATTAGGACTTTCACATTTTGGAACATAAATTTTCACATTGTTTTCTTTGCAAAATTTATTATTAAAATTATTTTCAGTAAAGGTAGACATCCATCCAGTTATGAAATCAGGTTCAACACCTAATAATGTTTCTTTAGATGGCATTAAATCAGACAATTTGTTAAGTTTGGAGTGTGCGTCTTTATATTCAGGTAGTACTTCGTTGTCTTGAAATGAATATCCTGCTATAGAATCCTCAAGCCCTAATGCAAGTAGCATTTCTGTTGTAAAGCCACTTAGTGTAACAGCTTTTTTTGGTGCAGTAGAAAAAGTTTCATCTTCTTTACCAGAAGGTAAATCATTGTTTACAGTAACTTCTTTATAATTTTTTTGCTCAGAAGCAGAATTTGAAGAAACTTCTTTTGAAGCTTTATTTGTATTACCACAGCCTGAAAGAATTGATGCAGTTAGTGATACTGCTAGAATTAATGAATAAATTTTTTGTTTTCTCATAAAAAATCCCCCTAAGTAATCTTTTTATTAATATATATAAATATTTTAATATTTATAAACGCAATAATTAGAATAATAAAAATATTTTAAATTTGTTTTATTATTTAATTTAATAATTATAATAAATCTATAACAAAAAACAGTATCCTAGAATAAGATACTGTAATAAATAACTTTAAAACATACAACTAATTATGTAATGTATTAAATTTAATTAAAATTAACCTATCCTAGTAAGCAACTTTAGAACTTATTGGCAGGTCTCCTGACTTAGATTCATCACAAATGTTCACCTTCCCACAAACTTAAATTTATAATTTGCAGTGGTATAATAAAAATTTGCTCTTCATTACAGTGGCTGGACCGTAAGAGATTTAAACTCTTTTCCCTTTTAATAAATTGAAATTAATCACATTTAAACCAAAAAGTTAAAAATATTCAATTTTAAAAATAATTTAGCAATTAGCTCCACACGATTATAACATAATAAATAGAAAAAGATAATATTCAGAAAATTTAAACTTAATCTTGAAAAATATGTTATAAAATGTAATTACATTTAGTGTAAAAGTTTACAAAAAGTTTATATAAATGTTAAAGGGGAAAACTTTAAAAAGAAGAATATATACTTATAGAAAATAGTAATAGTTACTATGAAATCTATTAGTAATAGTTTTACGGAAAAATGATACTTAAAGGGGGTATTTTATGTCTTTTTTATTTTTTGCAATAATAGTATCAGTGTTAACTTTACTTTTTGCAATGTTTATATCAAAAGAAATTTCAAAAAAAGAAGTGGGAAATAAAAAAATGCAGGAGATTGCAGGCCATATAAGTGAAGGTGCAATGGCATTTTTGAAGAAGGAATATAGATATTTGGGGATATTTATATTAGTAGTAGCTATTGCTATTGCAGTATTTCTTCATATAAAAACATCTATAAGTTTTATATTAGGTGCAATATTTTCAATTGCTGCTGGATATGCAGGTATGAAAGTAGGAGTAAAAGCTAATGTACGAACTGCACAAGCTGCTACTAAAGGAAAAGAAGATGCTTTATCCATAGCTTTTTCTGGGGGAACAGTTATGGGACTTTCTGTTGTAGGACTTGGAGTTTTAGGTATTGCAATGTTATCTTTAATTTTCAACTTAGAAATAGAATATATTACAGGTTTTGGATTAGGTGCATCATCAATAGCTCTTTTTGCACGTGTAGGTGGAGGAATATATACTAAAGCCGCAGATGTAGGTGCTGACCTTGTTGGAAAGGTAGAAGTTGGAATCCCGGAAGATGACCCAAGAAATCCTGCTGTTATAGCTGATAATGTAGGGGATAATGTAGGTGATATAGCAGGAATGGGAGCAGATCTTTTTGAATCCTATGTTGGTTCTTTAATATCTGCATTAACTCTTGGAGTCGCAGCAAGTGTATCACTAGGAAAAAATGCTGTTATGTTTCCAATATATGTGTCTGTTGCTGGTATAATAGCGTCAATAATTGCTATATTTATAGTTAGATATTCTAAAGGAAAAGATCCACAGAAAACATTGAATTTAGGACTATATGTATCTGTAGTACTTATGATAATATTTTCGTTGATTTTAAGCAAAACTATTTTAAATACTATAAAACCATTTATATCTGTTTTAGTGGGAATATTAGTTGGGGTTTTCATAGGTAAAATTACAGAGTATTACACATCAGATAATTATAAACCAGTAAAAATTATTGCACAGGAGTCTCAAACAGGAGCAGCTACAAATATAATTTCTGGTCTTGCTATTGGAATGAAATCTACAGTTGTACCTATTTTGATAATTGCATTAGGAGTATTACTATCATATTTCTTAATAGGTGGTTCAAAAGATGCAAGTTTAGGTTTATATGGAATTGCGTTAGCTGCAGTAGGAATGCTTGCAACATCAGGTATGGTCATTTCTGTAGATGCATATGGTCCAATTGCAGATAATGCTGGTGGAATTGCACAAATGGCTGATATGCCAAAGGAAGTTAGAGAGATTACTGATAAATTAGATTCAGTTGGAAATACTACTGCAGCAATTGGTAAAGGTTTTGCTATTGGTTCGGCAGCACTAACAGCATTAGCTTTATTTGCATCTTATGCTCAGGCTGTTAATTTAGAAAGTATAAATTTATTAAATCCATTGACACTTACAGGACTTTTAGTAGGATGTATGGTACCATTTTTATTTGCTGCATTAACCATGGAGGCAGTAGGAAAGTCTGCAACTAAAATGGTTGAAGAAGTTAGACGTCAATTTAAAGAGAAAAAAGGAATAATGGAAGGAACTGAAAAGCCAGATTATGCAAAATGTGTTGAAATTTCAACAGATGCAGCATTAAAGGAAATGTTACTACCAGGTATTTTAGCAATAGCTATACCACTAGCAGTTGGATTCTTGTTAGGAGCGGAAGCACTTGCTGGGACAATTGCAGGAGCTTTAGGAACTGGTGTTATGGTTGCAATGTTTATGTCTAATGCTGGTGGTGCATGGGATAATGCTAAAAAATATATTGAAGGTGGAGCTTATGGCGGAAAAGGAAGTGATTCGCATAAAGCAGCAGTTGTAGGGGATACAGTTGGAGATCCATTTAAAGATACTTCTGGACCATCTATGAATATTTTAATAAAACTTATGACAATAGTTTCAGTAGTATTTGCAGTAGTTATAAGTAATTATGGTGGAATACTTTTAAAATAATATTAATTTTGATTAAAATAAGAGACAGGTTTTGATAATAAATTAAACCTGTCTTTTGTGTTGATATAGTTTTTTTATTTATAGTACAAATTTAGAAAGTTCTAATTGAAGTTCACATGCCATTTGAGATAGATGTTCTGAAGCATTAGAAACTTCATTCATAAGAGCAGTTTGTTCTTCACTAGAAGCAGCTACATTCTGAGTATTAGCAGAAGTTGTAGTAGAAATTTCTGAAGAATTAATAACAGATTGTACCATAATAGTACTACTTGATAAAACTTTATCCATAGCAAAAGATAAATCATTTACGCTCTCAGAAATAGATTTAACTTCCTGTAGAATGTTTTCAAATGAGTTTCCAGCTTCAAAAACCATAGTCATACCCTCATCTACAAATTTGCACCCGTCATTCATTGATAATGAAGCATTTTGTATTTCATTTTGAACTTCATTTATTATAACAGAAATATTTTTAGCTGCATCTGAAGATTGTTCAGCAAGTTTTCGTATTTCATCAGCAACTACAGCAAAGCCCTTTCCTTTTTCTCCAGCTCTCGCAGCTTCAATAGCGGCATTTAAAGCCAAAAGATTAGTTTGGGATGCTATGTTAGAAATTAAAGATAATATATTACCAATTTCAATTGACTTTTCATTAAGAGAATTAACAATTTGAGCTGAAGAAGATACTTTGGTATTAATGTCTTTCATATGAGTTATGGTTGAAGTAACTACATTATTACCACTTAATGCTTTATCATAGGCAAGGTTAGAAGCAGCACTTACAGAAGAAATAGATGAAGATATATCAGAAACTCTATGGTGAAGTTTTTCACCTTCTTTAGAAGCTTCAATAAAAGATGTAGATTGCATTTCAGCACCATTAGCAACATCTTGAATAGATATAGAAATTTGATTAGCTGCTTCTTTAGTTTCATTAGCACTAGCAGTTAGTTCTTCAGAAGTAGAAACAACTTGTTCAAGGCCAATAGATACTTTTTCGATTACAGTTTTTAAGTTATCACCCATTTTATTAAGATGATTTGACATATCGCCTAATTCATCATTATATGTTACATCTATTCTATAAGTTAAATCACCATTTGCAATAGCTTCGGCTAAAGAATTGACCTTAGATATTCTTACTTTTAGATTATTGGCTAATTTAGTTATACATATAGTTACTAAAATAATAACAAAAAGCATAGCTACAAAAATTTTAAAGGCTAAAACTCTTAGTGGATTTAGAAGTTCTGATTCTGGTATACACATAACAAGTTTCCAATTGGTTTCAGGAATAGTGGAGAAAAATGTTATATTTGTTCCATTATCATCTTTAAATGAAGATTTACCAGATTCAGAAGATAATATGTTATTACTAATTGTCTTAAGGCTATCGTTAGAATCTTCTTTAATATTTATTTTTAAGACCTTTGATGAATCTTTATCTGCTATATAAGTACCATTTGATGTTAATAAGAATGCTCTTCCTAACTTTCCTACTTTAATTTCTGATATAGTCTTTTGAATAGTAGATAGGTCAATGTCAGCAGTTGCAACTCCTAAAAGTTTATTGTTTTGTAAAATAGGACATACTGATGTTAACATAGTAACATTAGTATATTCATCTAAATATGGCTCACACCACATTAAATCCCCTTTAGAACTAGCACCTAGTTTATACCAGTAGTCTTTTGTATAGTCATCTTTGGAGTATACATTTGTGTAAAGAACTTGTCCATCTTTCTTATAACCATAATGTGATAAAAATTTAGTATTTTTATCTATTAAATACGGTTCATAAAATATACCTGAACCAAAAGTTTCATTATTAGTTTCTATAAATGATTTGACTAGATTTTGGGAATTGTTTTCATTTATATCTCCATTAAATGATTTAGCAGAACTTGCTAATGTTCTTGCAATTTGGCCATGTCTATCTAAAAGTTTGCTAATAAATTCTATTGTAGAATTAGTTTGATAAGACATTTTTTCATCAATTTCAGAAAATAAAATTTTTTGAGCTGTAGTATAAGATATACCTACCATAACAATCATAGCACCGATAGTTAATGGTAAAAGTAATAAAAGTATTTGATTTTTTATGCTTTTCTTTTTTAAATCACCGTTATTTTTATACCTAAAAAATTTAGGGAAAAAAGATTTCATAACGTTCTCCTCCAATATTAAAGTTTAATTATAATTAAGTTAAAATAAGAGTTTAAATTATGTAATATAAGTTTATAATACTATAAAAAGTCAAATAATTATATAATAATACAAAAAATGATATAAATGTATTTGAGAATGAAAATTTTGTTGATAATGATTTATATATTTAATAATCGAATAGTTTTATATATAACTATAGATACTTTCTATTGGAAAAATTGTTAGAATATTATTAATATTAAGATAAGAAAAGATATTCTTAATTTCTTTTAGGAGGTTTTCGCTTTGAACAATGATTTATTAAGGACATTAGACGACACTGAAAGAGAAAAAATTATGAGAGAGGAATTAGGGGAAGAAAAGTGTAAAGTAATAGATAAGTACGGGTTGAGTACCAATAAAAAATTATATTGGGAGAGAGTGCAAGAAAAATATCCTGTACAGGAATGCTTTAGTCATAAGTTTGCAAAAAAATCATCTACATTAGGAATGGTTTTTCATTTATATAGATTATGTTTTGCTAAGACGAAATATTTTGAAAATAATTGGGATAAATTTGAATCTTGCATATATGATTGTAAAAGAGGCTTTGTAGTTACGCCAATATATAATATGGAATTTATAAGACATAAGTCAACAGGAGTGGTTATAGATTTAAGAGAGCTTTCAAAAATTCATTGGCTTCAAGATTTTAAAGATTTATGCAAATACATTGAAGATAAGGAAAATGAATTATTTAAGATCTCTGTTGGGATGTAGTTTGTAAATTAAGTAATAGAAACTGTATCAAAAGCAAGTTGTATTTTTGCTTTGATACAGTTTTTTTATATTCTATAATAATAACTTTCATGGAAAATAAGTATTATAATTATGTTCATATTTTGTTGGAATTTGATATATATAAATAATTGTATAAATATCTTTAATATGCTATAAAGTTAATATAGATATGGGGGGATAATATGAGTAATACTGCGGATTTGCAAGATAACAAAAATAAAATTAAATTAGATGGTTTTACTAAAGAAGATATAATAGTTGATGATATGGTTTTAGTTAAAAAGGGAACTAAAATAACAGAGGAAATAGCTAGAAAATTAAGAGAAGT
Organism: Clostridium senegalense; assembly: GCF_018916625.1. Classification (NCBI taxonomy): domain Bacteria; kingdom Bacillati; phylum Bacillota; class Clostridia; order Eubacteriales; family Clostridiaceae; genus Clostridium; species Clostridium senegalense. The sequence continues at coordinate 160,342 of NZ_JAHLNC010000009.1, forward strand.
TTATATGGAAAACCCTATATTAATTAAAACAGAAAAGAGTTTTATTAAAGAGTTTTATAAATTAGATGAAAAAGATATCATAAAAGAAAATGAAAGTTTGAAAGAGGCAGAAAGAAATATAAAAATATATTCTAATAGATTGACCAATATATTTAATACTTTAAATTTTACTAATAAAAATAATATAAGCGATGTAACTATATTTTGTAAAAAAATATTAGAAGAATTAAATTCACCACGGATTATGATTAAAAATATATTATTAAATGGAAGTGGAGAAGATAGTATATTTACACATTCTGTAAATGTAACATTATTATCGCTACTTTTAGGAAAGTGGATGAATCTTAATGATACTAAATTAATATTGCTTATGAGAGCTGCTATGCTTCATGATTATGGAAAATATGCCTTGAATCAGGAGCTTCTTTTAAAAAAAGGTAATCTTACAAGGAAAGAAATAAAAATTATTAAAAACCATCCGATAGTATCTTATAATTTAGTAAAAGATATGCCTTATTTAAAGGATGATATAAAATTTGGAATATTAATGCATCATGAAAGAATAGATGGTTCAGGGTATCCTCTAGGCATAAAAGGTAATAAAATTCATAGTTTTGCAAAAATAATAGCTATAGCAGATGTTTTTGATGCTATAAACTCTAATAGAGCATATAAGAAAAGAACAGACCCTTTTACGGCATTAAAAATAATACAGGAGGAAAGTATAGCAAAGCTTGATTATAGTCTATGTGAGATATTTATAAATAATATAAGTAATTATTATATAGGAGAATATATAGAACTTAGTAGCGGTGAAATTGCTAAAGTAGTTCAAATGGATTTAAATAATATTACTAAGCCTTTAGTATTATGTAAAGATGGGTTTAAAGATTTAAAAAAAGATACTAGTTTAAATATAAATAAAATCATAATCAATGAGAGTAGTACTAAATAAAGTTTATTAAAATCATATATTATGAAAGGATTTTCTAAAATTAATTAGAAAATCTTTTTTTATAAATAAAATTAAATATTTAACGGTAATAGGGAAATTAATTTAAGTTTTTATAAGAAATATGTAAGAAAAAGTTAAGTTGACTAATATATACAATATATATATACTGTATATAGGCATTAATACACATTTAAAATCTGCAATAGATAAGCATATAATTTTTACTTTTATTAAAATATATTTTAAATTACCAATTTGAAAACATAAATTACAGAAGTGTAAGCTAATTTGATACAGATATTACACTTTTGTAACTTAAATGTATATGTGAATATGATAGTATATTTATTATCATAATATATTTATAATAATATATTTTAAATTTAAATTATTATTTGATATACATGAATATGTATATTTTAGAATTAGGGGTGAAATTTTTTTGGACAAATATAGAGAAACTTGGGAAAAATCTAAGATTACTGTTTTAAAAGCAGTAATAGGTTTTTTAGTATTAGCTTTAGTATTGTTTGCATTAAAAGGAGAACTGAAAAATTTAAACCTTATTGAAGCGTTACATATTTTAAAGCAAGAAAAAAATTCAACAATTTTAGTAGTATTTATAATGGGACTGATAGCAGTAGTTGTTACTACATTATATGATTTAGTTTTATGTAAAGAATTAAATATAGATGTAAACAAAAAGAAAATATTTAAAATTTCTTGGATGTCAAATACCACTAATAATTTTATTGGAGCTGGTGGAATAGCCGGTGGTGGGTTAAGAACTGCGTTTTATAAAAAGGAAGGTGTATCAACAAAAGAAGCTGTTAATATGACCTTCACTATATGGATGACAACTCTTACAGGACTTTCAGGTCTTATATTATTGAATTTTAATTTTATAGTAAAATTAGATAATAAATTTTATGTTATTTTAGCCATATTAATATCATTATATATACCGTTATATTTAAGTATTGATAAAATTCCATATATAAGAGATAAGTTTAAGGATAGCATAGCTATAACTATGCCATTAAAAAGTAAAGTGAAAATGGTTTTAGTAGCAGTTTTAGAATGGATAGTTGCAGGAATATTTTTTGCAGGACTAATACATTACTTTGCACCTGAAGCATCTTATTTTGAAAGCTTAGCAGTATTTTCCTTAGCAATTACAATAGGTGTTTGTAGTTTTATACCTGGAGGTATAGGTTCATTTGATTTAGCTTGTATTTATGGTTTTAAATTATTTAATATAAGTAGTTCAGGGATAATAGTAGGTATGTTACTTTTTAGAATATTTTATTACTTGATTCCATGGCTTTTATCCATGTTCTTAATAGTAGGTGAGTTATTAAATGCTAAAAGGTCAAAAAAAAATAAAAATAATTTAGCACTTATAAATGAGTTTGGTATAAAAGCTTTATCAGGATTAATATTTTTTAGTGGAATAGTTTTAATACTTTCTTCTATATTACCAAACTTTCCTGCTAGGGTTAGGATAGTTAGAAAGTTTTTAAGTGTACCAATGCTTCAATTCTCTGAAGTTACGGTTATAGGTATAGGATTTATTTTAATAATACTATCAAAAGGTATATTAGATAAGGTAAAAGGTGCGTATAATGTAACAATAATTCTTTTAATACTAGGTTCATTGTTATCTTTTATAAAAGGATTAAATATAGAAGCATCAAGTCTTTTAGGAATTATAGCATTTTTATTATATTTATCTAAAGATAGATTTTATAGAGAGAATTCACCGCTTGAAATTAAAAATGCTATTTTATACACTTCAATAGTTTTAATAATGAGCTTATTTTATGGGTTTATATATTTTGTAATAAATAATTCACTAGCATTTATACCATATAAGCCAGTGGTAAAGAACTTTATGTATACACCTAAGATGATGACTAGTTATTTTTTAATTTTATTAGTTATTGTGCTTATAATACATTTCTTAGCTGTTAAGAAAATTGAATTTGAATATGCAAATGATGATGATTTAGAAAAACTTAAAGAGTTTTTAAAAAAATATGATGGAAATTGTAAAACACATTTATTATTTTTAAAGGATAAGAGTTTATTTTATGCTGCAGATAGTAAGGTTATTATTGGATTTAGAATATACGATAATAAAATGATAGCATTAGGTGATCCAATAGGTGATAAATCTTTATTTAAAAAAGCTATTGGTGAATTTAGAGCTTTTGCAGATAAAAACAATATGACACCTGTATTTTATGAAATAAATGAAGAGAATTTACCGTTATATCATGAAAATGGATACAATTTCTTTAAGTTAGGAGAAGAAGCTTTCGTAAAATTAGAAGGTTTTAATTTAAATGGTAAAAAGAAAGCTGATTTAAGGTATATAAAAAATAGGATAGAAAAAGGACTTTTTGAATTTGAAATGATAAACCCTCCTTTCGATGATGAGTTTTTTAGTAAACTAAAAGAAATATCTGATAAATGGCTTGGAGACAGAAAAGAAAAGGGATTTTCATTAGGGTGGTTTAATAAAGAATATATGAGTTTAACACCAATAGGAGTAGTGAAACATGAAGGAGAGATTATAGGTTTTGCTACATTGTTGCCAGTTTATGATGATAAAACTGTAGGTATCGATCTTATGAGATTAATACCAAATCCTCCTAATGGAACTATGGATGCTGTATTCTACTCATTTATTAATTGGGCCATAAATGAAGGATATGAATATTTTAATTTAGGTATGGCACCACTTTCAAATGTAGGAGTTAATAAGTATTCAAAAGTAAAAGAAAGAATGGGTAGATATGTATTTACTTATGGAAATAAAGTTTATAGTTTTAAAGGATTAAGAAAATATAAAGAAAAGTTTGATCCAGTATGGTGTGGAAGGTATTTAGCATATCCAGCTAATTCTAACTTGCCGTCGATAATAGTTGATTTAGCAAAGTTAGTAGCAGAAGCACCAAAAGAAGATTAATTTTTATAAAAAAATATTAAAGTATTAATAAAAAGGGCATCCCATAATATAATAAATTAAGGGGTGTCCTTTAAAATTATTCAATATAATATTTGTTACAGAGAATGAGTAAGAAAGTTATTAAAAAATATTTTAACTTATTAATAATTAGTAAGCTAAGTTAAATTTAAAATATAACATTTGATTTTTTCTTATAAATAGTTTACATTTTTATAGTGAAGTATTTTTAAAAGGAGATATTTTTATGGCGGTTATACCGAAAGAAGCGGAACAGAGATATTATGAAATAGAAAAAATTATAGAAGAATTTGCTATAAAATATTTAGATGAAGAATATAGTAACTTTTCTTCTAAATTATTGGAAAGTTTATGTAGAAAAAATTGGAAAAAAGTTTTAAGAGGGAAATCTAATGTATGGGCTTGTGCTATTGTATATGTTATAGGTAAAATTAATTTTTTATTTGATTCTAATGAAAAACCGTATATGAAAGTAAAGGATTTATTTTCTATATTTAATGTATCAAGTTCATCAATAACAAAAAGGTATAATGAGATTTGTGAAATTTTAAATATTACATTGTTGGATATTAAGTGGACTCTACCAAGTAATATTGAAAAAAATCCATTAACATGGTTAATAAACTTAGATGGTTTCATAACAGATATTAGATATTCTTCAAAAAACATACAAGAAAAAGCATTAGAAAAAAAACTTTTTGATTACATTCCTAATTGTGATGATTTAAAAGATGAAAAATTTTTTCATGAGGAATTATCAGGAGAAAGTCTTGAAGAGATATTAGATTTAAATACTCTTATAGAGATTCTTCAAGATGAAGATGAATTAGACTTAATTGACAGTGAGAATATTACCAAAATAAACAACTTGTCAGATATGGAAGAAATCTTATTCTCGTTAAATGATGAAAATTATTTTTCACGACAAAAATGTAAGATAATTCAATTTCCTGTAAAAAGCAATTAATTAAATTTATTTTTAACATAAAAAAGGTGTCTTATCTAATTTAAGACACCTTTTATTACTTATTTATCTATTCCATCTCTTGATAAAACACCATCATAATAATAGTGTTTAACTTCTTTCATTTCTGTAATAAGATCAGCTATATCTAGTAATTCTTTTTGAGCATATCTACCGGTTAAAATTAATTCTGTTTCATAGGGTTTATTTTTTAGTACTTTTAAAACACCTTCTATGTTTAATAGTTTAAAATACAATGCTATTGTAATTTCATCCATAACGATTACATCATATTCTTTACTTAAGATAATGGCTTCAATTTCTTTTAGACCATTAATAGCTATATCTATATCCTCTTTTTCAGGACCTTCATTTATAAAACATCTGCGACCAAATTGTTTGAATTTTATATTAGGTAAATAGTCTTCACATTTTACTTCATTATATTTCATGCCTTTTACAAATTGACCGAAAAAAACTTTTTTTCCTGCACATACTGCCCTTACAGCAACACCTAATGCTGCTGTTGTTTTTCCTTTACCATTTCCAGTATAAATATGAATATATCCTTTTTCCATAAAATCATCTCCAACCATTATTATTTAGATTTAAAATACATTTAATAGTTAATTAAAAACTGTATATTATAGAATATATACTTTGAATATTTAAATAATTTCTGTTTTTACATTTTCTATAGTTTTATTTTAAAATAATAGTCTAAAATGTACAAGTAATGTGATATATTGATATTTAAAGAAACATTAAGAAAAAGTGGATAATATATAATCAGGAGGTAAAAATGGGGTATATAGAAGAGTTAAGAAGTTTAATTGGTCATAAACCTGTTATATTAAATGGGGTTTCTGTTTTAATTATAGATAAAAATAATAGTATTTTATTACAAAAAAGAATTTCTCCCCAAAAATTATGGGGATTACCAGGGGGATTAATGGAACTTGGCGAATCTTTAGAAGAAACAGGTAAACGAGAAGTATTTGAAGAAACAGGATTAAAGATTGATAATTTAAAGTTTTTAAAAATATTTTCAGGAAAAGAATTTCATTTAAAGCTTCCCAATAAAGATGAATTTTACTTAGTTAACGCAGTATATTATACATATGATTTTCAAGGAAAATTAATATTGAATGAAAATGAGGGAAGTGCATTAGAGTTTTTTAGTATAAATGACTTGCCAAAGGATATGGTTAAAAGTCATAGGCTATTTATAGAAACATATATAGCTGATATTTTAAATTAAAATCATTATGATACAATAGGATTATTAAAATGTATTATTTGAATTATTTATTGATGAATTAAATTTTTAAATAGATAATTTCATATATTATTCAAAGAATATTATCTAAAATTTAAATATTTGTGAATATTTTCTTTAAAATATGTTTATTAAGGCATATTTGTAGTATACTAAATATATAAAAAGCCTTAAAAGGTTTATATAAATTCCCAAAATAACTTTAATTTTGATTGCTTTATTTTTGAATAAAGCAATCTTTTTTTATAAAATAAATTTTTAAAATTCTTAATATTGTGTTAAAATAATAAAAATAAGAGAATTTAAAATAAAGAGGTGGTTTTATAAATTAGTATAGCAAGCTTATAAGTTTGTTATTATTTTGGACAAGCTTTAATATAGTCTTAAATTTAAGGCTATATATTGAGAAACTATTTAAACTAATGTAAAAGGAGTTTTGAATATGACAAAAGTTAAATTTTATAATGTACACCATATAGACAACAAAAAAATATCCTTTGCAGCAATAGTTGCAAAGTATAAAGACCACTGGGTTTTTATAAAAGATAAAAATGAAAGTACATGGAGAATTCCATGTGGATATCATGAAAGTAATGAACATATTGAAAAATATGCAGAAAAAGAGTTAATGAAAACAGTTGGAGCTAAAAAATTTCAAATATCTCCAGTATGTATGTGCTCAGTAGTGGAAGATGAAAATGAATTTTTAGGTCAGTTATTTTATGCTAAAATAGATGAATTAGATGAAATGGAAAAGTTAGAAGTTGAAGATATAGAATTTTTTGACACTTTACCTAAGAATTTAACTTATCCAGCAGTACAGTCATTTTTATTTAAAAAAGCATTGAATTATGAAAAAAGTAAAAAACAATAAAATGTTAATGAAAAAGGGAATTTTATATGTTGATAAGAAGAAATACAGTTGATATATATACATGTAAAATGATTAAATGGTAAAATCATGAGTTTTGTTATTAGAAAAGCAACTAAAAATGATTATGTAGAAGTTAATGCTTTAATGAATGAACTTAATAGTTTACATGTAGATGGTAGACCAGATATATATGTAAAAGTTGATAGTCCTTTAGTTAAAGATTATTATAATATATTGTTAGAAAGTGGACTTTATGAAATTTTCGTATTAGAAAAAGATAAATCTATTTTAGTGGGTTACACTATTTTAGAAATTAAGGAAAGCCCATCGAGAAAAGAACTTGTTGAGAAAAAATTTGTTTATATGAATGATTTATGTATAAAAAAAGAGTATAGAGGTAAAGGTTTAGGCAAAATTCTATTTAATGTTGCTGTAGAATTTGCAAAAAAAATAAACGGTGAAACATTGGAACTTGGAGTATGGAATTTTAATGAAAGTGCTATAAAGTTTTATGAACATATGGGTATGACTGTAAGAAATATAAGAATGGAGTTAAAATTATAATTATGCTTTAAAAGAAGAATAAAGATTGGTGTTTAAGGTAACCTTAAAGGTATAAATATTTTAAGGAGGACACTATGAGAAGAAGATTTAAAGCAATATTAAGTTTTATAATTTTATTTAGTTTAGTTTTGACTTTTAACTTTAAGCAAGATACAAAAGTCTTAGCACAGGAAGAAAAGGATAAAAAATTTGTGGTATGTATTGATCCAGGACACCAAGAAAAAGGCGATAGTAAAGGTGAATCTATCGGACCTGGAGCTTCTCAAAAAAAACCACGAGTTTCTTCTGGAACTGCAGGGGTTGGAACAAAAAAAGCTGAATATATGGTAAACCTTGAAGCATCATTAATATTAAAAGATATTTTACAGCAAAATGGGTATGAAGTGGTTATGACAAGAGAGACCAATGATGTAAACATAAGTAATGCAGAAAGAGCAGAAGTTTCTAATAAGGCAGAAGCAGATATGACTATAAGAATTCATTGTGATAGCTTAAATGATTCAGGCAAAACAGGAGCATCCATACTAGTACCATCTAAATCTAATAAATATACAGGTAATATATATAAAAAAAGTAATGACTATGGAAATATTCTAAAAGCATCTCTAGAAGATGAAGGAATAAAAGTTAATGGAGTCTTTGAAAGAAATGATATAACAGGTTTCAATTGGTCACAAGTTCCAGTTGTTATACTAGAAATGGGTTTCATGAGCAATTGGAATGAAGATAGAATGCTTTGTGATATAAACTATCAAAGAAAGTTAATGGAATGTGTTAAAGTATCATTAGATGAATATAAAGAAAATAATAAAAACTAGAAATAAATTTTCTAGTTTTTATTATTTTAAGTATTTTTAATAAAATATAGCAATTAATAATGAACTTTTATTAAATGGAATTTTATATTGGAGTTACTAAAACCAAGGTCATAAGGGACAAGAAGTCTATCAGTATTATGGCAAGTTACAAGAGGATAGCCTTTAGAGTCAAGACCAGTTACCGTTGATACATGAACTATTTTTCCGTTTTTTTCATATGCTACAAAATCCCCAGGTCTTAGATTGTATGCATTTTTATAAATTTCTTCATAAGTACCTTTAGCAATATAAGAAGCTCTCCCACTATTTATCATATAGTTTTTAAATGATTGAGCATTAACCCAAGCTTTTGAGCCATCTCGTCCTTCATAGTTCCAAAGTTTATTTTTCTTAAATCCAGCACCTTCATAAAGTATTTGAGAAGCAAAATTCGCACAATCTCCACCTTGAGGATTGAAGTTTGTATATTCTTTATTATATTTAAAGTTATACTCATCATCATAAGCTATTCCACAGTATTTATGAGCATAATCAATAGCTTTTTCTAGTTTTTCTGTTAAATTAATCTCTGGACAATCTTTTGAAAGTATATATTCCTTCATTTCTTCAGATTTCTTTATATTATCTAAATTTAATGAATCTGCAAATGGATCTGTATACCACTCTTTTGTTATAACATATTTATCATTTTCTTTTTTTAGATTTATATAATGTGAAGTGCCTAAACGAAATTTATTATGAATGTCAGGAGAAGTTATGTAGCTATAATCAAATTCAGTTGTAGCAGAACAAACTATACCGTATATTCCAGGTTCTTTTTCTTTAACTTTTCTAACTTTTAATAAAGACTGAATATTGTTAAATGTTACAGCTTGTTTTTCAGACCAATTTTTAAGATAATCAATTTTTTTATTCTCACTTTCATAAGCCCATAAACTAACTTTTTTATTTAAGTCATAAAAAACTTTTAAGCCTTCGCTATCACCAGAAAGTATTGATTTGTTTCTTTGATCAAATAAGTCGTTTAAAAGTACATGAAATTCATTTTTTAATTGCTCATTTGCATCTGGTGATTGTTCAAAGGTGTGCATATCTTCATCTACAAAATAATATGGATTTGCAAAGACTAAAAAAATGTTTGAAAAAGACAAAAATAAAGTTAACATGAAGGCTATAAAGATTTTATTAAACTTTTTCATTATGTGTCTCCTTTATTAGATAATATTTGATTTGTTAATTTTAAAAAGTATATATACATATATTTTGTCATTATTTTTAAATAATATATATGGAAATTGTAGTAATTAATATAATGACAAAATAAATGCATTTTATTAACACAAATAGATTTTGTTTAATAAGATAATTATAAGTATAAGATAAATTTATTTTTAATATATTATATGTAAACTTAAATTTATATAATATATATTTACGGTTCCTTTAAATAAAAAATAAGGAAGAGTATGATACCAAAGTTTATTTAGATTATGGTGAAATGGCACTGTTATACAATTTAAGAAATAAAGCGAAGAGCGTTTAGATATAACTATTGTTGAAAATTTTTATATTATATAGAAGATTTAGATGTTGAGGAATATGGAATAATTTTTACAAAAGGCTATAAAAAAGAATCTACAGGTATTAAAATTTTAAAAGTAGATTCTTTTTTGTTTCAATTTAAATTTTTAAAATATATAAAGTTTTTCAGTGTGTAACACTTACATTTAAACATTAATATATAGATATTATACATTAATATTTAGGAGGAATTTTATGAGTTATGATAACACTATAATTATAACGGGCAATAAAAGTAAATTAAAAAACTTTTATAATGATTTTAAAAAGGATGGAAAATTTAGTTTGGCTAATATAATATCAGAGCCTTTTAAAAAAGATATTGAAGATAAAAAAGGAATTATTGTAGATAAAAAATTTTTAAATAATAGGGTTTTAAGACTTGTATATAATAAAAAGCAAAGAGATGTATATAAAAAAGTACGTAATGATTTAGTAAAAAAAGTGTGTAAAAATAATGGGTTAGTTCCAAAAGGCATAAAAAAGGATAATCCAATAAACTATTATTTATATATAAATAATAAAACAGGTAATATAGAGTTTGATATTAATGCATGGAGATATATTCATTGGGGTAACAATGTTGATGAAGGAAAAAATATATACTATGAAGATTTAAAAGAAGATAGAATTTTGTTAAAATCTACAAATAATGGAATGCTACCCCTAGAATTTATACTATACTGTGAAAAAAAATATAAAGGAATAAAATTTAGATGTTTTACAGATAAGGATTATGGAAAACCTGACATATATGAATTTATTATAAATAAAGAAAATCGTACTACAAAGATATTAAAATATAATAAAATGGATTTTATGATTAATATAATGGAGTTTGACAAAATGACTGCTTATAGAAAGCTTTATGACAATTTGTTAGAAGAATTATTACTAAGGCATAAATATAATAAAGAGGAATTAGTAGATTGTAGCATATTTAAAACAGCATTAAAGGCGGCTTATGAATATAATATAGATTTAAAAGGTACTTGTAGTGAAGAACTGATAAAAATAAACAAAATATAAGTGGTTTTATAATAAAAATCTAGAGTAGTAAATCTCTAGATTTTTATTATGTGCATTTTAAGAAAGAATGTAAATTTAAAAGAAGGATTTAAAAAATAGTTATTGAATTATAATCTATATAAGGTAAATTCAACGATTTGGAACTAAGGACTGAAAATTTATCTATTAATAAGGAGCAATAAAATGAATTCAGGAAAAAATATTAAGCTAAAATTTTCTAACTCATTTCCAGCCTTAACCCATAAATATTTTAGATATTTTTGGTTTGGTCAATGTGTATCTTTAATAGGTACATGGATGCAAAGCACAACACAAGGATGGTTGGTGCTGGAAATAACAAATAGAAATACCTCTTTTTTATTAGGTCTTATAAATGCACTTCAATTTACCCCAATGATGATTTTTTCACTTTTTGCAGGTGTTATAGTGGACAGATTTTCCAAAAGAAAATTACTTATATTTACCCAAATAGGTCTTATGTTAATGGCAGTGATACAGGGATTTTTAGTACTTACAGGATTAGTAAGATTTTGGCATTTGGCTATTATAGCATTGATTACTGGATGTATAAATACTATAGATATGCCAACTAGGCAATCTTTTGTAATAGAACTTGTTGGAAAGGAAGATCTTATGAATGGTATAGCATTAAATTCTTCAGTTTTTAATGCAGCTAGAATTTTAGGACCATCTATAGCTGGTATAATAATAGCTTATACAGGGATAGAGGTATGTTATATTATAAATGCAGTATCATTTATACCAGTTATTTATGGTATTTTTAAGATAAAATCAAAACCTGTAAAAATTAATGAGAATAAAAACATGTTAAGAGAAATAAAAGATGGGCTTATATATATAAAAGGTAATAGAAATCTTGTGAAAACTTTTTCATTAATAACCATAATGGGAATATTCGCTTTTAATTATAATGTTTTAATTCCATTATTTGCAGTTGATATATTAGGACTTTCAAGCAAGGGGTATGGATTTTTAATGTCGTCTTTAGGAATAGGTTCATTAATAGGAGCTCTTACAATGGCTACAAAAAGTAAAAATGGTCCTAAATTTAAGCTTATATTATTTGCAGCATATATAGTATCACTTTTACTTATCATTTTAGGAATTAATAGAGGACAATATGTTATGGCTTTACTACTTAGTTTGGTAGGAATATTTAATATAACTTTTTCAACCAGTGCAAATTCTACAGTACAGTTAAATTCAAAAGATGAATATAGAGGAAGGGTTATGAGTGTATATAGTTTGTTGTTTGCAGGTGTGGCGCCAATAGGGAGCCTTTTTACAGGTACTATATCAAATAATTTTGGGCCAGCTAAAGCATTTATATTTAGTGGTATAGTGGCAATGATTTTTATAACTGCTGTATATCTTATAGATAAGATAGTTAAAAATAATTATATAAATATAGATAATTAATATACAAAACTACTATAAGGCATGCTTTATAGTAGTTTTGTGTTTATATAGGTAATGTAAAATATAGGTTAAAAAAATAAAGTTTTATTGATACATTTATTATTTATTGGTATCATGGTAGAGTGATTATGCAAAAATGGAATCAATAATATAACATAAAAATATGTAGTAAAACAAGTAATTTAAAATTAAAAAAAGATAAGGAAGTGAAAAAATGTACATAATTAATTTTATTAGGGGATTTTGCATGGCATTAGCAGATAGTGTACCGGGAGTATCTGGAGGAACTATAGCCTTTGTATTGGGCTTTTATGACAAGTTTATAAATTCACTAAATGACATAGCATGTAAGGATAAAGAAAAGAGAAAAGAAGCTGCATTTTTCTTGATGAAAATAGGAATTGGGTGGGTTATAGGACTTGTTTTATCAGTTTTATTACTAGCATCTATATTCGATGAACATATATATTCAATTAGCTCGTTATTTATAGGATTTATTATTATGGCTATACCAATAATAATAAAAGAAGAAAAAGAAAATTTTTTAGGAAAATATAAGAATGTGATATATGCAATATTAGGAGCAATTCTTGTATGGGCTATAACATATTTTAATCCAATGAATGGATCTGGAAGCATAGATATATCAATAAATAGCTTATCGATATCACTTGGTTTATATGTATTTTTCGCAGGCATGATAGCTATATCAGCTATGGTACTTCCAGGAATATCAGGTTCAACACTACTTTTAATATTTGGATTATATATTCCAATAATAAGTGCAATAAAAGAAGTTTTAACCTTTAACTTTACATATTTACCAATACTTATTATATTTGGATTTGGAGTTTTATTAGGAATTGCAGTTACAATTAAAGGAGTAAAGTTTTTACTTGAAAATTATAGATCCCAAACTATGTATTTTATATTAGGTCTTATGATAGGTTCAATATATGCAGTAATTATGGGACCACAATCTTTAGAAGTTCCAAAATTACCAATGAATTTTAAAACATTTAATATTATTTTCTTTATATTAGGTGGAGGTTTAATACTAGGACTTGAAAAACTTAAAACTTATTTTGAAAATAAAAGTAAATAGTAAAAAACTACTGAAATTTTCAGTAGTTTTTTGTTATATTTATATAAATAAGTTTAATCCAGAATCTTCTGTTGCGCCTAAATAAGAAGCTACACCACCAAGGTCTACACCAGGTATTAGTTCCTCATGTTTTATGCCCATAAGCTCCATAGACATTGTGCATGCAACAAGCTTAACACCCATTTTTTTTGCGTTTGTTATTAAGGTATCTAAAGAATCTACGTTGTTTTTATCCATAATGTGTTTTATCATTTTTGGGCCCATTCCAGCCATATTCATTTTAGAAAGTGGTAATTTATCAGTATTGCTAGGTAGCATTACATCAAACATTTTTTCTATAGTGTTTTTAGAAATTGAAGGTTTACTTTTCTTTTTCAAAACATTAAGGCCCCAGAAAGTAAAGAACATAGTAACTTGTTTTCCCATTGAAGCAGCCCCAGTAGCTATTATAAATGAAGCGATAGCTTTATCTAAATCACCACTAAACACTACCATTGTAGCTCCATCTTTTTCGGTAGAATCACTGCATAAGTTAGGCTTGTTTTCTAAAGATTTATTTCCACCTTTCATAATTTTTGTTATATACATTTTCTTATTATTATCTCTAGTGTTTTCAATAAGTGTATTACCGGTATTCTTACACCAAGAGGAAATATCATTTTTAAAACCTGCATCGGTAGAAGTTATTTTTAAAATATCTCCATCTTTTAATTTTGACATTTCTTCGTATACTTTTCTTATTGGACCAGGGCATTGAAGACCACAAGTATCAAGAGTTATAATGGTTTCATTATTATTTTTCACTATAGATTCTCCTTTATTATCATTATTTTCATATGAAGAATGATGTTGGACAATTGGTTTTGAATTTTTATAGGTTCTATATCCACCATCTATATTTTTACATTTAAATCCGTTTAAAGTAAGAATTCTTGAAGCAATATAACCTCTTAAACCTGCAGCACAATAAACATATATTAATTTATCTTTTGGTAGAGAAGATAAATTATCACGTAAAGTGCCAAGTGGAATATTAATAGCATTATCTATATGACCTAAATCAAATTCTTCTTTTTCACTTACATCTAAAAAGAAACTTTTTTCTTTTACTAAGGCATCTATTTCATACCATTGAATTGTATCAACATAACCCTCAATTATATTTGAAGCAACATAGCCTGCCATATTCACAGGGTCTTTTGCTGAAGAATATGGTGGTGCATAACAAAGCTCTAAATCTTGAAGATCAAATACAGTTAGGTCACTTTTAATTGCAGTAGCAATTACGTCAATTCTTTTTTCAACGCCGTCTGCACCAACCGCTTGAGCACCTAATATTTTACCAGTTTTAGAATTAAATATTAGTTTTAAATTTATTATAAAAGAACCAGGATAATAACTAGCATGAGAACTTGGATGTATATGGCAAGTTTTATACTCAATATTATGCTTTTTTAAGGTCTTTTCGTTGTTGCCAGTAGATGCGACAGTTAAATCAAAAATTTTAGCTACTGAAGAACCAAGTGTTCCATTGTAAGGAGTTCTTTTACCACATAAAGTGTCTGCTAAAACTCTACCTTGTCTGTTTGCTGGCCATGCAAGTGGAATCATAGTAGGCTTTTTATTTATATAATCTATAACTTCAATAGCATCACCAAGAGCATATATATTTTCGTCGTTAGTTTGCAAATATTTATTTACTATTATGGCGCCTCTTTCATTTAATTTTAATCCAGCATTTTTAGCTATTTCACTTTCTGGTTTTACACCTATAGAAAGTATAATTAAATCGGTATTAATCTCCTTACCGCTATTTAAAATTACAGTTTTGCCATTATTTTTAAAGGAATTAACACCATCTTCTAAAATTAAATTAATGCCAAATTCTCTTAAATGATTATGGACAATAGAAGCCATTTCAAAATCTAAAGGTGCCATTACTTGATTGCTCATTTCAACTAAAGTAACTTTTATTCCTTTATTGGAAAGATTCTCAGCCATTTCTAGACCTATAAATCCACCACCAATAATTATAGCAGTTTTAGGATTAGTGTCATTTGCAAAATTTTTTATTTTATCAGTATCTGGAATATTTCTTAATGTAAATAGATTATTGCACTTATCAATTCCAGGAATGTTAGGTTTTATAGGAGAGGCACCAGGTGAAAGTATTAAAGTATCATAACTTTCAGTATAAGTTTCATTAGTTTTTAAATTTTTAACAGTAACACATTTTTCAGGTCTATTAATATTGATAACTTCACTAAAATTTCTAATATCCATATTGAATTTTTTACTCATTCCTTCTACAGTTTGAAGTAAAAGAGCATCTCTAGATTTAATTTCACCGCCTATATAATAGGGTAAACCACAATTAGCAAAGGAAATATATTCACCTTTTTCAAACATTATTATTTCATTTTCTTCATTTAATCTTCTTAATCTTGCAGCAGTAGAAGCACCACCAGCAACTCCACCTACAATTAGAATTTTTTTGCTCATAAAAAACCACCTCTTAATTAATATTTTTAAAACATAATATAAGGATAAAGTGATATAAATGCAATAACACTATTAGGAATAAATTTTAATAGTGAAATAAAATTTGATATCAATGTATTTAGTATTTAAAAATTTTATAATAAATATAAATTTATATTTATATATTAAAAACATATTTAGTTTGAATATAATAACATTTTAAAATTTTAAGAAAAGTAAAATTATAAATTTAGTATATCCTAAATTTTATTTAAGATTCGTAAATATATTTCAAAATATAAGTTGATTATAATTTTGTAATATAGCTTATTGTAATAAAATTGTAAAATATATTATTATTATATTTAAATAATACGATATCGTTACAAAATAGTCAATAAAAATAGTGAAAATTTATATATGTTTGAAATTATTGTAGTATATGATATAATTAATGGAATTTTATTATAAGGAGCGTTATAAAATGGAGAATAAGATAAATTTAAATGAGCTTTTGGAAATATATAATATGGAAATTGATGATGTTAAAAATCTTTATAATAAAGAAGAAGGAACTATTATTCTAATTTCACAGGAAGATATAAAAGCAGTAGAAGAAGGAAAAAAAGTTGAAGATTTTGATGAGTGGAAAGAAGAAATAATTCTTAATGCTCTTGATTATAAAACTAACAAAAATAATTATATAGAATTTCCAAGAAGAGAAGAATTTGATGAATATTTATCAATGGAAAAGTTTATACAAAATTGTAATGACGAAAATTTAAAAGTAGAGTTAAATTTAAATATTAGTGGTGAAGATGCATTTAGAGCATTTAAAAGTGCATTGTATAGATTAGATTTAATTGATCAATGGTATGATTTTAAAGATAAGGAATTTTTAAAGTTTTTAGCTCAATGGTGTAACAAAAATGAAATTGAATATATTTTAGAAATTTAGGGTTAGTATATAATAAAAAATAATGAATTTGAATAAATAATAAAAAATTTAGGAAATCTATTGAAAATAAGAGCTAATATGGTTATAATAAAGATGGTAAAAAGTTAATAATGATTTAGGTACCTTTAATTAGGTATAATAGGGAAAGTGGTGAAAATCCACTACAGCCCCCGCTACTGTATACGGATACGAAATCAATATCCACTGGAATTTATTTTTCTGGGAAGGATGGTTAAGGTTAAGCCGTTAGTCAGGAGACCTGCCTAAAACATACAATAACATTATAATTTCGGAGGGAAGTTAGGTGTATCACGAAACTTTTTGTCTTTTATTTTAAAAGGCTTAGTTAATACGCTATCAGTGATATATACCTCCAAAGTTATGGAGGTTTTTTTATTTGTAAAAATAAGATATTAAAAGTAAAAAATATTACTTTTAATAGTAAAAAGAATCTAAAGTTAAATTTAAAAATATGTTTAAAATAGATTCTTAAAACTTTACAAATAAAATAAATTTCTATATTAGATAGTAAGATATATAGCCTAAGAATTCCAACGCTGCAATAGCTTTTTACTATAAGGGTAAATTGCAAAAATCTAAAAACATATAATTAATATGTTTAAATGAAAATTTATTTGAAGTAAGACAATGGGGTTTTATTTTGGACAGTATATAAAATTTATAGTTATTTCTTATAAAATTAAAATAAAGTAAACAAAATTAAAAAGTCAATATAAATGAAAGTTTGGTTGTGAAAGTTAACATCATATAAAAATAAAAAAGTAGAAGTTTATACCCACATATAATAACTACAAATAGAGCTGAAATATAGAAATAATATAAATTATAAATATATACTATAAAAATTAAACAATGGAGTTTAATTTAATGAGTTTTCAAAATGATTTTTGCAATTTATTTTTTTATGTAAATACATTTAAAATTCATGTAAAATTTACAAATATTATATTGAAATTATATTTTTTTAATTTATAATTATAGGTGTTGTGTTATAATATAAAAATAAAATTTAGAAAGGAACAGGTAAATAGAAGGATGAACAATTAATCTACTTTCAATGAATAGTTATAAAAGCGAATATAAGCCTTATCAAAAGGTTTTTTTAATATGCTTTTAAAAATTCTGTGAGTAGATGTGAGCCTGTTTGCTAATTTTTATTATAATAGTATAGTACACATATTAATTTCCATGTTTTAAAGTTTATGTTGCGGATAAATAGAATGTTAAATTTTATTTAGGTGACTGTATTTGTAGTATTTATATTATTGTAAATATTTAGTTGAATGTGTAAATCTTCTCCGGAATTTAAAGGAGGAGATTTTTTTTGTCAAAAATAAATTTTAAAGATATGAGTTTTAACTATAATGGAAGCTATGAAAATATTTTTGAAGATGTAAATGTTTCAATAGATACAAATTGGAAAACTGCTATTATAGGAAGAAATGGTAGAGGAAAAACAACACTTTTAAGACTTATAAATAAACAATATAAACCATCTAAGGGTACTGTTGAATACAGTGGAGAAAGTAGTCTTTTCCCAGTAGATATATGTAATAAAAGTGATACTACTATTAATATAATTAAAGACATTATAGGAAATTATAGAATTTTAGAAGAAAAAATAGATAAATATTTAAGAAAAGATATAAGTGAAGAGGAATATTTAGTTACTTTACAAGAATTTTTAGATATAGATGGATATAATATTAACTTTTTAATAGAAAGAGAAATAGAATATATGGGATTGAAAAGGGAAATACTAGAAAGAAGTTACGATAGCTTAAGTGGTGGAGAGCAAACCAAAATACAAATAATTGCATTATTTCTTCAAAAAAATAATTTTATATTATTAGATGAACCTACTAATCATTTAGATGTTGAAGGAATTGAAGTTCTTTTAAATTATTTAAAAAATAAAAGTGGATTCATAATTGTGTCACATAATAGATATTTCCTTGATGCCTTAGTTGATCACGTTCTTTATATAAATAAAAACTCTATAGGAATAGAAAAAGGTAATTATAGTTCATGGGAGAAAAATGAAGAATTAAAAATTCAATTTGAAAAAAGAAAAAAAGAAAAAATAGAAAAAGAAGTTAAAGAACTAGAAAAGGCAGCCAGACAAAAGAGAACTTGGTCTTTTAAAAGGGAAAAAGAAAAGATTGGTTCCGGAGATAAAGGTTTTGAAGGAGCAAGAGCTGCTAGAATTATGAAAAGAGCTATTTTAATAGAAGGCAGAATAGAAGAAAATTTGAATGCAAAAAAAGAACTTTTAAAGGATTATGAAAGAGAAAGAAAACTTAAATTTGAATCAAGTATAAAAGGTGAAAATATATTATTAGTATCTAATATAACTGTTTTAAGGGGAAATAAAAAAGTTATAAATGATTTATCTTTTAATATAAGAAAAGGTGAAAGGGTTGCGATTAAGGGTCCTAATGGTAGTGGAAAGACTACGTTATTATATGCTATATTAGGAATTTTAGAATTAGAAGAGGGTATAATAAAATTTGAAAATAGATCCCAAATAGTATATGCATCTCAATTTCCTAAATGGACAAATGGATTTTTGAGAGAACATTTAAAAAGTGAAAAAATAGATGAAACTAGATTTAGATCTATACTTGGTTGTATGGGTTCAGATTCAAAGGTCTTTGAAAGAGACTTATCTACATTTAGTGTAGGAGAATTAAAAAAAGTAGACTTAGCTTACTGTTTTTATAAAGATGATTGTTTTCAAATTTGGGATGAGCCACTAAATGGTTTAGATATAGAATCAAGAAAACTTATAGAAAAAGCAATATTAGATTTTAAACCAACTATTTTATTTGTAGAACATGATAAAAGTTTTATTGAAAATATATCCACTAAAATAATAGATTTGAATATTAATTATTAAATTAATTAAAGAAGCTAAGTCTTTATTAAACATATATTTTAGCCTTAGCTTCTTTAAAATAAAAACATTAAAAAAGCAAATAGATATAATTTAATCATTTAAAAAACCAATAATTAGTGTTATTTACTTATGAAAAAAATAATTGTATAGTTTAATAGTATATTTTAATTGTTGAGTATTTTTGTAAGATATTCAATATAATTTAAAAATGAGTTAAAGAGAGGAGTATATTGGCATTTAAAAGATTGTGCTAATAAATAAAATAATGAATAAAAGAACAAAGTTAATATTAACTACAATGACATTAGCATTTTCAATATTTACTTTTACTGGTTGTTCTAATTCTGATAAAGGTAAATCATCAGCAACATCAGATATAAAAACTATTGAATCAGAAGAGGTTAAAGAAAATATTGAAAAAAGTGATTGGATTATTGTAGATACAAGAGAAAATGATGCTTTTAATGGATGGAAACTTGATAATGTTTCAAGAGGAGGACACATAAAAGGCGCTACAGATTTTTCAGCAGCTTGGTTAAAAGTTGATAATAAAGATAAAGATATTACATTAGATAAAGCACTAGAAACTAAGGGAATATCAAAGGATAAAAATGTAATTTTATATGATGCTAATGGTAAGGATGCTACAGAAGTTGCAAATTACTTATCAAATAAAGGATATAGTAATCTTTATACATATGATATTAAACAGTGGGCGCAAAATTCTAGTAATCCTATGGAAACTTATGAAAATTATCAAATGTTAGTACCAGCATCTTGGGTTAAAGATTTAATAGATGGAAAACATCCTGAAACATATGATGGAAAAGATTATAAGGTATTTGAGGTTTCGTGGGGAAAAGAACAGGATTCACCAAGTTATTTGAAAGATGGACATATACCTGGATCTGTACATATTAATACTGATGATATAGAAAAAGGACCGCTTTGGAATAGAGTTTCTGATGAGGAACTTGAAAAATTTGCAGTTGCCAAGGGAATAACAAAAGATACAACTACAGTTTTATATGGAGATGATTCAATGGCTGCATTTAGAGTTGTAACTATATTAAAATATATGGGTGTAGAAGATGTTAGAGTATTAAATGGTGGAACTAATAAATGGGTTAAATCAGGATATGAATTAGAAAAAACAGCAAATAAACCAGTACCAGTAAAAAGTTTTGGGGCTAAAGTTCCGGCAAATAAGAATTATATAGTTGATTTAGATATGGCAAAAGACATAATAAATGATAAGAAAAACAGCAAATTGGTAGATATTAGAAGTTGGGAAGAGTTTATAGGAGAAACATCAGGATATGACTATATAAAAACAAAAGGACGTCCAGTAGGTTGTGTTTGGGGGCATGCAGGAACAGATGCGCAGAGTCTTCAAGATTACAGAAATATAGATAATACAATGAGAAATAAAGATGAAATAATTAATATGTGGAATGAATGGGGAATAACTCCAAATCAAAGATTAGCATTTTATTGTGGAACCGGTTGGAGAGCAGCAGAAGTTTTATATTATGCAGATGTTATTGGTGTTAAAAATATTGCACTTTATGATGGTGGATGGAACGAATGGAGTGGAAACACAGGAAATGAGCCGAATCCTATAGAAACAGGGGACCCGGTTAAGGTAAAATAAATGAAGATGAAAAATATATTAAATTGGATGATTTCAGTAATAGAAATAGGTATAATAATATTTGGTATAGTTATACATCAATTATCAACTAAAAAAATGGGAGTTATGCGTTCATTAACATATAGAAATCATGTGTGGAATAGTAAAAATATAGATGAAATACTTATATATATTTTAATAATAACAGCGATAATGTTTTTAATAATAACTATATACAACTATAAAAAGAATAAAATATGGAATATAGTGAATTTGATTATTCTTATATTAAATATATTAGCAATAGTGTTTATGACAAA
This sequence comes from Clostridium senegalense, assembly GCF_018916625.1. Lineage (NCBI taxonomy): Bacteria > Bacillati > Bacillota > Clostridia > Eubacteriales > Clostridiaceae > Clostridium > Clostridium senegalense. Next base: position 182,258 of record NZ_JAHLNC010000009.1, read on the forward strand.
ATTAAATTCGGATTTACTTCTGTCATACTATGTTTTATCTATGTCAATTACAATAGTTTTTGTAATTGAAGTTTTAAAAAAACTATTATTAAAACAATAAAATCAATATGATTAAATATAAAACAGATATTAATTTAAAGTAATATCTGTTTTTGTAATAAGTGATATTATTATAAAAATCATATAAAATTTTAAATGCTTAATATAGGTAATTTATTTCAAATAAAAAATACTATAAAGTATGGAAAACTAGCAAAATTTTCAAAGAAATAATAGAAAATTTATATTAAGTGTATGTATTGATTTTAAAATAGATAAATTTAAGATCGTTTGTAATAATAAATTCAATAATGATATAATTAGTAGTTGTAATTTATAATTATTGATAGGAGTAATGACATTATCATGATAAAAAGTTTCTTAAAAAATCAAATTGTATTAAGTATCGCTTTATTTTTAGCAGTAATAACTTCATTTATTTCATTCCCTAAAATAGAATATATAGATTTTAAGGTTCTAATTTTATTATTTAATTTAATGTTAGTAATAGCAGCATTAAATAGTTTAAAAGCGTTAGAAAAAGGAGCAGTTATACTGCTTAAAAAATGCAAAACTTACAAAATGGTAAGTATTATGTTGGTAGGAATGACATTTATAGCAGCTATGTTTATAACTAATGATGTTGCATTAATAACCTTTGTTCCATTTGCTATAACAGTAGGTAAAAAAGGTAATATAAAAATCATGAAAATTGTAATACTTCAAACTTTAGCTGCAAACTTAGGAAGTGCATTTACACCAATGGGTAATCCACAAAACCTATTTATATACTCTTACTATAATATGGGGTCTATTGAATTTTTAAAAACGACATTACCTATAATGAGTTTAGGAATAATATTTTTAGGTGTTTTAATAGTAACTATGAAAAATGAAAAAATAGATTTTAAAGTTGAAGATGTTAAATTAGAAAAAGTGTATAAACTCTTAATAACTGTATTACTTTTTTTTATAGTAATATTGTCTGTATTTAATATAATAAATTATAAATTTGTAGTCATATTAACAGTAATAGGAATTTGTACTATAGATATAAAGTTATTATTTAAGGTGGATTATTCTTTGTTAGTTACTTTTATAGGCTTTTTCATATTTATAGGAAACATATCTCAAATAAATACTATTAAGTTATTTATGAGAAATATTTTAAATAGTGGACAAAGAACATACATATGGTCAATAATATTGAGTCAAGTAATAAGTAATGTGCCAGCAACAATGTTAATATCAGGTTTTAGTAAATGTGGGAAAGAATTGTTGTTAGCGGTGAATGTAGGTGGTATGGGTACAATAATAGCATCACTAGCAAGTGTTATATCTTATAAAATATATACAAAAGAATACGAAGGTGAAGGAAATAATTATCTTAAAATATTTACAGTATACAATTTATTAGGACTTATGATATTTATTCCAATAATTTTTCTTTTTATAAAGTAGTGTGTCAAGAGGTGGCATACTATTTTTTTGATTAAATATTTATATGATGTCAAAGTTCTATATAAGAACAATTATTTTAGGAGTGAATTTATTTTGGCTAGACAGGCAAGAGTGAAAATAGAAAATGCAATATATCATGTAAGGATAAGAGGATGTAAAGCAAAACCCTTGTTTGAGAATAATTATGATAAAGAAATGTTTATGGACAAATTATCAAAAAGTATGGAAAAATATAAATTTAAAATATATGCTTACTGTTTAATGGATACGCATGTTCATTTCATAGTGGATTCTTATGGTGGGGATATATCAGTTATTATGAAAAGTATAAAAGAAAGATATACATTTTATTATAATAAGAAAAAAGGATCAAACGGAACATTATATAAAGAAAGATTTGAAAGTACAATAATAGAAAGTGATGGATATCTAATAGCAGCATCATTATACATTCATAGAAATCCAAAAGATATTATAGGATATAGAAATGCTCCAGAAACCTATAAATTTTCAAG